>JAXIPC010000179.1:0-5732 GCA_045403135.1 Gemmatimonadales bacterium | reverse complement strand
CCTGGACCGCGCCTGGGTCTGGTAGTGCCGAGGCAGCGACAAGGAAAAGGCCGGCTTGCGGGATGGCTGACAGTGCCCGACCCCTCACTCCCCGCGGAGCACCACCGCGGGATCCGTGCGCGCTGCTCGGCGCGCGGGGAGAAGCGTCGCGAACAACGTCACCGCCACAAGCAGAACTGTCGCGACTCCGAACTCCACGGCGCTGGTCGGTTTCACCTCGTACAGGAGGGCGCGCAGGAATCGTGTGGCGCCGAGCGCGGCCGCGATGCCTGCCACGGTGCCAACGGCCACGAGCCTGAATCCGTCGCCCAGGACCATACCGCTGATGCGGGTCGGCGCGGCTCCAAGTGCCAGCCGGACGCCGAACTCTCGCACCCGTCCGCTCGCCGCGTAGGCCACCACACTGTAGACCCCGATCACCGCCAGCAACAGCGCGGCCGCGCCGGCGATCCCGATGAGCAGCATCGTGAGGCGCACCCGGGCGGTCGCGTCGTCCACCAGCGCGCCGAGGCTGCCCACCCTCGCGGCAGGCACCCGGCGGTCGAGCGCGCTCACGATCACTTGGATCGCCGGACCCGATGGCAGGTGCGTCCCTCGGATCGCGAACTGCATGTCTCTCGGCTGATACGGCACCGGTCTGCTGTCGGCCGGGAGACCGTCGGCGTCGCGCAGGAGGGGGAAGTACACCATCGGCGCGTAGCCGTCCTCGATGCGCTCCCAGTGCACGTCGCCCACCACGCCGACGATCGTGAACGGCAGCGCCGGCGCCCCGGCTCCCGCCGGCCGCACGATGCCCCGGCCGACCACGTCCGTCGTCCCGAACAAAAGCGTCGCGAGGCGCTCGCTGACCACCACCCCCGGCGTGCCGAGCAGGTCCCCGGACCGGAAGCTCCGCCCGGCCTTGAGCGGAATCCCCATCATCTGGAAGTACCCGGGGCTCGCCATGTTGGCGGTCACCTCGACCGCCGGCCGGCCCGTGTCATCGCCGGGCTGGAGCTGCAGCTCGGGCCTCGGCGCGCCGGGACCGGCCAACGGCAGCCGCAGCGCGACGCCGACGGCGCTGACGCCGGGGAGCGACGCCAGCCGGTCCATCAGCTTCGCGTGGAACGCCGCATGCTCGCCGTACCACGTGTAGCCGTCCCACGGCAGCGACACCTGGAAGGTCATCGCGCGCACGGCGTCAAACCCGATCTCCGCGTTGCACAGGTTCCAGAAGCTGCGTCCGAGCAGTCCCGCCGCGACCAGCAGCATCAGGGCGATCGCCACCTGCAGCGCGGCCAGGCCGCTCCGGGCCCGCCGCCAGGTGAGGCCCGACGTGGCCCGCGTCTCGCGGAGACGGTCGAAGAGCCCCGCCATCCCGTTGCGGGTCAGCGCGACCAGCCCGACGGCCGCCCCGATCAGCACCGCTCCCCCGAGCACCAGCGCCACCGTCACCCCGGTGAATGACACTTCATGCAGCCGCGGGATCTCCCGCTCCGTGAAGCCAAACTTGGTAGACAGGGCGAGTGCGGCGGCGGGGAGCGCGACCATCGCCGAGGCGAGGCCAAGCACGATCCCCTCCATGACGAAACGCTGGGCCAGAGCAAATCGGCTGGCGCCAAGCGAGAGGGCGATCGCGATTTCCTGGCCGGCGCGCTCGGTGCGGAGGAGAAAGAGGGTGACGACATTTGTGGTGGCAATGAGCAGCACGACCGCGACCAGGAAGCCGAGCAGAACCAGCTGGGCGCGTACCGGAGCCACCGTGGCGGCTTTGAGCGGCTCGACGGTTACGCGCGCCCGGCTCTGCTGGAGCAGATCGGGCGTGATCTCCGGGAAGCGCTCCGCCAGCGCCGGAGTCAGCGCGTTCAGCTCGGCCTCGGCCTCCGATGGGCTCGTTCCGTCAGTCAGACGGCCGATCACGTCGGAGTGGCGCGAGGTCAGCTGCGGCCGCTTGACCGGCACCGGCATGGGGTAGAACAGGTCCACCGACGCCGTGGGGAACGCGAAGGAACGGGGGAGGATGCCGATGACGGTGCGCGCGCCGCGGTTGATGCCGATCTGGCGGCCGATGATCGACGAATCGGCCCCGTAGCGCCACCGCCAGAAGCGCTCCGAGATGAGGATCGGTGTGCGGCCGCTGTACCAGGAAGTGTCCCCGGGCTCGAAGAGCTGGCCGAGGATGGGGCGTACGCCGAGCAGCGTGAAGACGCTCGGCGTCATCATGGCGACGTTCACACGCTGGGGGTCGTCTCCGTCGGTCACGCTGAAGTCGTCGGCGGTCCAATAGGCGCCTAGCGCGGTGAAGGACCGCGCGCTCTTCGCGAAGTGGAAGTAGGTGGCCGGGGAGTGCAGGTCGCCCGCGGCCGGGATACCCTCGGTGACGAAGCCGACGCGCACGAGCCGGTCGGGCTGGTCGTACGGGAGATCGCGGAGGAGCACTCCGTAGACGATGGTGCCGATGCCGACCGCGGCGCCGATCCCGATGCCGAGCGTGGCGATGACGCCGGCGGCGAAGCCCGGCGCACGGCGGATGCGGCGGAGGGCGAATCGCGCGTCCCGGGCGAGGTTGTCGACCGCGACGATCCCGCGGGCGTCGCTGGTGTCTTCGCGGAAACGCCGGACGCCGCCGAAGCGGAGCAGGGCGGCGCGGCGGGCGTCGGCGTCGCTCATGCCGCGGCGGATGTTTTCCGCCGTTTCCATTTCCAGATGGAAGGAAAACTCTTCGTCCTGCTCGGCGGTGGAGTGCCCGCGGCGGCGAAACAACTCCCGGACGCGGGTGAGCGCGACACGCAGGCGATAGGGCATCGGGTCAGCCCTCCGCGGCCAGCACGGAGCCGACGGCGGCGACAAAGCGGTTCCAGGAGGCGAGCTCCTGGCCCAGCGCGCGCCGTCCGGCGGGGGTGAGACGGTAGTACTTGGCGCGCCGGCTGTTCTCGGTGGTGCGCCACTCCGTGTCGATCCAGCCGCGCTGCTCCTGCCGAACCAGGGCGGGGTAGATGGACCCCTGGCCCACTTGGAGCGCGTCCCGGGAGAGCTGCTCGATCCGGTGGGTCAGGCCCCACCCATGCATCGGCGCGAGCGAGAGGGTCTTGAGGATGAGGAGGTCCAGGGTGCCCTGCAGGACCTGTTCATTGGCGGGGGGCTTCGACATGGTGCTTCCTCCCGAGTGACAGAAGGAAGGTCGCTTCGCTCCTCCCGAATGTCAAGAGGAAGCGTTCGGCCGGAGAAGACTCCCAGCCCCTGCCGATTCTGGTCGAGCCCGCCGGCCCCTAGCCGATCGGCGGATACCGCCCGCCGCGGTCCCTTCCCATTTTCCTCCGAACTCCACTCATTCGAAGGAACCGGCATGTCCACCACCCTTTCCGACTTCTCCGACCAGCTCGCCGACGCCGTCGAGCGCGCCGCGGGCTCGGTCGTCTCGGTTCACGCCAGGCGCGGGCTGCCCTCCAGCGGAGTACACTGGCGCGACGGCCTGGTCGTGACCACCGACGCCACCGTCCGTCGCGACCAGGACATCGAGGTCACGCTCCCGCACGGGGGCCGAATTCCTGCCGAGCTCGCCGGACGCGATCCGGGCACCGACCTGGCCGTGCTCCGCATCGCGGCGGGCCGGGCTGCGATCGCCCAGCTCGGAGATCCCGCCGGGCTGCGCGCGGGCCATCTGGTGCTCGCCCTGGGACGCACCGGCGACGGCGGGCCCCGCGTCGCCTTCGGCGCCGTCAGCAGCACCGGTGGCAAATGGCGCTCCTGGAAAGGCGGCGAGCTCGACCTGCTGATTCAGTCCGACCTCACGATCTATCCGGGTCTCGGCGGCGGACCGCTGGTCTCTCCCGACGCCTGGATCCTCGGCATCAATTCGGGTGGGCTGAGCCGGCCGCTCGCCACCACCATTCCGGTCCGCACCGTCGAGCGAGTGCTCGACCAGATCGTCGCCAAGGGCTACGTCGCACGCGGCTGGCTCGGTGCCGCAATGCAGCCGGTCCGCTTCTCGGCGGCCATGCGCACCCGCCCGGGGATCGGCCACGAAGGCGGATTGGTGATTCTCTCGGTGGAGCCGGAGGGCCCGGCCGCGCTGGCCGGCCTGATGGTGGGCGACGTGATCACCGTGCTCGACGGCCATCCGATTCTCGATCCGGATCAGGTGCTCGAGCTGCTGGCCGGAGACGTGGTCGGCAAGACCCTGACCGTCGAGCTGGTGCGGGGAGGCCGCGGCGAGAAGGCCGAGCTGCTGGTCGGCGAAAGGCCGCGCGGCGCGCGATGAACCCGCCGTTCCACACGCTGGCCGCGGCGTTGAAGCAATGCGTCGTCGAGATCCGGCTCGGCGGCGCGGCCGGCAGCGGATTCGCCTGGGACCGAAACCTGGTGGTCACCAACGCACACGTCGTTCGCGCGGGCCGGGTCGAAGTGCGCCGGTCGGACGGTCTTGTGCTGCCGGGGAAGGTTGTGATCGCCGATCCGGCGCGAGACCTCACTGTGCTCGAGGTGCCCGGGTTAGGGCTCCCCGCGGTAGAGCGGCGGGACGCCGGGTTGCTGCGTCCCGGCGAGACCCTCTTCGCGATCGGCCACCCGCTCGGCGTGCGCCACGCGCTAAGCTCGGGTGTGCTGCACGCAGTGGGTCCTTTGCCGGACGGCTATCCGGTCCCACCGGCCGTCCGCCGGCGCGTCTGGGTCCAGGCCGATCTCCGCCTGGCGCCGGGCAACTCCGGCGGACCGCTCGCGGACAGCGAGGGCAGGGTGGTCGGCATCAACACGATGATCGTGGCCGGCCTCGCGCTCGCGGTGCCTATAGCCCAGGTGGAAGTGCTGCTGCGCCGGCGGGCGGCATGACGCTCAGGATCTATCTCCGGATCTCCGACCCGGCGGCCCGCCGCCGGATCGCGAATCTCCTGCGCAAGGATCCCGAAGTGGAGCTGGTGGACGACGCGGACGAAGCCGACTTGGGTGTGGAGGACGCCGGCGCCCTCCGGCCGGTCACAGGCAGCAGCGTGAGCGAGGCGGGGGCGCAGCTCACCGCCCGAGAGCGGGAGGTGCTGCGCCTGATGGCCGACGGGCTGGGCAACAAGGGCATCGCCACGGCGCTGGGGATTTCCGCTCATACCGCCAAGTACCACGTCGCGTCGGTGCTCGCCAAGCTCGACGCGCAGTCGCGCACCGAAGCGGTCACCAAGGGATTGCGTGAAGGGTTGCTGCCGCTCTAGCAGGGTCGAGCCGTGACCGAGCTGCGCCCCCTTGGCCCCTTGCCACCCTCTCGCCGCCGAGCGTAGTGTATGGGTATGCCGGACCTGGTCAGGCGCTGGACCCGCGAGGAAGTGCTGGCTCTTCCCGACGACGGCAATCGGTACGAGCTGTTCGACGGCGAGCTGCTTGTGACTCCGGCCCCGTCGGGGCTGCATCAGGTGGCTCTCGTGAGGCTGTACGACATCCTCGCACCGTTCGTCACCGCCCACAGTCTCGGCCAGGCGCTATGGTCTCCCGCGGATCTTGATCTGGGCGGTGACCAGCTGTCGCAGCCGGACCTGTTTGTTGTTCCTTACCTGCCGCCGGATCGCGACTGGCGCAGATTCCCCAACCCGATCCTGATCGTCGAAGCCCTGTCTCCATCCACCGCGCGGGCCGACCGCACGGTCAAGCGCCGCCGCTTTCAGCGTGTCGGCATTCCGGAGTATTGGATTGTGGACCTCGATGCCCGCGCGATCGAGCGCTGGCGGCCGAGCGATACCCGACCCGAGTTTCTCGACGAGCGGCTGCTCTGG
>JAXIPC010000025.1:0-6098 GCA_045403135.1 Gemmatimonadales bacterium | reverse complement strand
CCTTGAGCGCAAGCTGCTCGGAACAAAGCGAGGCACTATGATCCAGACAGGCTTGGTAGGGCTCGGTTATTCAGCAACGCCCGGGTGGAACCTCAATGTTGGGAGCGGCGAGCGTTCCTTCATCTCGACCGACATTCCCTTTGATCCGCCCTTCGCTTCCCCTCCGAGGGTCGCCCTGGCGCTCGGGGGAGTCGATAGCGGCCACGATACCAACCTCCGAATCATTCTTACCCCGTTCGACGTCGATGTCCGCGAATTCAATATCAGGATCAACACGTGGGGAGACACGATCATCTTCCAGGTGTGGGTTACATGGATCGCCTTCGACTGAGTCGGGCCGTTGGCGGTTATACGGTTCTCCTGGCGATCCTGCTTCACCTTGATAGCCCGTTGCTTGCCCAGGACGCGGTCTCGGTTCCAGTGCTCGATGGGGGCATGGTTGCGCCCCCTCGGTGTTGTGCTGGCTCATGGAGGTCGATTCGACAAGGCTGGCTGGAAGGACCGGCCCTGGTGTTAGCCAAGGCAGGGTATCGAGTACTCGCGATAGACTTTCGCGCAGCGATCCAAGCGCGAGCAGGCGCGGAATCGAAGTGTCTATACGACCCGGGTCGGTCAGTGGCGGTGGTCGGTGACCGTGGCTCGGGGGACGTGCTCCGGCTACCTGAGATCCGTGACCAGTATGAGAAAGCCCTGGATCCCAAAGAACTCCTGGTGCTGGACGGGCCCGCCCATGCGCAATTCATCTTCGCCACCGAGCAAGGCGAACGCCTGATGGCAGAGATTCTCCGCTTCCTCTCTCAGCCATGAGAGGGCTCCTGCCACCGCGGCCAAGGGGCGTCTGAGGGGCACACCCTTCACGAGCGAAACCAAGCGCTGCGCTTATCACGCTATTATTGGCTTCGGCGTCCATTTGTGGAATCGCAGGAATCCATGCTGAGGGGAGCATCGACCGGGATGTACCGCATCCGTCAGGAAGACCTACCATTCAAGGGCAGCTCCCATCATTTCGTCGGGGCCGACAACGGAGATGTGAATGTCTCCGTGTTCCTCTTTCGCGGCCTGCCCGGGCGCGGGCCCGGACCCCATCGGCATCCCTACGATGAAATTCAGTTCGTGCAAGAAGGGCGTGGTCTCTGGACGGTTGACGGGAAGGACTTCGAAGCCGGCGCGGGCGACATCCTTGTCATCAAGGCCGGGGAGATCCATAGCTTTCGGTGCCTTGGAGACGCCCCCCTGATCCAGCTCGATGTACATCTCAGCCCGCGCTTCATCCAAGAGAACTTGACCTAGCGCGAAGAAGGATCGTGATGACCACCGTCGGGAGCTGGGCGTATGTACTCCGGTGCAGGCTAGCGGTCGCCATCGCCCGCAAGGGTGACGACCCCCTCCTGCTCGCGCACAGGGTTCGGCACCTTGGGGATGCCTACTATTACGCGAGACGACTCGCGCTCGCCGGGCCTTGCCATGTCGAAGCGCTTTCGATCTATCGTCGCCACGAACACACACCGTCGCTCGACCTCGCCAACGCGATTCGAAGCTTCGCGGTCCTCAAGCATGAGCTTGGCGCGACCGAGGAGGCGCAACGTCTGTGGCAAGAAGCGCACGACCTTTACCTGGCCACCAACGTATCGGCAGGAGTCGCGGAAAGCGCTGGACGCCTTGCGCTTCTGGCTCAGCGTCAAGGCGATCTGCAGCGAAGCCGTGAATGTCTGGCCGAGGCGAAGGCGGCTGCGACCGCTGCACCGGACCGTGAGACGTTGCAGTATGTAGGAGAGGTCGCCGCCCAGATCGAGAGCTCGCGGACCTAGCGGTGTGCAGGGGATCGATCAGTTCCTCGCCGATGCGCCCGCCTGGCCCAGGACCTGGGGGTGAGTCAGCCGAGAATGACACCGCCGTCTACGGCTCCCGGCAGGCCAGACACTCGTTCCCGCTGAGAGCGATATGGCAGAGGCGAATGACACGGGCCACTCGGGCGACCCGCACGACTTGGGCCGCTTCGTGCAGGCTCAAGAGGTGGACTACGAGCGGGCGCTCGCCGAGATCAGGAGCGGTCAGAAGCGATCTCATTGGATGTGGTACATCTTCCCCCAGCTCGCTGGCCTGGGGTTCAGTTCGATGGCCAAGAGGTACGCGATCAAGACAGTCGCGGAGGCCGAGGCCTATCTGCGCCACCCTATCCTGGGACCGCGCCTGCGGCAGTGCGTGGAGGCGACGCTTCAGGTTCAGGAACGCTCCCCATTCGCCATCTTCGGATCCACCGACGAGCTGAAGCTGCGGTCCTCTGCTACCTTGTTCGCCAGTGTGTCTCCCGCGGGTTCGGTGTTTGAGCTGCTCTTGGACAAATACTTCGAAGGTGGGCGTGACAGCAGAACACTTGAGCTGCTGCGGGTCCCCCCGCCGTCGTAATGAAGGAGGCGTCCGATGCCGTCGATGACTCCCAAGCGCCTCGCCGTCGTCGCGGCCTGCCTGCTCTCACCACAGGAACCAGGCCCCGATGCCGCGTGGACGCAGCACTTCATCGTCGAGTCAGGGGAACTCCAGTCCAGCGGGCGGAATCCATACTTCATTCTCGAGCCGGGCTATCAGCTGGTTCTCGAGCACGGTCGCGAGCGCCTCACCCTTACGGTGCTGGATGCGACCGAGCGTATCGCCGGAGTGGACACGAGGGTTGTGGAGGAGCGTGAAACGAACGGGGACGAGATGGTCGAGGTTTCCCGGAACTTCTACACGATCAGCAAGCGGACGAATAGCGTCTTCTACTTCGGCGAAGACGTGGATATATACCGAAACGGCGTGATCGCCAGCCATGAAGGTGCCTGGCGATCAGGGCTCAACGGCGCTCGCTTTGGTCTCGCACTGCCCGGCTTATCTCTGCTCGGTGCCCGGTACTTCCAGGAGCTCGCACCGCGGGTGGCGAAGGACCGGGCCCGGATCCTCAGCCTCAACGGGGTTCTCACGACGCCAGGGGGGCGGTTCACGTCGGTGCTTCGGGTCGAGGAGAGCACCCCGTCGGAGCCAGGGCACCGAGAGGCGAAGCTGTATGCCCCCGGCGTCGGGCTGGTGCAGGATGCCTCCCTGAGGCTCGTCCGCTATGGCACCGTGGGTCGCCGCAAGTAATCACATGAACCGCCTACCAGCGCAACAGAAGTGGGGACTTCTCCTCATGCATACACCCGTCGCGCCCACCCGCGCTCTTGTGTTTCTGGCCCTGACTGTTGCAGGCGCCAGTCACCCCCAGGCGGTAGCTGGCCAGGTCCATCCCACACCGAGCTATTTGCGGGATCGCGGGTCGGGTATTCCTACGTCCCTGTTCGGGACCTTCGTCGGTCGTGGTCAATTCCTGGTCTTTCCGTTCTACGCTTACATCCGTGATCACAACCGGGAATACCAACCAGCCAAGTTGGGATTCGGACTCGATCAGGATTTCCGGGGCAGTTTCCGCAGCACGGCGGAGGTCCTGTTCCTGGGATACGGGGTTACAGATTGGCTCACGCTGGAGCTCGAAGCGGCGCGGATCAGCGCCAGCCTCGACAAGTCGCCAGCCGACCCCTCCGCCATGCCAAGCCGGATTCACGAATCGGGCATTGGGGACTTTGAGGCTCATGTGCGCCTTCGGTTCCTCAGCGAGGGCCCCCGACGGCCCGGGTTCTTCGGCTTCCTCGAGATGACTCCCGCCACGCACCGGCGAAAAGCGCTGATCGCCGAGCCGAATTGGGACGTCAAACCAGGCCTCGGCCTTGTGCGTGGCTTCGGGTGGGGCACGCTGCAGTTTCGGATCGCCGCCGAATGGAACCGGGAGGCAAAAGGCCCGGATCTCGGGGAGGTTACGATCGAATACCTCAAACGGCTCTCGCCTTCGTTCCGCCTGAACCTTGCGCTCGAGGGAGGGGAATCGGGAACCAACGACGAGTGGACCGTCGTGCTCGGCGGCTACTACCGCCTGACCAACGCCTTGTCGCTCAAACTCGATAGCGCTCTCGGGATCATGTCGAAAGCGACTGATCTGGAGGCTCAATTCGGTCTCATGCTATGGGTTCGCCAGTGAAATGGACGGCCCCACCGCCGCGACGATTCGAGCCACCTTGCAGCGAGCTGCACCGCCCACGGTTCCAGCGTGGCGCCAGCTCCGGCGCGGCTGGTCGCGCGAACTGAATTCCCGTCCGGCTCTCGCGGTGATCCGGCTCGCTTCTCAGCTCGTTGCGGACGGGAGCTGGGCCCGTCTGACGGCCTATGAGCTTGTCGCTTGCCATCCGGCCGGCATCGCCGCCCTTACCCCAAGCTCCATCCGACGCCTTGCCCGGGGGCTCGCCGACTGGGGAAGCGTCGACACCTTCGCATGTTACCTTGCCGGGCCCGCCTGGCGGGACGGCCGGCTCCCGACCCGCCAAGTCCATGCATGGGCCCGGTCGCGTGACCGGTGGCAACGTCGGGTCGCAGTGGTCTGTACGGTCGCCCTGAACGTCCGTGCCCGAGGTGGGCGGGGGGACACCCCCCGCACGCTGGCCGTTTGCCGAGAGGTGGTCGGGGATCGCGATGACATGGTGGTCAAAGCACTCTCCTGGGCGCTGCGGTCTCTGGTGGCCTGGGACCGCGGCGCCGTGTCGGCCTTCCTCCTCGAGCACGGGCCGGCGCTTGCGGGGCGGGTCAAGCGTGAGGTCGGCACCAAGCTCCGGACCGGCCGCAAAGGATGAGCATTGCCGCAGGTTCCGGTCAGATCCCGCTGGTCCTCAAGCTCATCGTCACACTCTGGGTCGCGGTCCTGATACCTCACTACTGGCGGACCACGCCACTTAGTTTCTTCTGGTTCTGTGACGCGGCCCTTCTGCTGTCGACGCTGGGTCTGGCTCGAGAGCCGTTTGCTGATCAGCATGGCAGCGGTGGGAAGTTCCTGGTGGATGCTCCTTTGGGTCGTCTGGTCCATCTCATTCTGCTTTGGGGAGTCCGGCGCCTGGGGTACGACCGCCGGGCGGTATGGGCCCAGACCGGCTTCGCGTGGCTGTTGCTGCTCCTCTCCTACGGGCTGACCTCGGACCCCCATGGGCCCGCCGGCAACTTGAATATGGTGTACGGGCTCTCGCCGACCGAGGCGCAGTCCTGGATGAGCCCCGGTCTGTGGCTTCTCCTGGTCATGGTGTTCTGTCCGGTCTGCTGGTATCTGCCAACCCACCTGGTCCTGCGGCGGCTGTTCCGCATGCCGCACGCCCGCCCAGTCTCGACGCGGCACGCGCCCTAGCCCGTGCTCGCTGCCACGGAGGGGCAAAGCGCCTCAGTCACCACGGGTTATCTTTCCGGGAGCAGCCTTCGACTGCTGGTCCGGGTTGACATCACGCCAGGGACAGGATGAGCGCCACGTCCAGGATTGTCCACGCTGCCCTCCTGACCTTGAGCCCATGGACGGGTATGGCCCAATCGCCTCCGCCTCGCGCCGCGAACGACTCCCAGACCGTGGTGTTCGTGTGTGAGCACGGCACCGTCAAGAGCGTCGTTGCCATGGCCTACTTCACCAAGCTTGCGCAGGAACGACATCTCCGGCTGCGAGCCATCAGCCGCGGAACCAACCCGGACTCCCGAGTGCCCTCCCTGGTGCAGGACGGATTGCGCGCCGATGGCCTGAGGCTCGGCCCATTCACCCCAACCAGGTTCTCGCCAGCAGATCTCAGCTCAGCCGTCGCCGTCATCTCCTTCGACCAGCCGAGCGTGGCAACGCTCGTCGCCGGCCGATTGCCTACCAGCGCCTGGGATGGGATGCCGGCCGTGAGCGACGACTACGGAGTGGCGCGCGACGCGATCCGGCGTCGGGTCACGGAGCTGATGGACTCGCTGGCGAAGCGCCGGGCAGGTTGCGCGGGAGTGCCCCGCCCGTAGCTGCACCAGCCGGAATGCGGCCCGAGAACCTCCTCGAGCTCCCTGTGGACTCAATCCGTCGCGCCCTTCTCACCGAGGCTCCGGCGCTCAAGGCGCTCATGGCCACGTCCGCGGCGCAGCTCAGCCGAGGGTACTACTCGCCCGCCCAGATCGAGTCGCTCATCGTCCACGTCTTCGGCGTCGATACCCAGCTGCTGACCGACGGGACCTACTACGTGATCGAGCGCGATGAC
>JAXIPC010000097.1:0-4711 GCA_045403135.1 Gemmatimonadales bacterium | reverse complement strand
TCCGGCGCGAGGCCAAGGTGCATCTGGTGCAGTCCGGCAAGGGATACGAGGCCATCGTGGACCTGCTGGGGAAGAGGGTCCTTTCCTGGAAGGAGAGCCCGGGCCGGCAGTACATGGTCGTGGAAGGCGAGAGCGATGACGTGCACCAGCTCCTGATCAGCGACGAGCGGGTCAAGAAAGCGTTGCGGGGCCGGGGCTACGACGACTTCGATATGATTCGTTGCTTTGCCGCCAACCATCCCTACTTCGATCTTCCCGAGGAACGCGGCAAGCGGCTGGCGCGGGCCGCGTGCGAAGACGGCCACGGCGCGGTGTCGGGGTGGGGCAGGCCGATCGAGGGCCTCGTTGCCGTAGTGGATCTCACCGAGATGAAGATCCTCCGGGTGATGGATGACGGCGCCCGTCCCCGCGGCATGCTGCAAGGAGAGCACGACGCCGAGGCGGTCGGCCCGGTGCGCGCCGCGGCGGCTCCCATCGCCGTCTCCCAGCCGATGGGCCCGTCGTTCAAGCTGGACGGCCAGCAGGTCACCTGGCAGAACTGGAAATTCCATTTCCGAGTCGACCCTCGTCGCGGCATCGTCCTCTCGCTGGTGCGCTACGTGGATGGCGAGCGGGAGCGGCCGGTGCTGTACCAGGGCTCGCTCTCCGAGCTGGTCGTCCCCTACCAGGACCCGAGCGAGCCGTGGGTGGTTCAGGCCTTCTTCGATCTCGGCACCTACCCCTCGGTGTTCGGCGGGGTCGCCAGCACGCTGGAGCCGGGGCTCGACTGCCCCGCGAATGCGGTCTACGTCAATTCGATGGTGATGAAGGACAAGGGCGGACCGGTGGAGCGGGCCCGCGCGGCCTGCCTGTTCGAGCGGCTCACCGGTGATCCGGCCTGGCGCCACAGCCGGGATGGCGGCCGTGTGGTGGAGTCGCGCGCGCGGCGCGATCTGGTGCTCCGCATGGTCCTCACCGCGGGGAACTACGACTACATCTTCGACTGGGTGTTCCGCCAGGACGGATCGATCGCGATGAACGTCGGCGCGACCGGCGTGGACCAGGTCAAGGGCGCCAAGGGCAAGGACGCCACCGCCGGACTCGACAACCTCGAGCACGGACGCTTCATCGCACCCTATCTGATCGGGATCAATCACAGCCACCTGTTCTCCTTCCGGATGGATCTGGACGTCGACGGCACCGCGAACAGCGTGATGGTGGACAAGCTGGTGACCGAGCGGCTGGCGCCGGGCAGCGGACGGAAGAGCATCTGGAAAGTGGAGTCCAGCACCGCGCGCACCGAATCGGAGGGCATGCGCCACTCGACGATGGCCGCGCCGGAGCTCTGGCGGGTGGTGAATTCCGGCGTGAAAGGCGCGTATGGAGACCCGGTGGGATACGAAATTGGCGGGGGCCATGGCGCGATGACACTGATGATTCCGGAAGACTACCTGCAGCGGCGCGCCGGCTTCACCGATCACACTCTCTGGGTGACTCCGCACCGCGCCGACGAGCTGTATGCCGCCGGAGATTATCCCACCGGCAGTGTAGCCGGTGACGGTCTGTCCAAGTGGACCACGGCCAACCGATCGGTGCTGGACACCGATGTCGTGGTCTGGTACACGATGGGTTTTCATCACGTGCCGCGGCCCGAAGACTGGCCGGTCATGCCGGTGGCGTGGCACGGGTTCGAGATTCGTCCGGTTGGCTTCTTCGCCCGAAACCCGGCCATAGACCTGCCGCGGGTGCCCTGATCTCCTATCGAGGCAGCATGCCTTTTCTCTCCAAGCATCTGATTCAGTCCGGTCTGGCCCTGCTGGGCACCGCGGCGGCGGCCGGCTGCGGCTCGGGAGGCGACGGCGGCACCGATCCCGGCAGCATTTCGCTCGCCGTCTCTCCGACCAGTGCGTCGATCGCCGTGGGCGGGTCTCAGGAGGTAACCGCCACGCTTACCCGGGCGGGCGGCTTCACCGGCCCCGTCAACCTCACCGTCACCGGTCAGCCCGCCGGCGTCACCGCCACCCTCTCCGACGTGCATACCGTGGGCGTGGTGACGGAGGCAACCGTCACGATCCATGTGGACCCGACGACTCCGCTGGCGGTATACCTGCTGGTACTGCACGGCACCGGCAACGGGGTCAGTGAGGTGACCGCGAGCTTCAGCCTCACCGTCACGCCCCTGCCGGCGGCCTACGCGCTGATCGTGAACAACAACCCGTCGATCGTTCAGGGTACCAGCGGTCCGGCCAACATCGTCCTGGTCCGGCAGAACTTCACCGGCGACGTGACCCTGGCGCTCGAAGGGGCTCCCGCGGGCATCACCGGCGTCTTCGCTCCCAATCCGGTGACCGCCAGCGCATCGGTGCTGACCATTTCCGTCGCCGGCACCGTGGCACCGAATACCTACAACATGACGGTGCGGGGCACGTCGTCGCTGATCGATCGTACCACGGTCTTCGCGGTCACCGTCGCCGCGGCGGCTAGCAGACGCTAGGACGCAAAGACGCTAAAACAAGACGCTACGACGCTAAGACGCTAAGTTGTAAGAGTAGTTTCTTAGCGTCCTAGCGTCTTAGCGTCCTAGCGTCTTCCCTCGAGGTCCCGTGCCCCGTAAGCGCTTCGTTCTTCTCGGCATACTCGCCGCGCTCCTGCTGGCGTTCATGCTGTTCCCCGCGCTCTCCCGCTTCCTCACCGAGTGGTGGTGGTTCCGCGAGATCGGCTTTTCCGTGGTGTTTACCCGGGAGCTGGTCACCCGCGCGCTCCTTTTCCTGGCCGCCGCCATCTTCATCACCCCGGTGCTCTACATCAATCTCCGCACCGCGCAGCGGGGCCTGGTGCCGCACCCGATTCTGCTCAAGGTGGGCGAGTCGGTGCCCGACGTGAACGTCCCGGCCATCCTCCGGAAGCTCTCCCTCCCGCTCGCGCTGGTGTTCGGGCTCCTGGGCGGGCTGGCCGCCGGCTCGGCGTGGGAGGTGGTGCTCCTGGCCACCAATGCCACGCCGTTCGGAGCTGCCGACCCGATCTTCGGCCGGGACATCGGCTATTACGTGTTCACCCTGCCCGGCATCGCGGCAGGGCTCGGGTTCCTGTCGGGGATCGCCACGCTCTCGCTTCTGATGCTGGTGCCGCTCTACTTCCTCCGCGGCGACATCATCTCCCGCCCGCCCAGCCTCCGCATCGAACCCTCGGCGGGGCTGCATCTGGCGATCGTGCTGGCGGTGATGCTGCTGCTCACCGCGCTCCGGCTCTGGATCGTGGACATTCCCGGTCTGCTCTATTCCAGCACCGGCCCGCTGCTGGGCGCGAGCTACACCGATCTGCACGCCAGGCTGCCGGCCCTTCGGGTGACGGCGGTGCTCGCGCTGCTGGCCGCGGCACTGGTGCTGTGGGGCGGGATGCGGGGGCAGCTGGCCCGCTATGGAACCTGGGCCATTGCCGGACACTTCGCGGCCGCGCTGCTGGGACGCGGGCTCTTCCCCGCCGTGATCCAGAAGTTCGTGGTGGCACCGACCGAGCTCACCCGGGAATCACGCTATCTGACCTACCACATCGCGGCCACCCGGCAGGCGTGGGGGCTGGACAGCGTTGACACCCGGGAGCTGGACGGCGAGGCCAACCTCACCCTGGAGAACATCCGCGCCAACTCGCCCACCATCGAGAACGTGCGGCTCTGGGACCGGGAGCCGCTGCTGCAGACCTTCGGGCAGCTCCAGGAGATTCGGACCTACTTCGACTTCGTCTCGGTGGACGACGACCGCTACATGATCGACGGGAAGTACCGCCAGGTGCTGTTGAGCCCCCGAGAGCTCAACGTCGCCTCGCTGCCCACCAGGACCTTCATCAACGAGCACCTGACCTTCACCCACGGCATGGGGGTGACGCTCTCCCCGGTCAACCAGGTCACCGTCGAAGGGTTACCGGTGCTCTTCGTTCGGGACCTGCCGCCGGTGTCGGACGTCTCACTCAAGATCACCCGGCCCCAGATCTATTTCGGGGAGCTGGCCAACGAATTCGTGTTCGTGGGCACCAAGCAGCGCGAGTTCGACCACCCCGCCGGCGATGCCAACGTCTACGCCGCCTACGAAGGTTCCGGTGGAGTGAGAGTGGGAAGCTTCCTTCGCCGCCTGGTGCTCGCGGCGCGGTTCCGGTCCTCCAAGATTCTGTTGTCGGGCGACATCACCAGCGACAGCCGGGTGTTGTTTTACCGGAACATCGCCGCGCGGGCGGCCAAGGCGCTGCCCTTCGTGCGCTTCGATCGGGATCCCTACCTGGTGGTGGCGGACGACGGCACCCTGAAGTGGATCCTGGATGCCTACACCACCACCAGCCGGTATCCCTACGCCGAGCGGCTCCCCGACGGCACCAACTACATGCGGAATTCGGTGAAGGTGGTGCTCGACGCCTATGACGGGAAGGTCGCCGCGTACGTGAGCGAGCCCAACGATCCTCTGATCCGGACCTGGGGCCGGATCTTTCCGGGCGTCCTGATGCCGATGGACAGCATGCCGGCCGACCTGCGCCTGCACATCCGCTATCCCGATGACCTCTACCGGACCCAGGCCAGCCTGTACACCACCTATCACATGGAGGCGCCGGAGGATTTCTACCACCGGGAGGATCAGTGGCAGATCCCGGCGGTGACCAAGGCCGACGGGTCGGTGCCTTTCATGCGGCATATCGTGATGCGGCTGCCGGACGAGGCCAAGGCCGAATTCATCTACATGGTGCCGTT
>JAXIPC010000053.1:0-3416 GCA_045403135.1 Gemmatimonadales bacterium | reverse complement strand
CCCGAGTTCGCCGCATGGCGGTATGGCGGACAGTTTCTGCGCCGCCGGTACCGTCGGGTCTTCCACGCGGCAGGCGGCCTCGGCAGTTTCGCGATTCCAGTGATGCTGGGGATGGGAATCACTCCGCTGGCACCGCTGAGCGTTTCCGCCGTCGCGGCGCTGGTCCTCTATCGTCGCTGGCGCCGGCCGGCCCTTCGCATTGGCTTCGGTCGGGGCGAGGAGCTCCTGCTCAGCGAGCGGCAGATCCAGGGTACCGTCCTCATTCAGGACGACGGCGCTCCAGAGGGCTGGGCCCTTATCGTCGAGCACCTGGCCGAGCCGGGCTCGGTGCGGAGTGCGCGCATCGGCCGGCGGTTCCTGGACTCGGAGGAGCTGCTCACTGGCGCCGATGCCCGCCTCGTCGCCGCAATGGTACTGCCGAGGGTCAATGCGGTGGGGGGCGACGCGAACACGGTTACCGAAGCCACCCGGTGGCTGACCGCCGCGGGAGGCCCGGCCCAGGCGTTCGCGACCATCGCCCGGTCCCACCACGTTCGCCCCGCGCTCGACGCCCATCACGTGACGCTCGCCACGATGCACCCGGGCGTGCGGCTGGCGCTCGAAATGGCATTGCACGAGGACGAGGAGCGCAAGGCGCTGGCCGGCGAGCTCTCGGTGCTGGCCTGGGCCTGGAGGATGGAGGAACGGCTGGCCGCCATCGCGGACGGGCTGGGCATTCCCGAGTCGATCGAGCGGCAGCTCGGAGAGCTCCGGCGAGGATATCTTTTGAAACGCGGAAGTCCAACCACATTTGTCGAGGAACTATGCGCCGAGCCGCCATCCGCAATGCCCTGATTGGTTCACTGATCCTTGGAGCCTGCTCCGACAAGCCCGCGCCCCCTGCACAGCCCGCAGCGCCGACACCGGCCGCGGCGACCGCCACCATCGAATCGGCGACCTTCGCAGCACCGCTCGGCGTGGATCTCGCCACCAGCACCAAGGCCCCCTCGGGGCTGTACTACCGGAACCTGGTGGCCGGGACCGGCGCGGTCGTGGCCAACGGGCAGACGCTCTCGATGCGCTATACCGGCTGGCTGCCCGACGGCACCCGGTTCGACGGCAATGAGCCGGACGGCGCCCCCCTCCCGTTTGTCCTAGGCACCACGGGCATAATCGAGGGATGGAACCTGGGCATCCTGGGAATGCGGGTCGGCGGCCGGCGGCAGCTGATCATCCCGTCGGCGCTTGGCTACGGGCCCAACGGAAACGGCCCGGTACCGCCCAACACCATCATGGTGTTCAACGTCGAGGTGCTGAGCGCGAAGTAAGCATTTCGACGGCCTCGTTCCAGCGCGCCATCGCAAGGTCCAGCGCCCGGCGGGCTTCCTTGAGCTCCCGGTCCAGGCCGGCGGCGCGCCGAGCCCCGTCGGCGCTGCCGTCATAGAGCCCGGGGCTCGCCAGCGACTCGGTCAGCTCGGCGATGCGCGCCTCCAGCTGGTGCACGTCCCGCTCCCTCGCCGAGGCCTCACGGCGGGCGCCGCGCTCCGCCTCTTCGTCCGCCTTGTTCGCTGCGGCCGTCTTCCGCGCCTCCGATCGCACCGCATCCCGCGCCGCAAGCCCGTCGCGCTGCCGGTCGGCCTCCCGCCGGGCTTTCCGCTCCGCGGCGGCGAGCTCCCATTCGACGAAGGGTCCGCCGTAGTCCTCGATTCGCCCGCCCTCGAAGGCCCAGACCCGGGTCGACAATTCGCGGAGGAAGGCGCGATCGTGGCTCGCCAGGATCACGGTGCCCTCGTACGCTTCGATGGCGTCTTCCACCGCTTCGATGGATTCAACATCGAGGTGGTTGGTCGGCTCGTCGAGCACCAGCAGATTGGCGTTGCGGAGCGTCATCAGGGCCAGGGCCACCCGTGCTCGCTCGCCGCCGGACAATATCGAGGTGCTCCGGAGCACCTCGTCTCCGGAGAAACCGAAAGCCCCCAGGTGATTCTGGATGGCGCCGCGATTCCACATCGGCCGCAGGTCAGCGATGCAATCGTACACCGTCTTGTCGACCGGAATCTGCGAGAGGTCCTGGCGGAACCATTCGGCGACGACCCCCGCGCCGATCTTCGCTTCGCCGGAAGCGGGGGGACGGTGGCCCAGGAGTGTGGCGAGGAGCGTGGTCTTGCCGACGCCGTTGGGCCCGATCAGAGCAATCACGTCGCCCCGACGGGCCACCGAGGAGAACCCCCGGAGGAGCACCCGGTCTCCCACGGTGACCTTCAGCCGGTCGGCCACCAGCGCCTGGTCACCTCCGCGCGCGGCGATCTCGAGCGTCAGGGACATCGCTTCGCCTTCGCCCGGAGGCGGGGAAAGCCGGGGCAGCCGGTGCAGGATCGCGCGGCGGCCCTTGGCCTGCGCGCTCATCCGCCCGGCCAGATTCCTCCGGATGTATTCCTCCTGCTTGGCAATGAGCTTCCCCTGCTTGGCAATCTGCCGGTCGAGCGCCAGCCGCCGCTCGTCGCGCTGGGTGACGAAGGCCGAGTAGCCGCCGCGATAGGCGGTGGCGGTGCGTCCGGACAGGTGAACCACGTGGTCGACGGTGTCGTCGAGGAAGGCGCGGTCGTGGCTGATCACCATAACCGTTTCGCCGAATTCGCCGAGGTACTGCTTGAGCCAGTCGGTGGTCTCGAGGTCAAGGTGGTTGGTGGGTTCGTCCAGCAGGACGAGGTCGGCCGGAGCGGCGAGCTGGGCGGCCAGGCCCACCCTGCCCCGCTCGCCCCCAGAGAGACCCGACACCGCTCGGGTCTTGGATTCCTCGGCGTCGAAGCCGAGCCCCTGGAGCACTTTGTCCACCCGGGCGTGGAACTCGTATCCCCCCTCGTGGGCAAAGCGCTCCTGGTCGTGGCCGTAGCGGTCAAGGTCCTCCTGGGTGACCCGGTCGCCCAGCGCGGCCAGGTGTTCACCCTGGCGGGCCAGGTTGCGCTCCAGGGCGGCCAGACGGCGATACGCCAGGGCCGCGGCGTCCCACACGGTGACGGCGTCTCCGAAGTCGCGATACTGATCGAGCATGGCGATGCGGAGCCCGGCTTGCCGGGCGATGGTGCCCCGGGCGGGGGCCAGGGTGCCGGCGATCAGGGAAAACAGGGTCGTCTTGCCCGATCCGTTGCGCCCGACGATCCCCCACCGCTCACCCGCGGCCACGGTGAAGGTGACCTTCTCGAGCAGCGTGGTGTCGCCGAATTCCACCGTGACATCGGAGAGGGAGAGGATGGTCATCGGGGGGAAATATGGCGAGGGGTGGGTTTCGGGGGGTATCATCCATCGTAGCAACGCTATTGCCCACTGGGGCGTCCAAGAGTAGCGCCACTTCAACCGACCTTCATCCCAGATTCCGATGACCCGCCGGCTTTTGCCTTCGAGCGTCGCGCTCGCGCTGTCCGTCTCCGGTTGCGTCC
>JAXIPC010000131.1:0-3023 GCA_045403135.1 Gemmatimonadales bacterium | reverse complement strand
CCAGGCCGCCCGGATGCTCCAGAGCCAGCCCGCGTCGCTCCAGCTCCGCTATCTTCAGACCCTCACGGAAATCGCCGCCGAGAACAACTCGACGACCATCTTCCCGATTCCGATCGACTTGCTCAAGCCCTTCTTCCAGCGTGCCGACGACACCATGGCCGCGCCCCATCCCACGGGGGCGGTGACTCCGGCCGCCTTGCCGGCCACCGCGCCGTCGGCGGAACTTCCCCCCGTGGATCCGGCCGATGCGCTGCCCCAGTTCCGGGTACGGCCCAAACCCGAACGGTCGGGCGAGTGAGATGGTGGATCTGACTCCCAAGATCGACCGTGCTGCGCTCGAGCGGATCATGCAGCGCGCCGCCGAGCTCCAGGCCGGCGAAGCCGACGTGGGCGAGGGGCTCAGTCCGGACGAGGTAGTGGCGCTGGGCAAGGAAGTGGGCATCCCGGCACGCCACCTCCAGCAGGCCATGCTGGAACAGGCCACCGAGATCGTGGCGCCGGCGGAGGCCGGGCTGCTCGGCAGCGTGGTCGGCCCGAGGGAGGTGAGCGCATATCGCGTGGTCATGGGAGACCCGGAAGACGCGGCCCGCGCGCTGATCGACTGGTTCGACAAGAACGAGCTGCTGGTGGTGCAGCGGCAGCAGGCGGGCCGGGTCGCCTTCGAGCCGCTGGGCGGCATGCAGGCGGCGCTCCGCCGGGGAGGCGCGGCGTTCGGCTCCGCCAAGCCGAAATTCATGCTGTCGCGGGCCAAGCTGGTCACCGCGACCTTCGCGAAGCTCGAATCGGGCTACCTGCACGTCACCTTGACCGCCAATCTCCGCGAGGCACGCAGCGGGTACATCGGCGGCGCGGTAGCGGGAAGCTCGGCAGGCGCGGTGGCATCCTTCATCCTGCTGAGCCTGAACGCGCTCTGGTTCGTCGCCGTGCCTCCGCTCCTGCTCGGTGGCGTCATCGGTTGGTTTGCGCTCAAGGGATTCCGGCCCGTGGCCGAGCGGAGCCTGCTCGGGCTGGAACGGGCCCTCGACTTTCTGGAGCGGGGCGGCATCAAGCCGGCCCACGAGCTTCCGCCCAAGGGCGGTAGCGGCGTGCTGGAAACCATCGCCAACGAAATCCGGAAGGCCATCACCGCGCCGCAGGAAAGGCACCGGCCCAAGTGAAAGAAATCCAGAAGGTCGGCGTGTTGGGCACCGGGCAGATGGGCAGCGGGATTGCGCAGGTGGCCGCGGCGGCCGGATTCGAGGTCATCGCGCGCGACCTGCACCAGGAGCAGCTTTCCATTGGCCGGAAGACGATCGAGCAGTCCCTGGCCAAATTTGTCGAGAAAGGCAAGCTGGGGGCGGACGCGCGGGACGCGGCGCTCAAGCGCCTGCGCTTCACGACCGAGCTGGAAGACCTAGCCGGGGCCGACCTCGTCATCGAGGCGGTGACCGAGGACCTGGAGCTCAAGAACCGCCAGTGGACCGCGCTCGATCTGATCTGCCCGCTGGATACGATCTTCGCATCGAACACCTCCAGCCTCTCCATCATGGCCATGGCCACGGTGACTGGACGGCCGGAGCGGTTCATCGGGCTGCACTTCTTCAACCCCGTGCCGCTGATGCCTCTGGTGGAGGTGGTGCGCACCATCTCGACGTCGCGTGACGTGCTTGCCACCGCCACCGGCTTCGTGCGCCGGCTCGGCAAGGAGCCCATCGCGGCCAAGGACTCGGCGGGCTTCATCGTGAACCGGCTGCTGGTTCCCTACATGCTGGACGCCGTGCGTGCCGTGGAGCAAGGGGTGGCCTCCGTGGCGGACATCGACGCGGGCATGAAGCTGGGCTGCGGCCATCCGATGGGACCGCTCACGCTGCTGGACTTCGTGGGCCTGGACACCGCCTGCAAGGTAGGCGAGATCCTCTACGAAGAATTTCGGGAGTCCCGCTACGCGCCGTCACCGCTGCTCAAGCGGATGGTCCTGGCGGGATGGTACGGCAAGAAGAGCGGGAAAGGGTTCTACGACTGGAGCGTGACGCCGCCAGTTCCTAGTGAGCTGGGGCTATGAGGAGAGTGACCGGTGACCTGTTACCAGTGACCAGTGCTCGGCGGCGCAGACGGGTCACGGGTCACTGGTTACTGGTTACTGTACTTGGATGTGCCGCCACCACCTCGAGGCCTTACTACCCGCCGCTCCCCACCGCCGCCCTCGCCGAGATCGAGCTCGAGATCCCGGAGGCCACCCGGGCGCTGGCGGAGGCGATGGCAAAGGACAGCATCGCGCTCTCGAAGATCCGCGAAGCGGACGGCTTCATCGACTCGG
Organism: Gemmatimonadales bacterium; assembly: GCA_045403135.1. Lineage (GTDB taxonomy): Bacteria > Gemmatimonadota > Gemmatimonadetes > Gemmatimonadales > GWC2-71-9 > JABFSM01. Next base: position 727 of record JAXIPC010000131.1, on the reverse strand, counting down.
GCTGGCTCGACGCCCGCACCCTGGAGCACACCGGCGCCCGACCCCTCGGTAACGACGTGGTCCGGGTGCGCGCCTGGATCAACCCGGCCAAGCAATTCTGGAGCGAGCTCCAGGTCGAGGCCACGTATCGCGTGATGGCCGATCCCTCCCGTCCGGAACGGGAGCTGGATGTGCCGCTCCCCGACGATCATCCGCTCCAGCGGAAGCTGGCCGGCGTCATCCGGAAGTTGATCGAGAAATACGGTGACCCCGAGTCGCTCAAGGCGCTCGAGACGCCGAAGTCGGCTACACCCATCAAGCCCGACACGGCCAAGGTGAAGCCGGATACGACCAAGGTGAAAACGAAGCCCGATACCATCCCCACCTGAGCTCTCTCATGCGCCGAACCCGAATCATCCCGCTTTTTCTCATGTTCCTTCCCGCGGTTGCCTTCGCCCAGACTGCGGCTTCGACGCAGGTGCTCGCTGGGATCGAGGCCAAACGCGCCCAGTACAGCGACGTCGCGCGGCGGATCTGGGAGTTCGCCGAGGTCGGCTATCAGGAAATGAAGAGCAGCGCCCTGCTCCAGGAGCAGCTCAAGGCTGCGGACTTCACGGTGCAGGCGGGCGTGGCCGAGATGCCCACGGCATTCGTGGCGACCTACGGGAGCGGCATGCCGGTGATCGCCATTGTCGGCGAATTCGACGCGCTTCCCGGCTTGTCACAGGATGCAGTACCCACCCGGAAG
>JAXIPC010000124.1:0-36407 GCA_045403135.1 Gemmatimonadales bacterium | reverse complement strand
GAAGTAGGCCCACTTGTTCGAGCTCACCGTGCCGAACAAGGTGCCCGTCATCCCCGCCAGCAGGCCGAGCAGGGCGTACACCAGCGCAAGACCCAGCGCGTACAACAGCGTGTAGGCCACGGTCCGCCGGCGGGTGCGCTGCTGGGCCCCTGCCCCGCCCAGAATGCCCGCGGTGATCGGAATCATCGGCCAGATGCACGGCGTCACGCTGGTGACCAGTCCGGCCGCGAACAGCGCGGGGATGGCCCGGAGCGGACTATCGAGGAGCCCGGACGCCGCCAGGATCACGCGGCGGGCACCCCGGGCGCCGGATAGGTCCGGGCCACGTAGTCGTCCAGGATCGCGAGGAATTCGGCGACGATCGCGTCACCCTTGAGCGTGGTGAACAGCCGGCCATCCATGTACACCGGCGCCTTGGGATCCTCGAAGGTGCCGGGGAGCGAGATGCCCAGGTCGGCGTGCTTCGATTCCCCGGGGCCATTCACGACGCATCCCATCACGGCCACCCGGAGCCGCTCCACGCCGGGGCGGGTGGTTTTCCATTCGGGCATGCGGCGCTGCAGATAGGCCTGGATGTCCTCCGCCATCTGCTGAAAGAAGGTGCTGGTGGTGCGCCCGCAGCCCGGGCAGCTGGTGACCTGCGGGGTGAAGCTGCGCATCCCCAGCGACTGCAGGATCTGCTGGGCAACCCGGACTTCCTCGGTGCGGTCGCCCCCCGGTGCGGGCGTGAGCGACACGCGGATCGTGTCCCCGATGCCCTCCTGGAGCAGCACGCCCAGCGCGGCGGCGCTGGCCACCATGCCCTTCATCCCCATCCCGGCCTCGGTGAGCCCGAGGTGTAGCGGGTAGTCGCAGCGCGCGGCGAGCCGGCGATAGACATCCACCAGGTCCGGCACCAGTGAGACTTTGGCCGAGAGCAGGATGCGGTCGTGGGAAAGACCGGATGCTTCGGCAAGCTGCGCCGAGCGGAGAGCGCTCTCCACCATCGCCTCCATCGTCACATCGAGCGCCTCGCGCGGCTCAGACTCAGCCGCGTTGGCGTCCATCATGGCGGTGAGGAGGTCCTGATCCAGCGAGCCCCAGTTCACGCCGATGCGGACCGGCTTTCCATTGGCGACCGCGATCTCCACAATGGTCCGGAAGTGCTCGTCGCGCCGCTTACCGCCCACGTTGCCGGGGTTGATGCGATACTTGGCGAGCGCGCGGGCGCAGTCGGGGTATTTGGCCAGCAGCAGGTGGCCGTTGTAGTGGAAGTCGCCGACGATGGGAACCGGCACACCGCGCCGCGCCAGGCCTGCCACGATCGAGGGTAGCGCCGCCGCGGCCGCTTCCGTGTTCACCGTCACCCGGACCAGCTCGCTCCCGGCCTCGGCCAGCGCGCTCGCCTGGGCGATGGTACCCGCCACGTCCGCGGTGTCGGTGTTGGTCATCGACTGGACCACGACGGGATGACTGCTGCCGATCAGGACGCCGGCAATGTCAACGGTGGGGGTGGGGCGGCGGGGGAACTGGGCCATGCGGGAAATCTAGACGTCTAAGCCAGCCCCAACGACTTGGTGAGCCGCTCCCACGCCACCGGATCGAGCGTTCCGTCGGCCCGGAGCGGCGTCAGCGCTGCCATGATCTCGGCGCGATTGCCGTCGATGCTGCGGTCCCGGAGCTCGCCGACCATGCGGGCGAAGCGGTGTTCGTACTCGTCGGCGTCGTACTTTCCGCTCTTCCTGCCTTCGGCCAGGCGCTTGAGCTCGGTCACCACGCGCGCCGGCTTGATCGGCTTGAGCTTGTTGTCCGCCATGTGCTGCCTCGGAAACGGTGTGGAGTAGGGCTCAAGGATACTCCAGCACGAGGGGATTAGGGAGTAGCGGGCGCCGCCGCGGCCGCCTCGGCCACCGGCCTGGGTGCAATGGTGGCCTCGCGAATCATGCTCCCGAACGCGGACACGACCGCCGGATCCAGCTCGGTTCCGCTCTGTTGCTCGATATACGCGAGCGCCTCCGGTGGCGCCCACGCGTGGCGGTAGGGGCGTTCGGTGCACAGCGCGTCGTACACGTCGCAGACATGGACCATCCGGCTGGCGAAGTGGGACGCCCGGGGAGTCACCAGCGTCGGGTACCCCCGGCCGTCCAGGTAGATGTGATGTTCGTAGGCTACTACGGCGGCCAGGTCGGATCCGCCCGGCCGGCAGAGGATGATCTGGGCGCCATCCGAGGGGTGGCGCCGGATCAGCTCACGCTCCTCGTCGGTGAATCGCCCCGGCTTCACCAGGACCTCCCGAGGAATCCGCACCTTGCCGATGTCGTGGAGGAGCCCGGCCACCCCGAACGCGCGCACCGTTGCCGGATCGAGACCGACCCGCTCGGCGAGGCCGATCGCCAGCATCGCGACGTTGCAGGAATGGGACAGGGTGTACTGATCGAACTCCTTGATGGTGAGGAGCGGCAGGAGCAGTCGCCGCTCGGCATGCATGCAAGCAGAGAGTGAGCCGACCACCGCCTCCACCTCGGCGTAGGGAATGGCCTCGCCTCGTTCCACCTCCCCATGCATCCAGGCAATGGCCTCGATCTCCTCGGTCAGGGTGATGGTTGACGCTCCGGGCTCCGTGGCAGTTTCCGAGGAGCTCCAGGCGGCATCCGTGGCCAGCCTCTCCAGGCGGAGGGTGCCGTAGCGAATCGCTGAGCGGACCAGTTGCCGCGCGTCGGAGGTCGAGATGGGGGTCCCGGCCAGGCTGCCGCATACCTCGTCCATGAATCGCACGAACGCCGGGCGCGACACCTCCGCGTCTACCTCGAGTCGCTCGATCCCGGCCGCCGCCAACCGGGCCGCCCATTCCCATCCGGCCAGTTCTGTCATCGGTCGCTGACCGATGATCGCCTCGCCGCCGAGGAAGGAGAACTGCACCGCGGGTTCATTGGCGAGCACATCCAGCAACTGCTCGAACGCGGCGTCGATCACCCGCTCGCGGGCGGGATGGCCCTCGGCATAGAGGCCCATGGTGGCGAGCGCCTGGCCCAGGGTGATGAGGAATCCGCCCTCGCTGGTCACCGGCGCGGCCCTCCTTTCCCGGCGCCGATCAGCTCCGGATCTCCGGATCGAGCCGCCAGCCGTAACACCTCCTCCGTCTGCGGGTGTCCGGGAAACGCCCGGGCCAGGACCCCGATGCCGGCCACCAGATCGGCGGACTTCGGCGCGAGCCGGGTGCGCCTGAAGAATCCCCGCCGAACCAGAATCCGCTGGACCAGCCAGGTCCGGATCGTAGGACTGTCGAATTGCGCCAGGAGCGCGATGCCCCGGGCCCGGAGCTCCGGGGGCCGCAACGAATCGTTGAGGAGTTTCATCAGCCGGGGCAATGACGCCCGTGGGAGTCCGAACTCCAGGCCGGCCTCGATGCCGCTGCGGACGACCCGATCGTCGGAATCGGTGAGCGCGCGGTGCATCCCATCCTCACGATCGTCGGGGGAGCGCACCATCAGGCGCAGAGCCTCCAGCCGGACCAGCGGGTCCGCCTCGTCGGCGTAGCGCCGCGCGGTGAACCCACTCGGTACCTCCTGGAGGTCCGCGAGAAGTCCCAGCAGGTTTCGGCGCAGGTACCACGGGGCCGCGTCCAGACGGGCCACCAGGAGCGACCCGACGCCGGCCCCCAGCTCCGGCAGCCGCCGGAGAATGAGCCAGCGGGTTTCCTGGGATTCGGAGATTGCCAGCGAGTCGAGCAGCCCCTCGGCCGACTCAAGCGTCACCCGGGAAAGAAGGCGGGCGCAGGCGTTGTGGTCCACCGGCTCCTCCAGCAGCACGCCGCGGATCGTGGCGGGCGCAGTGAGGTGGAACCAGATCGCCGGCGCGGTAGCCTCCGCGCCAGGTGCTTCGATCAAGTCGAGCAGCAGCCCGAGCCGGCCGGTGCCGAGCATGCCATCCACCGCCTCGACAACCAGCGGTCCCGCCGCCCCCACCTCGAGGGCGACCCGCACCACCCGCTCCGATTCGGCGAGGTATGCCGCATCAGGATTGGAGCCTTCCCGTTCGCGGCGGCTCAGCTCCTCCAGCAGCCTGGTGTGGATGATGGGGTTCGGATCGTCGAGGTTCCAGCCGCGCAACAGGCTCTGGATGGCATCACGGGTGGTTTGGTCGACCTCGGCGTCACGCTCCACCGATGGCGCTTTGCGGCCGCCCAGCTTCCGCAGCAGCCGCAACAGGAAGTGCGAAATGGTCTGGCCCGCGCTGGCGGCGGCGGACTCCATCAGATCAATCAGCGCGGGCAGCGCCATCCACTCCGACGCGTCGATCAGCCGCTTGATCCCCTCGGGGCGGGTCAAGTCGATGCCGAGGATTTCGGTAAGCTCACCGCGGGGGATCCCGGCCATCAGGTCGCGAAGCTCGCGGCGGGCCACCACCCCGCGGGCTCCGGCATCCCGCACCGCGGCACGGCCAAATCTCTCGAGCGCCTCCCGGATCGCCACGTGGGTGGCCCGATCCCCCCAGGTCGAGCGCAGCGCCCGGGCCATCGCGCCGGCTCCACCCTCACCGAGCACTGTCTCGGGCGCGGCGGTGAGGCGGGCCAGCTCGGCCCAGAGCTCATCAGGCAAGGTGGCGGTCGGAGCTTCCTCGTCCAAGTCCGCCATGGCGAGGTCTTTGTACGACAGCGGAAGCAGCTCAAGGAACTCCCCCACCCGCTCCGGCTCGGCCGGATCGCTGGTTCCGGTGGCCCAGCTCGGATCGGTATTCAGGCGTTCGAGCACGAGCTCCAGGTCCTCGGCTCCGACGCCCCTCCGGATCACGATCGCCCCGACCTGGCGGCGATGCAGACGCTCGGCCAGCTCGCGAAGGACCGGATGGGACGGATCGCTGCCGAGGTCGTCGATCACCAATTGACGCCGGGCCACGCCGATGCGGAGCAACCGGTGGGAATCGAGGGTGGTGGCCAACTGATCCAGCAGCGCGTCGCGGGCCTCCGAACGCATCGGATGGCCCGTTGGGTAGGCGCGATACTTGTGCAGGGCCACCGAGAATTGAGTCAGGAGAGTGCTCAAGTCCGGCGGGAGGGCGCCCGAGCGGGGCCTGGGGGCCGTCATACGTTCATAATCATAACCCGTAGCGAGTCACCCCGGCGCTATCGGCGCCGAAGCGCAAAGAGGCTGTCCCAGACGAGCAGCGCAAATGCCAGCAAAACAACGCGCCCCCGGATGTCGAGTCCGGGAGCGCGCGGGGTAGTCATTGCGAGGAACCGAAGGGTCCGAAGCAATCTCGTCATAGCTGCGAAAAGAGCTTCGCGTGCTTGACCCGAAGACGGCTCTCAACAAGTCGGCGGAACTCGATAGCAAAGGCGAGGAACTCTTCGGCGTCAGCCGGCGTCACGGTCCCGACCCGTTCGTATGTCAACGCGTTGCGGAGGCGGCGAACTCGGTGCAGCCTGCTCACGAGTGCGGACTCGGCGTCGATCGTCTCGGCCAGCGAATCAATAGTCCGTTCGTGGTGCCGCTCACGGGCCGCTCGGTATCCCGCGACTGCCAGTGCTGCGGTTGCCACAGACAGCGCAGCACCGTACGCGAGACCCATCCTGGCATCGGCGCTCAATGCTTCAACCTTTGCGTCGGCGAGGCCCCGATCGGCCACTGCGAGCAGGTCTGCGATTTCGGCGGCCGTTGCCTTGTGGATCACCAGCCACCGGTTTTCCGCCCATTCCCTCAAGCTCATCAACTCTCCCGAGTATCCTGATCTTTTCGGCTTCACGAAGCGCACCGATTAGATGGGCTCCCGCGGCCAAACGCTGCCGCAAGGAATTGTATGTGTAAACCACCGGATTGATCTGTCGCCCGAGCCGTCGCTCCACCCCCCCGAGGGAATCCGACAGCTTGCCAAGTTCAACCTCACCGACAACGACAAGATCGATATCACTGGACGGCCCCATTTCGCCACGAGCCGCGGATCCGAAGATGTAGGCTCCGTCAATCTGGTCGGCAAGCGGCGTGAGCGCGGCTCGCAGCATCGAGTCAACACCCATCGTACGCTCGACTAGTTGGCGAAGGGGTTCGAACACCGGGTGCTCCCGATTGGCCTGGTAGAACACCTGATGACCTCTTGCCTGGCGGGTGATAAGTCCCGCCCGGGTCAGTGCTGCAAGGTCACGCTGGAGAGAACCAGCGCTTGTGCCGGTGAGTCGGCTCAGTTCACGCAGGTAAACAGACCGATCCGGACTCCCATAGATCACTCCAAGCAAACCTCTCCGAACCTCGCCGAAAAGCACCATGGAAACGGGGTCCGTCGGGCCGCGGATGGCAGTGATTGTTTTCATATTGAGTACAAATGTACTCGTTTTGAGTACTGAAGCAAGGTCACCGAAAGCCCCAAATTCTGCTGGGACGGCCGGCGGTCTCGTCGGCGCAACTGCTGCAGGAGGCAATCGCGAGGAGCGCACCGGCCAGAAAAACAACGCGCCCCCGGATCAGGGGGCGCTGCGTGCTTCTCGATGTCACGCTGAGCGTAGCGAAGCGGCGGAGCTCAGCCCCCTCGGTCGCTTCGCTCGCTCAGGGTGACACCAACTCACCCGCACTCCGAGAACCCACATACATGGCACTTCACGCAGCCCTCGGCGAACTCGAGCTGTGAGTTGCAGTCGGGACACGATCCGGCCAGGGTCGGGCCCATGCCCTTCATGATCATCTGCTCGTTGCCGCGCACGACCTGCTGGGTCATCGGAATCGCGTCCATCGCGTTAGGATCCGAGGTCGGCAGCAGCTCTTGCTGGATGCCCTGCTTGTCCGAGATGTAGCGCTCCAGCGCGATGCCCACGGCGTCGGGCACCGACATCACCTTGCCGGGGCCGAGCCCGACCACCTTGTCGGAGCTGATCCCGCGAAGCTGGCGGTGCATCTCGGCGATGGGGATTCCGGAGCGGAGGCCGAGCGAGATGAGCCTGCCGATGGCCTCCACGTCCGCCATCAGCGCGCCGCCGGCCTTGCCGAGGCTCATGAATACCTCGAAGGGCTGGCTCTTGTCGTCCTCGGTGATGGTGACGTACATCGTGCCGAGCGGCGTTTCGATCCGGCGGACTGTGCCCTTGAGGAGGTCCGGGCGGGAGCGTTTCTGTCTCCGCTGCAGGTTCTCGGACTCGAGGTCGTGCACTTTTTTCCGGAGCCGGTCATTCTCGGCCTGCAGCACGGCCAGCTCTCCGGTGATGTCCGCGACGATCGCCCGGCGCTCGCTGGTGGTGGCGGTGTCGAGCACGTCACCCAGATCGGCACGGGCCTCGGACTTGCCGGAGCTGGTGGCGTCTTCCTTCACCTTCCTGGCGGTCGCGCCGCTGGACAGCACCTGCATGTCCCGGCTGCCGTCGCGATACACGGTGACGCCCTTGCAATTCAGCGAATACGCCAGCCGGTAGATCTCGGCCACGTCCGTTTCGGTGGCGGAGTTCGCGAAATTCACCGTCTTGGAGATGGCGGAATCGTTGTGCTCCTGGAACGCCGCCTGCATCCGGACGTGCCACTCCGGCCGGATCTCGTTGGCGGTGACGAAGACCCGCTGCCACGTCTCGGGGACCGCGTCGAACCGGGTGTGCCCGGCTTCCGCGATGTTCCGCATCAGCTCGTCCGAGTGCCAGCCCTCCTCCTTCGCGATCCGGACGAAATCCTCGTTCACGTCGGGCATCAGCACGCCGGCCTGATTCCGCAGGAACGCCACCGCGAACAGCGGCTCGATCCCGGAGCTGCATCCCGCGATGATGGAGATGGTGCCGGTGGGGGCGACCGTGGTGACGTTGCAGTTGCGGAGCCGCTGCATCGGCCGGATCCGCTTGCCGGACGGGTCCCGGGCGCAGCTCGCGTCGGGCCCCCAGATGCTCTTGTCCCACTCCGGGAAGGTGCCCCGGATACCGGCCAGCCGTTCCGATTCGACCTTGGCCTCGTGGTCCACGAACCGCTGGATCTTGCGGCCCAGGTCGACGGCCGGTTCGGAATCGTAGGGGATGCCCAGCCGGACCAAGACGTCGGCCAGGCCCATTACGCCAAGTCCGATCCGGCGAATCCGCTGGGCCAGATCGGTGATGGCGGGCAACGGGTAGCTGTTGGCGTCGATCACGTTCTCGAGGAAATGGGTCGAGAGGTGCACCGCGCGCCGGAGGCCGGCCCAGTCGAGGTCGGCTTCGGCCACGAAGGCGCCGAGATTGATCGAGCCGAGGTTGCACACGTCGTACGGGAGGAGCGGCTGCTCCCCGCACGGATTGGTGGCCTCGTACGTGCCGAGATGCGGAACCGGATTGTAGTGGTTGGCGCGGTCGATGAAGAACACGCCCGGCTCGCCGGTTTTCCAGGCGCCGTGGATGATCCGCTCCCAGACTTCGCGCGCGCGCAGCTGGCCCACCACCTTGCGGGTGTTCGGGTGGAGCAGATCGTAATCGGCGTCCCGGTCGACCGCGTCCATGAAGGCGTCGGTCACCGCGACCGAGATGTTGAAGTTGGTGATCTTGGTCGTGTCGTCCTTGCAGAGGATGAAGTCCAGGACGTCGGGGTGATCGACCCTGAGGATGCCCATGTTGGCGCCCCGGCGGGTGCCACCCTGCTTCACCACGTCGGTCGAGGCGTCGAACAGCGACATGAACGACACCGGACCGGACGCGACGCCCATGGTGGAGCGCACGATGTCGTTCCGGGGACGGAGCTTGGAAAAGCTGAACCCGGTGCCGCCGCCCGACTGGTGCACCAGGGCCATGGCGGTCAGGGTGTCATAGATCCCACTCCGGCCGTTGGAGAGCGCGTCGTCCACCGGCAACACGAAACAGGCCGACAACTGGCCCAGGGGCCGCCCGGCATTCATGAGGGTTGGGCTGTTCGGCATGAAAAGCCGATGGGCCATGAGTTCGAAAAACGCCTCCGCCACTGCCGCGACGGCACCCTCGGAGGCGCCGTAGGACCGGTCCGGCTCGGCAACTGTGCGAGCCACCCGCCAGAACAAATCCGCCGCGTTCTCGATGGGTGTGCCCGTCTCATCCCGGACGAGGTAGCGCTTCTCGAGGACGGTCATGGCGTTCGGCGACAATTGCAGCGGAACCCGGGGTACGGCAGTTCCCATGGGGACTCCCTCACGGTAATGACTGAATTGTAATTGGAATCAGCGGTTACGTCGCGCCGGCCGGCTGCAGGCTCGCTCCTGCAGGCGACCGGCGGGGAGTCCAAGGTAGGGGGGGGACAGGTCCGGTACAATACGCGGGGAACTGTAGCAACGGCGCGGAAAAACGATGTTAACATCACAAATCTGTCACGCCATTGTTACACTACGGCACCAGGATCTCCACCGGCGCCTCGCGACGAACCTCACGGCCGGTCGAATCGGTCGCCACCACGGCCATCAACCATGAACCAGGCTTGAGCTTGATCAGTGGCAGGCTGACCCGCCACCGGGCGATGGCATCGCCGCGGGGAAGGCGGGTAACCCGAGCCTGGGCCCGACCGTCAGGGAAGGGGCGCCATTGGACCACCTTCCCGGTCCCTGCCGCGCCGGCTTCGCGAGGCGCGAGGTGGATGGAGAGCAGCGCCTCGCCTCCGGGTGCCAGTCCGAAGACCTCGATGGCCAAGTCGACTCCGTCGCTGCGGTGGACCACGCCCCCCGGCGCGAGAGCGATCTGGGAGCCGTCGCCCAGCGGGACGGTGAGCCGTCCGCGCCGGGTACCGACGAGCAGGTCTCCCAGCGCGAGCACGCCGGCGCCCGGTGAAGGCACGACGATCGAGTCCACCCCGAATGCCGATCCGGCGTGGTCCCCGTACTGGATGGCGGCCTGAACCGTCAAACGGCCGGGACGCACCGGTACCGCGATCCGCCCAAGCAGGCTGCGATTGGCGGGGATGCGGTCACCCGGCTCGACCCGGACGACGGTATCCACCGAAGCGACGACGCTTCCGGCCGGGTCCAGGGCCATGAAGCGAACCCGAACAGGATACACAAACCCCACCGTCCCGGTGGCCGGCTCGATCGCGTAACCCGGAATGGCAAAGAGCACCTGGACCACCGGCTCCGACCCGGAGCCGCCGCCCACCGCGAGTTCTCCCCAGGCATCGAGCTCGATCGGGAATCTCATCGCATAGCTGTCGGTGCCGGTGCCCAGTTGAATCCCGCGCCGGCCGATCGCCCGTTCGCGGGCGAGATATTCCGTGACCTGGACGGCGCTGCCGGTGGGCCGTTGCCGATAAAGGGGCGCCAGCGCCGAACGAGACCGCAGGAGCTGATCGCCACTGGGGCCCGGATTCGGCACGCCGGCCGGGGACCCGAAGCTCACCGTGGAGCGCACGTCGGCCACGTCCAGCACGCTCTCGATCAGGCGGAAATCCCGGGGCGCCCGGGCGGAGAAATGGAGCATCATGTCGGTGCCGCCCCGCCGGTAGCTCCACGACTCGTTGGGATCGACTCCCGGAATCGAGAAGCTGGCCCGGTCGTCGGGCTCTCCGTGCCGGATGAAAACCCGGCCGCGATCGTCAGGCCGCTCCACGCCGTCGGCGCCGGTAAAGACGAATTCCTGCCGGACGACGGCCAGCCGGCGCAGGTGCTCGGCAAGCCGGGACCCCTCGGCATGAAGCTCGACCTTGTCGCGCGTGGTCCAGAACCGGCGCACCATTTCGGCGCGGGCGTAGCCGCGCCGCAGATCGAAGTCGGCCAGCTCGGCGTCGGTGGCGATGGTCCGGAAGTCGTTGCGGGCCTCCGCGACGGCTCCGGGATCATCCGAGGTCAAACCCTCGAGATAGTCGGACGCGCCGGAGAGATCGCCCGCCAGCAGTTTGGTCCGGCCCAGCTCGACCAGGCCGACGCCCCGGTCTTCCCCGCTCTGGACCATAGCAAGGAAGGTGGCGCGGGCCGCGGTGTCGCTCATCTCCCGCTGCACCCGGCCCAGCGCCAGCAGAAGGCGGGCTTCGCGCTGGCCCCCGTGAGCCTCCCGGACGGCGCGGCTCAACGCATCCCGAATGACCTTGGCCCGTTCGGCGGATCGGGCCCGCAGCGCCTGACGGGCCAGCTCTTCGAGTCTGGGGGCGATACCCGGTTCGAGCGCGGCAGCACGACCGAAGGCTTCTCGGGCGCGGACCCACGCGTCGCGGGTCAGCAGGCCGGGGCCATCCGCCTGCGCGTCTCCCCGACCACCGAGCGCGTATTCGGCGAGGCCCAGTCCATACCAGCCATACGGCCACTGGGGCGCCAGCTCGGTGGACGATTTGAATTCCGAGGCGGCGTCATCATAGTGCGACGCGCCACTGAGATCGGCTTGGCGGAGAGCCAGTTGACCGAGACGCAGGTGAAGGTATGCGTCGTTCCGATTGCGCCGGACCTCGCCCAGGAGGCGGGTTTCTTCGCCGGCGAGCTGGGAGGAGTCGGTCACCATCGCGAGCGAGTCGCGATAGGCATCGAGCGCGCGCCGCTGCTCGGGCGTCTGGGCGGAGAGACTGGACGCCGCGAGGCACAACGACAACAGGGCGGCTCCTGGCCCCGCCGTGCGATGAGTTGCCTCCGAGCCCCAGAGCACTCGCGATACTCCTATGCAGTTGAGGAGACTACAGAAATGGGGACGCCGTATCGGACCTTTCCCGCACGGTGTCCAGCCGAGAACAAGTCATCGCGAGGCCCCAAGGGGGCCGTGGCGATCTGACCGGGGGGAGATCGCTTCGCCGCAAATGCGGCTCGCGATGACTTCCTGCCAAGGTCATCGCTGCAAGGTACACAACGACTAGGACTTACGGCAACGCGCCGGTTGACGCTCTGGCGGTGCGAGGCCTAGATTGGGACGGACCGACCGCCATCGCCTGTTTCCAGAGCCCGACTCGAGGACTCCCGCTTGAAGGTTTGCCCGGTCTGCGGCACCGAGTATGGCGAGGAGGCCGCGTTCTGTTCGCGCGACCGCTCACCACTCCGGCCCGCTGCGCCGGGCGCCGCCCCCGGCCTGGTCGGGCAGCTCCTGGGAGACCGCTACCACGTCGAGAGCCGCATCGGCGAAGGGGGCATGGGCGAGGTGTACCTCGCGACCCACGTCCTCATGGGCCGCCGCTGCGCGCTCAAGGTCATGAGCCAGGCGCTCAGCCGGGATCCCGATGCCGTTTCGCGGTTCAATCGCGAGGCCACCAACGCGAGCCGGATTTCCCACCCCAATGTGTGCGCGATTTACGACTTCGGGCTCACCCCGGACGGCCTCGTCTATCTGGCGATGGAATACGTCGATGGGCGAACCCTGACCGCGGTGGCGGAGGAGCGCGGCCCCATGCCGGTGGCCGCGGCGGTGGATCTCATGACGCAGTGCGCCGCGGGGCTCGAGGCCGCCCACGACCTCGGCATCGTGCATCGCGATCTCAAGCCAGACAATATCATGGTTGTCTCGCGGCCCGATCGCGACACGGTCAAGCTGGTCGATTTCGGCATAGCCAAGGCCATCGAAGGGAACGTCGGGCAACGGGTGACGAAGACGGGGTTTGTGGTCGGCACGCCGGAGTATATGAGCCCGGAGCAGCTGGCCGGCGATCCGATGGATGGACGGTCGGATCAATACTCCCTGGCCCTGGTGTTCTACCGGCTGATCACCGGACGGCTGCCGTTCGAGGGAACGTCGATCCAGGAGACGGTGGTCAAGCGACTCACCGACCCGCCGTACCCATTGGCGCTGGCGCGGCCCGAGGGCAAGTTTCCCGCCGGCCTCCAGGCGGTGATGGATCGCACGCTGGCTCGCCAGCCGGCAGAGCGGTACCCGACCGTCGTGGACTTCGTCGAGGCGCTTCAGGAAGTGGTACCCAACGAAGCCGAGCGTACCCGGCGGCTCGACGCGCCGCGCGCGGGCGGGGCTGGACCCATCCCGCCGACCCGTCGGGTACCGGGGGCGAAAGGCGGCCAACGTTCGAAGGCGGCGTTGGCGGCGGTCGTGCTGGTCGTGGCGGCGCTGGGCACCTGGGGCGTGGTGCACCTGACCGGAACGCCGCCATCGTCGCCGCCGCCACCGGTGACGCCGCTCACGGCGGACACCGGCCAGGCCACCGCGGTTTCTCCGGCACCAGCGCCTGCGACGCCGCCGCCGGCACCGCTGGCGGCGCAACCGGGATCGGCGCCGGGGTTGGGGGTCAAGCCGATGGTGGGTACACCAGTACCGGCGCCGGTAGACACCCAGAGGCTGTCAATGGGCATTTCCGACACACTGGTGTTGCCGGAGCCGGAGGATTTCGATTCGGTATCGCGGCGGCCCTTGGCCATTCAGCGGGCCAGGCTGATCATGGATTCGCGCAGACAGCCGCGGTGGAAGCGGGCAAGGGCTGCGGCGCTACTCGCAGACGAGGCTTTGCAGAACGGCGACCGAGCGGAGGCGCTTCGTCTGTACCAGCTTGCCAATGATCTGTTCCCGGTTTCGCGCTACGCGACCATGATCCAGCAACTTCGGGATACGACGCCTCAATGAGCCCAACCGCCGGTCCCGTCACCGTCACCGTCCGCGCCCGGACCGACCTCGGCCGCACCCGCGACCACAATGAAGACGCGTTCCTGGTCGCGGATCTGACCACCCGGACGGTGGATCTCACCAACGGCGGTCCTCACCAGGTGGGTGAACGCGGCATCCTCTTCCTCGTGGCCGACGGCATGGGCGGCGCGGCGGCCGGGGAATTGGCCAGCTCGATGGCGGCCGACCTCATCTTCCGGCACCTGATCGAGAGCTGGAATACCGAGGCCGACACCTCCCCGGAGCAGTTCACCCAGCATCTCCGGACCGCGGTCGAGCAAGCCAACGACCGGATCCATCTCTATTCGAAAGAGCATCCCGACGTGCGGGGAATGGGCACCACGGCCACCGTGGCAGGCGTGCTCGGCGGCGTGCTCTACCTGGCCCAGGTCGGTGACAGCCGAGCCTACCTGGTCCGTGCGGGGGCCGCCACCCAGCTCACCAAGGACCAGTCCCTGATGCAGCGCCTGGTGGATGCCGGCGAGCTTACCGAGGAAGAAGCCGAACACAGCGAGCGGCGCAACATCATTCTCCAGGCGCTCGGCCCCGACGCCCGTATCCGGGTGGATCTCACCTGGCAGCGGCTCAGCCGGGGCGACATCCTGGTCATTTGCAGCGACGGACTCTCCGGCCAGGTCAAGCGGGAGGAGATCGCCGAGCTGCTCAAGTCCCAGCAGGACCTGGACCGCCTCTGCGATCAGCTCATCGCCATCGCGAACGAGCGGGGCGGCCCCGACAACATCACGGTGGTGGCGGCCCGCTTCGACGGCGCCGGGCTCCCGGTGCCCTCCGAGGTGGGAGACGCGAGCTACCAGCACTATCCCACGGGCGAGCCCGAGAGCGACGAAGTCCCGGCGCTCCAGCCCCCGCCCGCGGCGCCGCCGCCGGTCGCCCCGACCGTCGAGGCCCTGGTTCCGGCGCGGCGCAACGGCTCCCCCGCCATGATGACCGCCGTCGGCATAGGCGTCCTCCTGCTGCTGCTGGCGCTTTACCTCCTCCTCCGGCGCTGACCCGTCTCCATGTACGCTGAGTTCCGGCACCTCGACGGAGCGTGCGCCGGAGAGACTCGGATCGTTCGGAAGGACTTCGCGACCATTGGCCGCCACCCGTCGGCGGACATTCCGTTCGACGCCGAGCGCGACCTCGACGTCTCGGGTCGGCATGCCGCGGTGTTCCGCCAGGGCGAGGTCTGGGTCCTGCGTGACCTCGGCAGTACCAACGGCACCTGGGTGAACGGCTCCCGGCTCAAGGGCGACCGGGTGCTCGCGCCGAACGATGTGCTCCGTTTCGGCTCGGACGGCCCCCAGCTGGTGTTTCTCCCCAGCACCGGCGCGCCACCTACGATCCCTGCGACGAAAGCCGTCGTCTCCAAACCCACGGCGCCGCGGCGGGTTCCCGTGGTCTCGACCACCGGGCGCATCCGGGTCGAGGTACGGCGTCAGATGGCGAGCTGGCAGCGCGCGATGATCGTGGTGGGCGTGGTGGCGGTCGTGGGCGTGCTCGCGCTGATCCAGAACCGCAGCAACAAGAGCCGGGCGGAGGCCGAGGAGCGATCGCTCCTGCTCGCGCGAACCGACAGCCTGCTGGCCCGGATGGAGGCGGCCACGACCAGCGTGGCGAGCCTCACGGCCGCTCTCGCCGACGCCCGGAGGGAAACGGCGCGACTCCGAGCGATCCTGGCTGCCCCCGAGGCCGCCGGCACGGCGACGGATTCGATCTCCCAAGCCCTCGCCACGAGCCTGGACCGCCACGAGGCAGTGACCCGGGCCGCCGAGCTCGACCTCGACGTGATTGCCTTGGCAAACAGCGATGCGATTGCCATGGTGGTGACCGAGTTTGCCGGTGGCCGCCGGGTGGCGGGAACCGGCTTCTCGGTGCGGGTGCGCGGCGACAGCGGATGGATAGCCACCAGCCGCCATCTCGTCACCGATTCCGCGGGGCGGCCGGCGGCGAAACTCGGGGTGCTCTTCAACGGCTCGAACCAGAATTTCCGAGCCGAGCTGGTCGGCGCGGCGGATTCCGCCGATCTGGCGCTGCTGGTGGTGCGGGTGAGACGTGGCGTGCCGGTGGTGCGCACGCTCGGCAAAGGCGCCTATCGCGGCGAGCCCATCGCGATGCTTGGCTTCCCGTTCGGATTCGATTTCCAGCTGGGCGGGGATTGGCGGCGAGTGGGCGTCCGGGTCAGCCGATTCACCGGGACGGTTCGAGCCGTCGGGCGCGACCGGATCGAAATCGACGGGTACGGCGTGAGCGGCTCCAGCGGCAGCCCGTTGTTCAACTCGGCGGGCGAGGTCACCGGCATCGTCTTTGGCGGCGACCCGGCATCGGCCGGACGGACGGTCTATGCGGTTCCGGTGCGGGTCCTCGAAGAGCTTCTGCGCAAGTTCTGACTCAAGCCGGCGTGATGACGCCCAGCACGCGCGGGCCGCGAGCCCCGGTCGCGCGGGGCAGGTTGGCCGGCTGGCCATGAACGGTGAGATAGCCAAGCAGCGCAAACGCCACCGCCTCCTTCGCATCCCCAGAAAAAAAGAGCTCGTCGAAACGCTGCAGCCGCCGTCCATTGCCGGCCAGCCGCGCGCCCAGCGACGCCCATAGTGCCGGATGGTGGCAACCGCCCCCGGAGGCCACGACCTCGCTGCCCGCAGGGGTCCACCGCTCGACGGCCTCCGCGATACTGCGCGCGGTGAGCTCCACGGCGGTGGCCACACCGTTCGCCCCCGGAACGCGGCCATGCAGCTTCCGGGAGCACTCGCTTCCGAAGCGCTCCCGCCCCGTGCTCTTGGGTGGCTGCTGGGCGAAGTATGGATCGGCCAGCAGCTCGGCCAGGACGATCTCATCGGCTCGCCCGCGCTGGGCGAGCAGGCCGTCCCGGTCGTAGAGGAGCGCAGGATCGACGAGCCGAGCCACCGCGTCGATCACCGCCACTCCGGGACCGGTATCGAACGCGAAGCTGCCCTCCTCGACCGCCCGGCGGAGCACCAGCGTGAGATTGGCCATCCCCCCGAGGTTGAGCAGGATCCTCGGGTGGTCATCCGCGCCGAAGAGCAGCACGTCGGCCATCGGAACCAGCGGCGCGCCCTGGCCTCCCGCCGCCACGTCCCGTCCGCGGAATCCGGAGACCACGCGCACACCGAATCGCTCGGCGAGCACCGCCGGCTCCCCCAGCTGCCAGGTCACGACCGGCGGCTCATGCCAGATGGTCTGGCCGTGGAACGCGATCAGGTCGAGCGCCGCCGCGGGCACCTGAGCCCGCGCCAGCACCTGATCCACCGCCTCGGCGGCCCACTCGGCGATTCGGGCATGGAGCAGCGCGAGGCGGCGCGCGCCGCCGTTCTGGCGGTCGATCGCCTCCTCGATTTCGCGGCGCTCCTCGGGGTGATACGGGCGGTGGGCAAACGCCACCAGCTCGGCGCGGGTCGGCCCATGGAGCCGGACCAGCGCGGCGTCCATACCATCGAGCGACGTACCCGACATGAGTCCCACCGCGAGGGTCGGCCGTTCCGTCACGGCGCCTCGACCGGCGGGGGTTCACCCAGAATGGGGCGCAGGTGGTTGTCGTATCGAGCGAGGAGGGCCTCTGCTTCCCGGAGCGAACAGCCCTTTGCCGCCATGACTATGGCGGTGCGCACCTTGCCGCCTGCCCCGTCCAGGGCCCTCCGCGCGGCGGCTCGATCCACGTGGGCCACCTCCATCACAATGCGCTCGCCGCGGTCGATCAGCTTCTTGTTGGTAGCCTTCAAGTCCACCATCAGGTTGCCGTACGTCTTGCCCAGCCGGACCATGGCCCCGGTGGTGAGAGTGTTGAGCGCCAGCTTGGTGGCCGTGCCGGCTTTCATCCGGGTCGATCCGGTCACCACCTCGGGCCCGGTGCGGAGGAAGATCGTCACGTCGCAGCGGTCGAGCAGATCCTGGGGCGGGTCGGAACAGGTGAGGAAGACGGTACGCGCCGACAAAGCCTGCGCCCGGGCCAGTGCGCCGCGCACGAAAGGGGTCGTGCCGCTGGCGGCGATGCCGACTACCACGTCACTCTTCCCAACTTCGAGCGCGTCCATCTGCCCGCTGCCCTGGGCGGGATCGTCTTCCGCGCCTTCGACAGCCTCGAGCAACGCCGGGTATCCCCCCGCGATCACGCCCCTCACCAGGCCCGGCGGCGTGCCGAACGTGGGAGGACACTCCGCGGCGTCCAGGATGCCGAGCCGCCCGCTGGTGCCGGCGCCGACGTAGATGAGCCGGCCGCCGGCGCGAAAGGCCGCCTCGATCAGCTCCATGGCGCGCGCGATGTCAAGACGGGCGGCGGCCACCGCGCCCGGAACGCCCGCGTCCTCGGCCCCGATGAGGTCCACCAGCTCGAGCGCAGATGCGGTGTCTATATTGGCCGTGCGGGCGTTGCGGCGCTCGGTCAGGCGAATCGGCGGAGAGTCGCTCACGCGGGTAAATTAACCCTTTCCTTCGCTCTCCAGTCGAGGTCTTCATGTTCGGTCGGCGCCCGGCGATGCTGTCGCTGTTCCTCCTTACCACAACGCTCCCGCTCCTCGCGCAGACCTCGGGCATTCCCGAGACGTGGGCGATGCGCGGCCGGGCGAGGGTCACCGACGCCGAGCGGGCAATGGTGGTGTCGGGTCATCCGCTCGCGAGCGAGGTGGGTCGCGATGTGCTCCGGCGCGGGGGCAACGCCATCGACGCCGCGGTTGCAGTCGCCTTTGCGCTGGCGGTGGTGCACCCCGAGGCAGGCAACCTCGGCGGCGGAGGCTTTCTGCTCTACCGCCGCGCGGCGGGTTCGCTGCATGCCCTGGATTTCCGGGAAAAGGCGCCACGGGCCTCCACCCGGACGATGTACGTCGGGGCTGACGGCAAGCGGACCGGGAAGAGCCACACCGGCCACCTCGCCTCGGGCGTCCCCGGCAGTGTGGCCGGGGCGGTGGAGGCCCACCGGCGCTTCGGGCGCCTGCCGTGGAAGTCGCTGGTCGAGCCGGCCGTGCTGCTCGCGCGGGACGGATTTCTGATCGACGAATATCGCAGCGAGTCGATCGCCGACGATACGACGAGGCTTTTGCAGTTCGAAGCCAGCGCCGCCCAGTTCCTCCCCGGCGGCGCTCCACCTGCCCCCGGCACCAACTTCCGGCAGCCCGATCTGGCCCGAACCCTCGAGGCCATTCGCGACCACGGCGCCGCCGGCTTCTATCGTGGGTGGGTGGCCGATTCGATCGCGGCCGAGATGAAGCGGGGCGGCGGCATCATCACCAAGGCGGATCTGCGCGCCTACCGAACCGTCTGGCGGGTGCCGGTTCGGCTCAGCTACCGGGGATACACACTGTACAGCATGCCGCCGGTGTCTTCAGGCGCGGTGACGCTGGGGATGATCCTCAACGTGATGGAGGGCTTTGGAACTCTCCCGCCATTCGGGTCGGCGGCCCTGCTCCACCGGGAGGCCGAAGCGATGCGCCGAGCCTAT
The DNA here is from genome assembly GCA_045403135.1 of Gemmatimonadales bacterium. Taxonomy (GTDB): domain Bacteria; phylum Gemmatimonadota; class Gemmatimonadetes; order Gemmatimonadales; family GWC2-71-9; genus JABFSM01. The sequence continues at coordinate 17,517 of JAXIPC010000124.1, read as the reverse complement.
ATCGTGCGCAACACCAGCCTCGGCGATCCGGCCTTCGTCTCCAATCCGGTTGCGCGGCTCATCGGCAAACCGTTCGGGCGGCGGCTGCGCTCCCTGATCGATACCACCCGGGCCACGCCGACTCCGGAGGCGGTCAAGCATCTCGAGGAGGGACCGTCGACCACGCATTTTTCGGTGGTGGACTCGGCCGGGAACGCCGTGAGCTTCACCACCACCATCAACAGCCTCTACGGCAACGCGGTGACGGTCCGGGGAGCGGGGTTCCTGCTCAACGACGAGATGGATGACTTCACCACCTTGCCCGGCGCCGCCAACCAATGGGGCTCGGTGGACGGACAGAAGAACCTGATCGTGCCAGGCAAGCGCCCGCTCTCCTCCATGACACCGACGATCGTGCTCGACCCCAAGGGCCGTCTGTTCATGGTGTTGGGGTCACCCGGCGGGACGACCATTATCGCAACCGTGTACCACGTGGTTTCGAACGTCATCGATCATGGGATGACGCTCGCCGATGCGGTGGCCGCGCCCCGGATGTTCCACCAGGCCCGGCCCGATTCGGTCCAGCTCGAGCGCAAAGACCCCAGTCCGGCGGGGGTCCTGGAAGCGACCGTGGCCGAGCTGATGAGGCTCGGCCACAGCATTCGTTACCGCGACTACATGGGCGACGTCGAAGCGATCATTCGCACCACGAACGGCTGGCAGGGCGTGAGCGACCCCCGGCGCGGCGGGGGTGGCGCCGGCTACTAGTCGGCTACGAAAGCCGAGCGCAGCGCCAGCCGGATCTTCGCCCCGACCGGCACCACCACGTCGCGGTCGGCGCTCTCCACCGCCACCGCCGCGCCGGCCGCGCCACCCACCACCGCGCCTGCCACGGCGCCGGACCCGCCGCCGATCACCTTGCCGATAATCGCGCCCGCCGCGGCGCCGGCGCCGGTCTTGGCCGCCTCGCTCGTCGTGATGCCGCGACCCTTCAAGGTATGCTCGATGAAGGTGACGTCGGCGTCGATCGGACGCGACTCACCCTTGACCAGGATGCTGGTCGCCCGGAGCACGATGGTCCCGTCGGTCGCGCTCTTGTTCGGCGCCGGCTTCAGCGTCACGATCGTGAGCGTCACTTCGGAGCCGGCCGGGATGACCACCAGCCCGGCCGCATTGGTGATCGCCTGATCGATCGTGGCCGTCAGCGTCTCTCCCGGCTTGTTGCTGCGCGAGGTGATCGACTTGCTGGCCCTCGCCTCGACGACCGTGCCGGGCTCGAGCTGGGGGGCCGGACGCGGCGCTGCGGGTGCGGGCGCCGGTGCGGGCGCCGGGCTCGGGGCCGCGGCCGGCGGTGGCGCAGGCCGACTGGCCGGTGGCCGCGGCGCCGGCGTCTTCTGGAGGTATACGGTGTCGACCCGATTCGGGCTCGGGTCATTGAGGGCCACCGTCGAATCGGGTGCCGGGATCTGGATATCACGGGCAGCGCTGTCGGCCGCGGCCTGTTCCGCCTTCTTGTCGCCGCACGCCGCCACGACCGCCGCACCCACCAGCACCAAGCAGAACTGTCTCATCGGAACCTCCCTTGCGTGAATGAGCTCCGCACCGGCTCCGCGCAGCTCAAGACACGAAACCACGCCGGCCTCGGGCGGATTTCGTGCAGAGTATGTGCCGGGGACCGCGCGGGTTCGCGCGTACCGAGAAAGGACGCCGGAGACCGGAGGAGGCGCACAGCCCCTAGAGCCATCGCCGCAGGAACTCCGGGGTGAGGCTCTGCAGCCAGCCCGCCATCCGGGTGAATTGGCCGGTGGCCATCAGGACACCCACGATGATAAGCAGGATGCCGCTGACTCGCTGGACCCAGGGCAAGTAGCGGCGAAACCGCTGGAACCACCCCAGAAATGACTCCGCGGCATACGCGGCAATGAGGAACGGCACCGCCAGGCCAAGCGAGTAGGCTCCCAGCAGCACCATGCCCTTGGACAGATCGGCCTCGGTCGCCGCCAAGCCGAGGATGCCGCCCAGAATGGGACCGATGCAGGGCGTCCATCCCGCGGCGAAGACCATGCCCACCAGCACCGATCCCAGATACCCCACCGGCTTCCGGTCGAGGTGGACCCGGGCGTCCTTGTCGAGAAAGGACAGCCGGATGGCACCGAGGCAGTACAGTCCGAACAGGATGATCAGCACCCCGCCAACCCGCTGGAACCAGACGTCGTAGTGCTTGAGGACCCGCCCCAACGCCGTGGCGCTGGCGCCGAACAGCATGAAGATCAGCGTGAAGCCGAGGACGAAGAGCAGCGCGTGGATCATGGCGATCCGGCGGCGGTCGGCCATCTCGCTGAAGGTGAAGCCGGTGATGAAGCCCAGGTAGGACGGCACCAGCGGGAGCACGCAGGGCGACAGAAAGCTGAGCAGACCGCCCGCGAACGCCACCAGGAGATTCAGATTCGGGACGTCGCTCATCGAGGGTCCGATCCCGAGCCGAGCGGCTCCAGGTCGCGGCCGCGGCAGGCGGAGCAGACGCCGTGCACGTCCACGCGATGGTGGCGGTAGAGAAAGCGCTGTTCGTCCGCGGTCATGCGGAGCATGCGCTCGAGCCGGTCATTGGCGAATTCCATCACCCGGCCGCAGCGCTCGCAGATCAAATGGTCGTGCGCCGGAGCAGAGGCTACCGGCTCGTACCGCTTCTTGCCTTCACCGAAATCCCGTTCCCGCACCAGACCGCTCTCGACCAGCACCAGGACGGCGCGGTACAGCGTGGCGGTGCCGACGCCGGTTCCGGATGCCTGCACCCGTCGCTGCAGCTCCTGCACCGTCGGATGATCCCCGGACCGGAAGATCGCGCCGGCCACGGCAAGGCGCTGCCGGGTCACCGGCAGGCGGCGCTCGCGCAGATGGCGACGGAAGCGCTCGAGCAGTGCCGCCACCTCATCCGGCGAGAGGGGGGGCACCGTCGGCCTCGGCGGGGAACCAGGAGCCGGTGTCGACCGGGGCGGGAGGCTCCTCTTCGTCCGAGCGCCGGGGCACCAGCGCGAGCAGCTCGTCGAGCGCGGTGAGCGGTCCGCTGCCGACCTCTTCGAGCTCCCACTCGAACCCGCCCCGCTTCTTGCCCTTCACCGTGAGGATGAAGCGGGCGGTGTAGATGCGCCGGCGTTCGCCGTCCACCCGGGAGAGTATCGCGGTCCCGAAATCGCGCCCCTCGCGCCGCACCACCCGGAACACCCAGATGCGGTCGATCTCCGCGGGACGCAGCGAGCTCTTGAGCTCCTGAGCGAGCCGGTCCCATCCCGGGCCGGTGCCCGGCCCGTTGGGCAGGGCGGTCATGACCGGCGGCATCGGTCCACGTAGGATCGCAGCACGTGCATGAAATCCTGGGCGTTGGTCACGACCCCGAACGCCTGATGGGTGCCGCGATCCTTGAGCTTGCTGACGACGAATTCGGTTTGATCGACGCAGATGGTCATCAACGGCTCCGGACTCCCGCGATGGGTGTGAAACGACGGGAGCATGTTCCCGACGGCGATGGCGTGCAGCGCGGTGGCGATCAGCACCGCCCCGGTGGCCCGGACGGTATGATCGCGCATCGCGTCCTGGGCGGCGAGGCTGTCGGTGACGACTCCCGGAAGCGGGCCGTCGTCGCGAATCGACCCGGCCAGCACATAGGGCACCCGCCGGCTCACCAGCGCATGCATGATCCCGCTCCCGACCAGCCCCGAGGACACGGCTCGCTCGATCGATCCCGCCGCGCGGACCCGGTTGATCGCGCGCATGTGCAGCCCGTGCCCCGCGGCGGTCGCGGCTCCGGTCTGGGTCATCCCCAGCGTCGTGCCGTAGATCGCCGCCTCGATGTCGTGGACCGCGACGGCGTTCCCGATCAAGACCGCCTGCACGTATCCGCCCTGAATGAACCACTCGAAGTCGGCGCGGGCGCGGGAATGCACCAGGGCCGGACCGACCACCCAGACGAGGTAGCCACTGTTGCGCCGCTCGGCTTCCACCCGTTCGGCCATCGCCTCGTAGTTGACCGGCCGCTCCCGGCTCACCTCGGTGGACATGAAGCGAAACTCATTAGGGCTCAAGCCAGCACCGAGGAAGCCCTCGCCGTGCACGACGATGCCCTCGCTGCCGTCCTCGGCGAGCCCCATGGCTATCGGTTCTCCGCCGCGGACCCGGCGAGGCTCGACGACTTCGATGGCATCGGCCCGCGCCACGATCACGCCATCCATCCTCGGTCGGGTGGGCATCCGCCAGCCCCCGCGGACGCGCACGTAGGTGGGCAGATTCGAGGTGGAGAAGAACCCCTCCGGCAGCACGCCGTCCGCCGGAGCCGCCTCGAAGCGGGCGTCCGGAGCGGCGGCGAACGGCGGCCGGGAGAAGTCCGGCGTGAGCGAGCTCTGGGGGGACGCCATGGGAAGGGTGGGAAGCTAAACATCCCCGGGAGGGGACGCTATGTTTTACCCCCATGAACGCTTTCTCTCTGCTACTGTTGCTGGCCACCCCGCAGGGTGACACCCTTCCCCGGCGGGACACCACGAAGCTGCCCGACGTCGAGGTGCGGGTGACCCGTGCGGGCGAGGCGCGCGCGCGGCTTCCGATGGCGGTGGGCGTACTGGACGGCGACGCGGTGCGCCGGGCCCAGCTCACCAGCGGGCTCGATGAATCGCTGAGCCGGCTCCCCGGCGTCGTGGTGCTCAACCGTTCCAACTACTCGCTCGATCAGCGGGTCTCGCTGCGCGGCGCGGGAAGCCGGGCCAACTTCGGGCTGCGCGGCGTCAAGGTGCTGATCGACGGGGTTCCCCAGACGCTTCCCGACGGCCAGAGTCAGCTCACCAACCTCGAGCTCGGCATGGTGGACCGGGTGGAGGTGCTCAACGGCTCGGCCGGGGCGCTCTATGGGAATGCCTCGGGGGGCGTGCTGGCCTTCACCACCGAGACGCCGGCCGGCGGCGGCGAAGTGCGCGCCCGGGTGACGGGGGGCTCGTTCGGCACCGTCAAATGGCAGGCGATCGGGAGCGGTATGCGCGGGCCGCTGTCGGGCGCGGTGTCGGTCTCGCGGCTGTCCACCGACGGCTTCCGGCAGCATAGCCGGGCCGAGATCCGTCAGGTCACGGTGAAGGGAGACATGACGCTCGGGGAGCGGTCTTCGCTGGGCGTGCGCCTGATGGCCGCCGACGCACCGACCGCGGAGAACCCCGGCGCGCTCACCGTGGCGGAGTACGCCGCCACCCGGGACAGCGCCGTCGGCACCAACATCCTGCGGGGGGCCGACAAGGACGTCACCCAGCAGCAGCTCTCGGTGCGCTATCGCTGGCTCGACGACAGCGGCGCGGAGCTGGAGGCGCTCGCCTTCGGTTTGCTCCGCGATCTCAAGAATCCTCTGGCGACCCCTCCCCCGCCGCCCACCAGTGCCACCGCCGGCACCTACAACACCATCGACCGCAAGGTCGGCGGCGTGCGCCTGAGCGGGACGCTGCCGCTGCTCAAGGGCGGCAACCCGGTGCGGGTCACCGCGGGGCTGGACCTGCAGACGATGCGGGACGACCGCCGCAACGAGCGGAGCGATGGCGGCCAGCCTACCGGACAGCTCCTTGCCGATCAGCGGGAGAGGGTCACCGAGCTCGGCCCCTTCGCGCAGGTCCACTGGGAGCTCGGGCCACGGGTGCTGCTGCTCGGCGCGCTGCGCTACGACCGGCTCAGCTTCCGCGTCACCGACCGCCTGCTCAGCGACGGAGTCGACAACGGCGGGGAGCGAATCATGGCGAGCGCGTCCGGCAGCGTGGGTGCCAGCGTGCGGGTCGGCGGCGGCGCCACGCTGTACTCCAATCTCTCGACCAGCTTCGAGTCCCCGACCACGACCGAGCTGGTGAACACCTCGAATGGCACCGTCGGCTTCAACAGCGACCTCGGCCCGCAGCGCTCACTCTCGGTCGAGCTGGGCTCGCGGGGGGAGCTGGGCGCCTCGGTGGACTATAGCATCGCCGGGTTCGTGACCCGGATCCGCGACGCGATCATCCAGGTGCGCGAGGTGGATGGGCGCGCGTACTTCGCCAACGCCGGCAAGGTGCGGAACCGCGGGATCGAGGCGGGGTTGGGCATCTCGCCTTGGAGCTGGCTGCGACTCCGGGGCGCCTATGCCTTCGCGGACTACGAATTCAGCGAGTACCGGATCCCCAACGGGGCCACCACCGACACGCTGGACGGGAATCGGCTCGCGGGGGTGCCCCGGCATTTTCTGCGCGCCACGCTCACGGTCAGCCGCGGGCCGGTGGTCGTCGAGCTGGATCAGACCACCGCGGGCGAGGTGTTCGCGGACGACCGGAACACCCAGAAGGTCGAGGGCTGGGGCCTGGGGGTCACGTCGGCCCGAGTGAGCGGGAGTGCCGGCCTGGGCGCGCTCCGGATCGAGCCGTTCGTCGCCGCCAACAACATCTTCGGCCGGAAATACGTCGGCTCCGTGAATCTGAACGGGACCTTCGGCCGGATCCTCGAGCCGGCGCCGGGCCGGACTGCCTATGTGGGGATGGAGGTGTCCTGGGCCCGGCGGTGATGGCCTATCGGCGGCGCCGATAGCGGCGCGCCTTCGCGACATTGCCGCAGTCCGCCATGTCACACCACCTGCGGTTCCTGCTCCGGCTGGTGTCGAAGTAGAGCCAGCGACATTCCGCTCCGTCACACCGGCGAACCCGCCCGAGCTCATCGGATAGCAGGAGCTCGGCCGCGGACCGCAGCACCGGCCACAGCACGCGATCCAGGGCAACCGGGTCGGCCTCCCAGGTGGAGCCGAAGCCGCGGGTTCCGGGCGTGAGCCGTTCGCGGGTCCGGGCCCGGGAGAGTTCCCGATTCAGCACCTCGACGTCGGCCGCCTCCGGCCGCCAGCGATGGGTCACGGCCACGAACAGGCGGTACAGCGCCTCGCGCCCCGCCCGGGCCCGGGCCGTGATGCGGGCGGCCTTCTTGGGCGCGCCCCGGGCCGATCGCAGCAATGCGGCGGCCTCGGCCGGAGACAGAACACCTGCCACTTTGCCCCACCGGACCAGGTCGCCGAAGCCGACGACCCACTCATTCCTGATGACGTCGGCGTAGTCCCGGCCCGCGGCGTCCCGGTTGGGCAGGCGGCCGCTCACGGTATTGATGAAGTCGAGACAGACCCGTCCCCCGACCAGCTTGAACGGCGTCCCCGCCCCGGCTGTCGCCACCCGACCCTCCGCTGGTAACTGTCGCTCCCATGATAGCCGGTTACCGGCATCCGGCCAAGGCCGCCGCGGCCTTGACAGCCGGCGCGACGGCCGCGTAGCATAGTAACCGTCATTCGTAGTTTAGATAGTTATTTCCACGGAGCGCCCTATGAGGATCGTTTTCCGCAACCTGGGCGCCGCGCTGCTCGGCCTGCTGCTCCTGGCCGGCCGGCTCGGCGCCCAGGCGCTGGTCGGCGCCGGCCCCCCCGCCACCGGCGGTCCGCCGGTCCGGGTGGGCCAGTTCGCGGCCAGCCCGCTCATCGACGGCGTCCTTGATGAACCGATGTGGCTTAGCGCGGGAAGGCTGGAGGGGTTCGTCCAAACCCAGCCGGGTGACAATACCGCGCCGTCGCATCCGACCGTCGTGCTCATCGGATTCGACGCGCGGACGCTCTATCTCGGTGTCCTGGCTTGCGACGACTCCGCGCTGGTCCGGGCCACCGTCGCGGCGCGGGACAACATCCTGGCCGACGACCATATCGCGATCTATCTCGATACCTTCGGCGACCGGCGCCGCGCCTACGTGCTGAGTTTCAATCCGCTCGGTATCCAGCAGGACGGCATCTTCACGGAGGGTAGCGCCGCACCGGATTACAGCGTCGATATCGTCATGGAATCGAGGGGGCGCACCGACCGGAACGGCTGGTCGGTCGAAGTGGCCATACCGCTCCGTTCGCTGCGCTACGCGGCCGGGCCCGGCCGCCACTGGACCGTCCAGGTGCAGCGCCGGATCAAGCGCCTGGACGACGAGCAGGACTCGTGGATGCCGATGGTCCGGGGCAGTGCCGGGTTCCTCACCCAGGCCGGCAGCCTCGCGGGATTCGACCAACTCGCCATCCGGAGGGCGGTGGAGGTGATTCCCAGCGTGACGGCGTCAACCCGCGGAACTCGGGTGGCCGGATCCGTCCCGGGGACCGAGACCTTCAGCACCGGAGCTGCCCACGGCGACATCGGGCTCTCCGCGAAAGTCGGCCTGGCTGCGGACGTGACCGCGGAGCTCGCGCTCAACCCCGACTTTGCGCAGGTGGAGGCGGATGCGCCGGTCGTCACGGCCAACCTGCGCTTTCCGATCCTGTTCGAGGAAAAGCGCCCGTTTTTCCTGGAAGGCATCGGCTTGTTTCGCACCCCGTTACTGGTGCTGCACACCCGCGCCATCGTGGATCCGATCGCGGCGGTGAAGCTCACCGGGAAACGCGGCGCCACCGAGTTCGGTGTGCTGGCCGCGAGCGATGAGGCGCCCGGACGTTTTACCGAGGCCGAACGGCGGAATCCGCTGCTTCAGGAAGTCGTTGCACGTCTCGGCGGGCGGAACAGCCAGGTGGGCGTGGTGCGGCTGCGCCGCGAGGTGGGCGACGCGTCCCACATCGGGTTTCTCGGCATGGCGTACCACTTCGTGGATCGGGATAATTTGACCGCCGGCACCGATCTCCGGATCACCGCCGGTGCCCGGGTCGCCGCGTCATTCCAGCTCACCGGCACCTGGGCGCGGCGCACGTTCTACAACCCGGACCACGATCGCGACAGCCTTCGAACGGGTCGCGGCGTCGGCTACTTCTTGGAGCTCCGCAAATCCGGGCGGCACCTCAACTTCATTCTGAAGGGGAGCGGACGCAGCCCCGACTATGTGAGCGAAACCGGGTTCACTCCGCAGGTGAACACCAACGCCTGGACCTTCGAAACCCGGTGGGACGCGGAGCCGCGCCCGAACGCCACGCTCATCTCGTGGAGCGCCGGGCCCACCGTGGCGGCGCAGTTCGACTGGAAAGGCCGCACCACCCTGGCGTATCTCTGGCCTCGCGCCACGCTCAACTTTCCGCTGCTCACCTCGGTGAACATCGGTCCCTTCGTCGACTATCAGCGAGTATTCGAGGAAGAATTCGGGCCGCGGCGGAGCGCGAATCAGGCGGGCGCGTTTGCCGGGCGGGGAATGCGGGAGACGGTCTGGCACGGTTTCGCGATGGCCTTCAGCACCACGCCCGATCGCCGGTGGAAGACGTCGGGGTCGATCGGCTGGTCCTGGAACGTGTTCGACTTCGACTTTGGGGGCGGGCCCCGGTTTCCCCGCGTCAGTCCCGCCGCCCTGGCGGACCCGGGCGCGCCGCTCGATCCCGGAAAGGCCCGCTCCTTTGGCGCGTCGCTGACACTGGAATGGAGTCCCGCGGCACCGGTGCGTTTCGAGGCGACCTACACGAAGAGCCGGCTTACCCGCAACGATACCCGGCTCGTGGCTCACGACGAGAACCTCTGGTCGGCCCAAACGGTGTATCAGTTCGGCCGGTTCGCCTTTGTGCGGCTGCGGGCCGACTATCGCACTTCGACCGCAAACCTTCGTCCCCAGCTGCTGCTGGCGTGGACGCCGAACCCCGGGACGGCGCTGTACGCCGGGTACACCGACGATCTCAATCGGGACGGCTACAGTCCGATCACCGGCGCGTTCCAGCGCGGCGTGCATCGCAACAGCCGGACCCTCTTCGTGAAGTTGTCGTACTTGGTGGGCGGGGCGCTTCGGTAGCGACCGTCGGGCGCGCGCGCCTCCTGTCGTTCCAATGCAGCGCTCCTGGCGCTAGCGAGTCTTGACAAGGTCGTATCGGCACGCCCATGGTCCATGCCATGAGCTTCTGGAGTGCCCTTCCTGCGCATGCCCGGATTGCGGTGCGCTCCCTCACCCGTCGCCCGGCGCTGTCCCTGCTGGCCATCCTGACGCTTGGCCTCGGCATCGGCGCCAATACGGCGATCTTCTCCATCATCAACGTGGTCCTGCTGAAACCGCTGCCGTTTCAAGACCCCGACCGCCTGGTGCTGGTCTGGAGCACCGCGCCCGGCCAGCGTCTGACGGAAGGGTTCGCCTCCTATCCGGATTTCCGTGATTGGCAGGAACAGGCCCGATCCTTCGAACGCGTCGCCGCGTTCTGGACCTTTCCCAACGGGGATGTGAACCTGACCGGCGGGACCGAGCCGCAGCGGGTCTCGGTCGCCCGGATCACACCGGGATTCTTCGAGGTGCTCGGCGTCAGACCCCGCTACGGCCGCACCTTCCAGACCGGGGAGACCGTCGTCGGCAACCACCGGCGCGTCATCCTGAGCTACGGGCTCTGGCGCCGGCACTTCGGCGGCGACTCCACTCTGGTCGGCCGAAGCGTCCTGGTGAACGGCTTCCCCTACACCGTGGTGGGAATCATGCCGCCGGAGCTGCCGTCACGGAGCGTCCGGGTCCTCGGCACCGATGTCGATCTGTGGCGACCGCTGGTGCCGGAGGACAATCAGACCGGCGGCCGGGATGCGCGAAAGCTCCGAGTCATCGGGCGCCTTGCTCGCGGGGTTACTGCCGAAAGCGCCGAAGCCGAGCTGAGCGGGATTGCGTCCCGGCTCGCGGGGCTGTATCCGGAGACCAATCGCGAGGTCGGCGCACAGATTGCGCCGCTTCGCGAGCAGGTGGTTCGCGACGCCCGGCGCGGGCTGATCCTGCTCCTGGGCGCGGTGGGTGTGGTACTGCTGGGCGCCTGTGTGAATGTGGCCAACCTGCTCCTCATGAAGGCCGCGGCCGCCCGCCGGCAGATGGCGGTGCAGCATGCGCTCGGAGCATCCCGGGCCCGCCTCGGTGCCCAGGTACTGACCGAAAGCCTGTTCCTCGGGATCGCCGGCGCCGGTCTGGGCGTTCTGCTTGCCTATGGCGGAATCGCCGCGTTCATCGCCGCAGGGCCGCCCGATATTCCGCTGCTGCCGGACGCCCGGATCGATGGAGCGGTGCTCGGCTTTACCCTGGTCGTGACGTTCCTGACCGTCATTCTGGTCGGACTCGCTCCGGCTTGGCGTTCGACCCGTCTCGACGCCACGGTGGCGCTGCGCCAGAGCGGCGACGACCCGGGCACCGGCGACGAGCGGCGCCTGATGCGCTTCCTGACGACGGCTCAGCTCGCCATCGCCATGATGCTCCTGTCCGCGGGCGGACTCCTGGTACGCAGTTTTCAGTCGCTCCTCCGGGTGGATCCGGGGCTCGTTCCCGAACGGGTGCTCACGTTTCAGCTCGAGCTCCCCATGGGTGCCGGAATGCCCTACTCCGCCCAGGAGAAGCGGGATGTTTTCTTCGCGACCTTGCTGGAGCGCATCGGCGGGCTTCCGGGAATTCGAGGCGCCACTTTCTCGAGCGCTCCACCCCTCGAGGAGGAGCCCTCGTCGTATTCCTTCACCAGGCCTGGTTCCGATGACGCGCGGGTGCTCAAGGCAAACTTCCGGCTGGTCGCACCCGGCTATTTCTCCCTCCTGCATATCCCCGTGCTTCAAGGCCGGGCATTCGAGGTCGCGGATGGCCGCGCGGGTCGCCGCGTGGTGATGGTGAGCAAGGCTCTGGCCGAGGCGGTGTGGGGGGCCGAGAGTCCAATCGGTCAGCGCATTGCCCCACCGTTTGGCGGAGAAGCCGAAGTGGTGGGCGTGGTCGGCGACGTAAGAGCCGCGGGACTGGATGGTGAACCGGTGCGCACCGTCTATGCCCCGGCGTCGCAAGGCGGATACAACTTCATGACGCTGGTGGTGAGAAGCGAACGGGATCCCCAGGCCATCCTGCCCAGCATTCGGGCCCTGGTTGGCGACCTGGATGCCAACCTGCCCCTGTACCGCGTGCACACGATCGAGGAGCTGATCGCCGCCTCGGTTGCCCCGCAACGGTTCCAGATGCTCCTCGTCGGCACCTTTTCGGTGCTGGCGCTGGTGCTGGCGATCGTCGGCACCTACGGGGTCGCTTCGTACGCCGTGAGCCGCCGCTCCGGCGAGCTGGGCATCCGCATGGCACTCGGGGCCACGGGCCAGGATATCAAGCGGCTGGTGCTGCGGGAGGGTGGCATCGTCGCGGCATCGGGAATCCTGATCGGTGGGATGGCGATCGTCGTCACCAGCCGGGTGTTGTCCCGATTCGTGTTCGGGATCAGCGCGCTCGATCCGGTGACACTCGCTTCGGTCTCAATGCTCCTGCTGGCGGCCGTGCTCGGAGCGACGCTGGTCCCCGCCCATCGGGCGACGCGAGTGGATCCGACCCGGGCGCTGCGATCGGAGTGAGCGGCGGCTCTCAACGCGACAGATAGGGATGGTGAATTGCCAGATTCACCTACTGCCTCTACCGGACTGGGACACCTCTCACGACATCGAGCCCCGTCTCGATAGCGGCGCGTTGACCGCACCGATCACGGTGCTCACCGACACCAACTTCAAGGAGCTCGATATGCCGATTCCACAGCGCGGCGGGTTACGTCGCATTTCACTGGGGATAGCGGCCGTTGCCGGCCTCTCGGTGTCGGTGGCCGCCGCGCAAGGCCCGCAGGGCGCTACCGATTCCAGTGAGGTGGCAAAGGCGGTGGAGGTGTATCACGCGGCCGAGGCGGCGGGGGACAGCGCCGCCATGCTGGCGCTGCTGGACGAGGACGCGGTCATTCTGGAGAGCGGGGGGATCGAGACGAAGGCGGATTTTCGATCCCACCACATCGCCGCGGATATCGCGTACATCCAAGCGGTCCAGATCGTGCGAGGCCCCATCCGGGTGCGGACCCGCGGAGATGCGGCGTGGGCTACGTCAACCAGCACCGCGCAGGGGAACGTCAACGGGCGGGCGGTCAACTCGGCGGGCGCCGAGCTGATGGTGCTGGCTCGAACGCCCGCGGGCTGGAAGATCACGGCGATCCACTGGTCTTCGCGGGCGCGCCGGACGCCCTGAACCTCCCCCGATGAGCCGCGCTACGCGGCCATGCTGCGGACCCGCCCCGACTCGAGCCACCGGTACAGGCTCGGCAGCACCACCAGCGTCAGGAGCGTCGCCGAGATCAGTCCCCCGATCACCACCGTCGCCAGCGGCTTCTGCACTTCGGCCCCGGAGCTGGTCGAAAGCGCCATCGGAAGAAACCCCACGCTTGCCACCAGCGCCGTCGCCAAAACCGGCCGGAGCCGCACCAGGGCGCCTGCGCGCACCGCTTCCTCGAGGGGTTGCCCACTCGCACGAAGCTGGTTGACGGTCGAGATCAGGACCAGCCCATTGAGGATCGCGACACCGAAGACCGCGATCATCCCGACCGAAGCGCTCAGGTTGAGATGCATGCCGCGAACCCAGAGCGCGGCAATCCCACCCACCAGGGCGAACGGCACGTTGAGCATCACCAGCAGTGCGTGGCGCAGAAGGCCGAAGCTCGCGTACAGCAGCGCCCCGATCAGCGCGAGCACCAGTGGAACGATGAGCAGCAGCCTCCGACTGGCCCGTTGCTGGTTCTCGAACTGGCCGCCGTAGTCGAGGTAGTAACCGGGGGGCAGCTCCAGCCGCGCGCCGATGACTCGTTCGACCTCGGCCGCCAACCCGCCGAGATCCCGACCCCGCACGTTGGCCTGAACCACCACGTAGCGCTGCCCGCCCTCATGATTGATGACTTCCGGTCCCTCGACCGTGCGCAGTCTGGCGACCTGCGAGAGCGTCACCGTGCCGCCGGCCGGGGTGCGGAGCAGGATCCGCCCGACCGCTTCGGGCGTGGAGCGATACGCAGGGTCGAGCCGGACCACGATCGGATAGCGGCGCCGTCCCTCGATGACCTCGGACACCGGGGTTCCTCCCACGCCGCCCGCCACCGCCGACTGCACGTCCTCCACGCTGAGGCCGTAGCGCGCCATCGCGGCGCGGTCGAGGCCGAGCTCGAGCTGCATCGCTCCCTGGCTGACTCCGACCGAGACGTCTTCCGCGCCGGGGATTCCGCTCACCAGGCCTTCGACCGTCGCGGCCGCCGCTTGCAGCAGCTCCAGGCTGTCGCCGAAGATCTTGATGCCCAGGTCGGTCTTGACCCCCGAGATCACTTCATCCAGCCGCATCCGCATCGGCGCACTGAACTCGTATTCGAGCCCGGGAATCTCGGCCAGCGCGGAGTCCATCCTGCCGATCACCTCGTCGAGGGAGCCGGCGCGCCAGTCCCCTCTGGGCTTGAAGAGGACGTAGGAATCGGACTGGTTGAGCGCCATTGTTTCGGTGGCCTCCTGCGGCCGGCCGAGGTTGGTCACGACGCTCTGCACCTCGGGAAACCGGAGCAGGGTGCGCTCCACGTCGGTGGAGACGGCGATCCCCTGGGCAAGCCCGGTGCTGGGAATCCGCCGGCTCTCGATCAGGAGATAGCCCTCGTCGAGTTTCGGCATGAACTCGCTGCCCAGAAAGGGGACCGAGACGAGGGCGGCGGCCAGGAGCACTCCGGCGCCCGCCACGACCCGGCCCGGGTGGGCCAGCGCACGGTCGAGGATGTGCCGGTAGCGTTCCTTGAGCGCAAGGAACCATGCCGCACCGGCCTGGTGCTCCACGGCCGCGGCGCCGGCGCCCCCGAACAGGTAGGACGCCGCAGCGGGAACAAAGGCGAGGGCGAGGAGCAGGGAGACCAGGATGGCGGCGCAGACGGTGAACGCCATGGGGATGAACATCTTCCGTTCGAGCCCCTCCAGCGCGGTGAGCGGTGCATAGACCGCCACGATGATCACGATCCCGAAGGTGACCGGCCGGCCCACTTCGACCGCGGCGTCCAGCACCGTGCGCCGCCGCAGCATGTTCTCGACCATCACCACCGACGCGTCCACGATGAGCCCGAAATCGAGCGCGCCCAGGCTCATCAGGTTGGCGCTCATGCCGAACTGCTTCATCGCGAGGAATGCTCCCAGCAGCGAAAGCGGGATGACCGACGCGGTCAGCAGGGAGGCGCGCAGGTTGCGCAGAAACAGAAGCAGCACGGCGACGACCAGGAGTCCGCCCTCGATGAGATTCCGGAACACCGTGCGGGTGGTCCGGGCGACGACTTCGCCCTGGCTGTAGAACGGGCGCACCCGAATCCCCTCGGGAAGGAGCGGCTGGATCTCCGCGAGCTTTCGCACCGCGCGATCGGCGACTTCGCGCCCGTTGGATCCTTTGAGCATGATGATGGTGCCCGAAAGCGCCTCGCCGCGGCCGTCCCGGGTCACCGCGCCATAGCGGAGCGCCGGGCCGACGGTGACCCGCGCGACGTCTCTCACATGGACCGGCGTCGCGCCCCGGGTCGCCACCACGGTCAATCCGATTCCGGTGGTGTCGGTCACCCGTCCCAGGCCCCGCAGGGTCAGCCGCTCCCCCCGGTCTTCCAGGTAGCCACCGCCGAAGTTCGCGTTGTTGCGGGTCAGCGCGTCCTCCAGCTCCTGAAAGGTGAGGTCGAACCCGGCGAGCTTGACCGGATCCACCTGCACCTCGAACTGCTGGCGCATGCCGCCCCAGCTATTCACCTCGGCCACGCCTTGCAGGGTGCGGAGCAACGGCCGGATGATGTATTCCTGCGCGTTGGTGAGCGCGAGCAGCCGTACCGTGTCGGCGGCTGCCGTGTCGGAGGATTCGACCAGGTACTGGAGAATCTCACCCATCGCGGTCGCGGGGGGTCCCAGCATCGCCTCGGCGGCCTCGGGCAGCGCACCGCGGGCGTCCTGCATCCGCTGCTGGACCAGCGCGCGGGCAAAGTAGAGATCGACCCCATCCTCGAAGCCGACGGTGACGACCGAAAGCGCGTCCTTCGAGATCGAGCGCACTTCCGTGGTCCGTGGCAGGCCGAGCATCGCCACTTCCATCGGATAGGTAACCTGCTGCTCCACTTCCGCCGGGGAGAGCCCCGGGACCGTGGTCATGACCAGGACCTGGTTCGGCGTGAGGTCGGGAAATGCGTCGGTGGTGAGCGTCGCAAAGGCCCCGATGCCCAGGATGGCGAGGACGGCCGTTGCGCCGATCGTCAGCCGGCGGTGCCGGATCGCGGCGCCGATCAGCTTGTCGATGAGGTGACCCATGCTACATCTCCATCTTCGGCATGGAGGCCTTCTTGAGCTCGGCTTTCACCGCGAAGGCCCCCGCGACGACGACGAGGTCACCCGCGGAGATCCCGCTCAGAATCACGATCCGGTTTCCCGACCGGGCGCCGAGCTGGACACGTCGGGCCATCAGGTGGGCTCCCCCCTTGTCGTCCGGCATCGCCAGGAACACCGCAGGAGCCCCGTCGACCAGCTGGACCGCGGAATCCGGGAGCACGATGACATTCGCAGCGCTCCCGGCACCCGCCGACGCCGGCAGCAACACCGTCGCCAGCATCGCGGGCTTGAGGCGGCCGTTCGGATTCGGCACCGCCGCGCGCGCCGCGAGCGTCCGGGTCGCCGGGTCGAGGCCGGCACCCACCGCGGTAACCCGCGCGGCGAGCGTTTCCGCGGGAAAGGCCGGCACCACGAACCGCAGCGTGGTGCCGACCCGGAGCGCGCCCGCCAGGGCTTCGGGAGCGTTCAGGGTCAGCCACAGCGTGCCGGGATCGGTGATGACGAGGAGCGGCGCACCGGGCTCGACCACCGCGCCCGGAAGCGCGAGGCGTTCGAGCACCACTCCTGCCGAAGGAGCCCTTATCGCCAGCTCCCCGGCCGGCTGTCCTTCGGCCCCCAACGCGCGGGCGGTGGACTGCGCCCGGCCGAGCTCGGCTTCCGCCTGGGACAGCTCGCTCCGGGCCAGCTCGTCGTCGGCGACCGCTTTTTCAAAGTCCTGCCGGGGAATCGCCTTGAGCGCAAGCAAGCGGTCGGCGCGCTCCCTGGCGCTCCTGGCATACGCGGCTTGGGCTCGGCGAGATCCCACCACCGCCGTCGCCTTGGCCAGGTCCGACTGGGCCATCCCGGCATCGGGACTTTGCAGGGTCACCAGGATCCGGCCGGCGCCGACGCGTTCCCCGGGACTGACCTGGACGGCGAGCACCCGGCCTTGGGCCGGTGCGCCGAGTCGGGCGGTCCGGTCCTCGTTGGGACCGAGCTGGCCCGGCAGCACCACGACCGCGGTCATTCCGCTCGCCGAAGCCGCGACAGCGGGAGCCCAGCGGATACCTCCATGCTGAATCTGCGCGGCGGAAAGCATGACCTCGTCGGCCCGCATGGCCGCCGAATCGACCTCTCCACCGGTTTCCTTCGCGCCGGAGCAGCCCAGGGCCAACACGACTAGCCCGGCCGCGGTCAATTGACGCATCGTCACGGCCTGGTTCCTCCAGCGGAAGTGCTGAGCGCTTCGAGGGGATCGATCCCGCGGGCCGCGAAGTGGGCCAGCACCGCTTCGTGCTGGGCGAAGAGCAGCTTGAAGTAGGTGATCCGCGCTTCTCCCCACGCCCTCGCGGCATCCACCACCGTGATCAGGGGAACCGCGCCTTCCCGGTAGGCGCCCAGCGCAACGCGACGCACCTCGTCGGCGCGGGCGAGATAGGCCGAGCCACCGGTCGAGGTTTTCGCACCGAGTGTCATCGCCTCGGCCGAGAGGCGACGGGACGCC
>JAXIPC010000233.1:0-12261 GCA_045403135.1 Gemmatimonadales bacterium | reverse complement strand
GATCCGGTGCGCTGGAGCTCGAGCGCGCCTGAAGTGGCCGAGGTGACCGCGGAAGGGCGCGTCGTGGCGCGCGCGGCGGGTGCGGCGCGGGTAACGGCACGGGCGGGGGCGGCATCCGCGGTCCTGGCGGTCACCGTCGTTCCGAACACGGTCCGCCGTTTCGAGATCGCGGGCGGGGCCGGCGTGGCCCGCACCGGGGACGTGCTCCGATTCCGGACGGTGGCCCGCGATGCGAGCGGCCGGGAAGTCGCGGGGCTCTCTCCCATCTGGTCGCTGGCTCCAGGCGACGGCCAGATCGAACAGGACGGCACCTTCGTCCCGTACCTGGCGGGGAACTACACGGTGAGCGCCTCGCTGGGGAGCATGAGCGCGGAAGCCACAGTACGGGTTCGCCCCCGGGACGTGCGCCGGGAGACGACGATCGTCGGGCGGCTTCCCATCAGCAAGCTTCCCACCACCGAGTTCTGGCCCCATCCCAACGGCCGCAACGGCTACCTCGCCACCTTGTCCGACCGGGTCTACGCGCTCGACATCTCGGATCCCGCGGCGATTCGCATTACCGATTCGGTCATGGTCGACGCGCGCATCATCAACGACGTGATGGCGACCGCCGACGGCCGCTACGCCGTGTTTACGCGGGAAGGCGCCTCGAGCCGCCGCAACGGCATCGTGATCCTCTCGCTCGAGGACCCCGCCCATCCGAAGCAGATCGCGGAATACACCGAGACGGTGACCGGCGGCGTGCACTCCGCCTTCGTCTATACTCAGCCGCGCTTCGGCACCCACGTGTACCTGACCGATGATGCCACGGGGAGCATGCGGGTGATCGACATCAACGATCCGCTGGTGCCGCGGGAAGTCGCCCGCTGGCAGACCCGGGAGGCGGGGGGCCGCATCCTGCACGATATCGACGTCCGCGACGGCCTGGCCTACCTCTCCTACTGGAATGAAGGCGTAGTGGTGCTCGACGTCGGCAGCGGAGTCAAGGCGGGTTCGCCAACCAACCCGCAGCTGGTTGCCCAGCACAAGTACGACCTCAACGCCCTGTACCGCGAAGTCGAGCGGGAAGGCGGTGCCGGGTTCATCCGTGGCACTCACACGGCCTGGCGGAAGGGGAATTACGTATTTGCCGGCGACGAAGTGTTCTCCGCCACTCCGCAGGGCGTGCAGATGCCGGGAATGGGACTCGGCAAAGCCAACGGACGAATCCACGTGATCGATGTGAGCGATCTCGCCAACCCGCGCGCGGTGGCCTGGTATGAGCCGGGCGACGGCGGCGCGCACAACGTCTGGGTTGCGGGAGACACCTTGTACCTGGGCGACTACCAGGGCGGCCTCCGGGTGGTGGATGTCTCAGGGGAGCTGCGGGGCGACCTGCTGGCCCAGGGACGGGAGATGGCGAAGGTGCATACCGGGGACCAGCGCGGCTTCGTCCCCAACGCCGCGATGACCTGGGGCGCCTTCTACCACAATGGATTGGTGTGGGCCAACGATATTTTCAGCGGGCTCTGGGCGGTTCGGCTCGAGCCGCGCCAGGAGAAGCGGCCGATCATCCCGTGAGCCGGGCGGTCAGTGCCCGCGCCAGACCGCGATACCCGTAGGCTGCAGCGGGAGGGGCAGGGACGCGATGCGCTTCAGCGTGGCAAGGTCGATTGCGTCCACCGCACCGGGATCGTTGCCCGCCGATTCCTGGCTCACGAAGGCGTAGCGGCCGTCCGGCGAAAAAGCGATTCCGTGCGGGACGCGCTTGCTGGTGGGAATCCGGGCCGCCTCAGTCCAGGTGCGAGTGTCGAAGACGCTCACACTCTGGGATTTTTTGTTGGTAACCAGCACCCAGCGCCCGTCGGGTGACGGCTCGACGTTGTAGGCCCCATTCCCCGTGGACAGCCTCCGGACCAGCTCCAGCGTCGTCGCGTCGCGCACCTGCACCTCATTGCTGTGGTTGCACGCGAGGTACACCAGCCGGTCGTCCGGCGAAACGCTCACATAGGTGGCCAGGCAGTCGGGGTTCTGACCGGGCAGCGTACTGCTCGCCGCGCCGGGCGTCCGCTTCGCCGGGACCGTATCGCTCCGGGCTTCCATTCGCGCGTGCTCGGCCGCGCTCATCGGGTGCCCGCTGCCCAGCGGTAGCCTCCGCGTGACGCTCAAGGTCGAGGGATCGATCAACACCAGCTCGTCGGACATCATGCAGGCGATGTACACGACGGTACCCCTATGGCTCACCCGGGAGCCGTGCGGCATGTCGCAAACCGGGATCTCGGTGACCTGCCGAAGCTCCGGCGTGAAGAGGACCGAAAGCCTGTTCTGCCGGCCGCGGTCGCCGTGAAAATCGGAGTTGGGGACGAAAGCCCACTCGCCATCGGGAGAAAGGCCCACCGTGGTCGGGAACATCCCGACCCGGACGCGGCCCAGCAGGGAATCGGTGCCCGTCGCGTACTTCCACACCGACCCCCACGGGGTGCCGTGGGCAATGGAGACGTACCAGGCGCGTCCATCCGGCGAGACGGCGACGTGGTGGGGGCCGTCGGGATCGGCGGGGAGGATGCCGACCGGAATCTCGCGCACCTTGCGCCAGCCGGCCGGGCCCACCTCGATCCGGGTGACGAGGTCGGCCGACTCGCTCGCGACGTACAGGGTGTACGGCTGGGCCGACGTCGGCTGAGAATCCTGGGCTGCGAGGAGCAGCGCGGTGAGTAACGCAATCACGGCACGGAACATAGTCGGGCTCGAAATCTGGGACACTCCCGGGGCTTTGCGTCCGGCGGCCAGTGTGGTTATCTTGTTGTGCTATCTAGGGTTCGCATCTTCACAAAGACGAAAAAACAAAGAGGCTCGAGCGCAGCATGCCGTACGACAAGCAGGGTGTCATGACCAAGCATCGCCTCCACGATGAGGATACCGGCTCGGCCCGGGTCCAGGTGGCGCTGCTCACGGAGCGGATCAACTCGCTGACCGATCACTTTCGCCTCCACGCCAAGGACCATCACGGGCGCCGCGGGCTGCTCAAGATGGTCGGGACCCGGCGGCGTCTGCTGACGTACCTCCGGAATACCGACCTCCCGACCTACCGGGCCCTGATCCAGGAGCTCGGACTCCGACACTAGCCGGCATCGCTGGCGCGCGGGCGTCCCGCATTCGGCGGGACGCCCGCTTGGCATTGGCCATTGCAAGCGGAACAGTTCACCAAAGAAGGCAGTTTACATCGTGCCCAAAATCGAAACCACATTCGCCGGCCGCCCCCTCATCATCGAGACCGGCAAGCTGGCCCGCCAGGCCGCCGGATCCGTCTCGGTGCGCTTCGGCGACACGATGGTCATCGCGGCCGTCACCGTCTCCCCCAACCTCTCCACCCTCCCGTTCTTTCCGCTGACGGTCGAATACAAAGAAAAGACCTACGCGGCGGGCAAAATCCCCGGCGGGTTCATCAAGCGCGAGGGTCGGCCCTCCGACAAGGAAATTCTGGCCTGCCGGATCATCGACCGGTCGATCCGGCCGTTCTTTCCGGAGGGGTTCAAGAACGAGGTCCAGGTCTTCGTCACGGTGGTCTCCGCGGATCAGGAGAACGACGCCGACGTGATCGGCGCGTTCGCCGCGTCGATGGCGCTGGCGCTTTCCTCGATCCCGTGGAACGGCCCCCTCGCCACGGTGCGGGTGGGACGCATGGAAGGCAACTGGATTCTCAACCCAACCTTCCAGCAGCTCGAGTTTTCCAGCATCGATCTCACGGTGAGCGGCACCGCCGACTCGATCGTGATGGTCGAGGGCGGATCGCTCGAGGTGTCGGAGGGCGACATCCTGGACGGCCTCAAGGTGGCGCAGAAGGGCGTCAAAGAGCTGGTGGGGCACATCAAGGACCTGGTCAAGCAGGCGGGCAAGCCCAAGATGGAGTGGGTCAAAGCGCCGGTGGACGAGGCCCTGGTCAAACGGGTCCGCGAGCTAGTCGAGAAGGACATGGCCAGGGCCATCAACGCCAAGGACAAGGCGGCCCGCGCCGCGGGGCTCTCCGCGGTCCGCAGGGACGTGGTCGCCAAGCTCGCCCTCGAGTTCCCCGATCGGGTCCGCGACATCGTGCACGAAATCGAGGAGATCGAGTACCGGGTGATGCGCACCCAGGTGCTGGAAAAGGGTGAGCGCGTGGATGGCCGCGACAGCGACACGGTTCGCCCGATCAGCATCGAAACCGGGGTGCTGCCCCGGGCCCACGGGTCCGCCCTCTTCACCCGCGGCCAGACCCAGGCGCTGGTGGCGGTCACCTTGGGCACCAGTGACGACGAGCAGCGGATCGACTCGATCGACGTGGCGGGCGAGACCACCAAGTCATTCATGCTCCACTACAACTTCCCGCCCTACTCGACCGGCGAGGTCAAGATGATCCGCGGCACCAGCCGCCGCGAGATCGGCCACGGGGCCCTGGCCGAGCGGGCGCTGCAGCCGCTGCTGCCGGCATTCGACGGATTTCCCTATACCCTCCGGATCGTCTCCGAGATCCTCGAGTCCAACGGATCATCCTCGATGGCCACCGTCTGCGGCGGCTCACTGGCGCTGATGGATGCCGGCGTACCGATCAGGGCGGCCTGCGCCGGCGTGGCGATGGGACTCATCAAGGAGGGGGGCAAGGTCGCCATCCTGACCGACATCCTGGGCTCCGAGGATTCCCTGGGCGATATGGACTTCAAGGTCGCCGGTACCGAACAGGGCATCACGTCGATTCAGATGGACATGAAGATCGAGGGACTCGACCTCAAGATCATCGACGAGGCGCTCGGCCGGGCCAAGAAGGGCCGCCTCCACATTCTGGCGGAGATGCAGAAGGTCCTCGCTTCCGCGAGGCCGGAGCTATCGCCGCACGCGCCGCGGATCTTCACGATCCAGATTAAACCCGACAAGATCGGCGACGTCATTGGCCCGAAGGGCAAGACCATCCGCGGTATCCAGGACGCCACCGGCGCCAAGATCAGCATCGAGGATTCCGGCGTGGTGACCATCGCCGCGGTCGGTGGCGAAGCCGGCAACAAGGCCCGCGACATGGTGATGGCCATCGTGGCCGAGCCCGAGGTGGGACGGATCTACGAGGGGCCGGTCAAGAGCACCACGCCGTTCGGTGCCTTCGTGGAGATCATTCCGGGCGTGGAAGGGCTGCTCCACATCAGCGAGCTGCAACACGGCCGCACCGAGAAGACCGAGGACGTGGTCAAGAAGGGCGACATCGTAAAGGTCCAGCTCCTCGAAGTGGACGAGCGAGGCCGCATGAAGCTCTCCCGGAAGGCGCTGATCCCCAAGGAATAGCGCCTTCGTGGAGCTCGAACCCCTCGACGACGGACTCTTCCGGTCCGTTGCTGCCAATGGACTGACCGTGCTCTCGGAAGCGCTTCCGGGCGTGCGGTCGGCCGCCGTCGGAATCTGGGTGCGCTCGGCCAGCGCGCACGAAGCGCGCGACAAGATGGGCGCGGCGCACCTGCTCGAGCACCTCGTGTTCAAGGGCACCGTCCGCCGCACCGCCAGGCAGCTCGCCCAGGAGCTCGAGGTGCGGGGCGGATCGCTCGACGCGTACACCTCCCGCGATCACACCAGCTTCCAGGCGCACGTGCTCGATGCCGATGTACCCCTGGCCGTCGAGATCCTGACCGACCTGGTACGGCACCCGCTGCTCCGCGCCGAAGACCTCGATCTCGAGCGCAACGTCGTGCTCGAGGAGATTAACGGGGTGGAGGACACCCCCGACGATCTGGTGTTCGAGCTCCACGCCAGGACGCTGTGGCCCAGCCACCCCTACGGGTATTCCATCCTGGGCACGCCGGAGAGCGTCGGGTCGTTGAGCGCGGCCGACCTCGCGGGAGTGCACCGGACGGGATACTATCGCGGGAACTGCGTAATCGCCGCCGCGGGTCACGTGGACCACGGCCAGCTCCTCACGGTGCTGGAGCGGGAGGGGTGGTTCGAGGGAGAGGCCGAGCCGTCTCGCGGGCCGGTGGAAGCGGTTCCCGCCGTGCGCGGGTCGAACATTCGGGAAGCGCGGGAGTCGGCCCAAACCCATATCGTGCTGGGCACCGATACCTTTGCCGCCCGAGACCCCCGGCGCTACGCGCTGGCGATCCTGGCGAACGTGCTGGGGGGCGGAATGTCGAGTCGCCTCTTCCAGCGGGTGCGGGAGGAGCTCGGGCTGGCGTACGCCGTGTACGCCTTTCAGCAACTCTTCCAGAGCACCGGGATGGTCGGGGTCTATGTCGGGACCCAGCCCGGCACCGCCGATGCCGCCGAGGCGGCGATCCGCGAGGAGTTGGCCCGGCTGGCGCGTGAGGGCCTCCCCGAAGAGGAGCTGGCCGGTGGCCGGCAGCAGCTCAAGGGTCAAGTGATGCTGTCTCTGGAAAGCCCGAGCAGCCGGATGCACCGCCTGGCCGGCATGGTGCTCCACCGGGATCGGTATCGCCGGCTCGACGAAGTACTCGCAGAGATCGACGCCGTGTCGGCAGCCGAGGTGGCGGCGTTGGCGGGTGAGTGCTTTGCCCCGGAGCGCTGGTCGGCGGTGCGGCTCGGTCCCGACGGCGGCGCCCGGTGAGGTCGCGGCGGAGATCGGCCCTGGCGCTGGTCCTGGCCGCCTGCGGTCCCGCCGCGGGGCTCCGGGCCCAGACCACCGCCGAATGTGAGAGCCCCAGGGCCGGCTGGCTCTGGTGCGATGACTTCGAGCAGGACCGGCTCCGGTCTTACTTCGAAGTCGTTCCGAAGAATGGCGCCTTTGTCCGTGCGGACGGTGTGGGCGTCCATGGCTCCTCCGGGATGCGGGCGCGATTCAAGAAGGGGCAGGTCGACGCCGGGGCACTGCACCTGGCGGTTGGCAAGACGCCGCAACCGTACTTTCGCTCCGTCACCATCGAAGCCGGCGTATACCGGGAGATCTGGTGGCGAGTCTGGCTGAAGCTGGAGCCGGGTTGGAGCGGGGGAGGCGGAGCGAAGCTCAGTCGTGCCACGGTGTTTTCGTCGGGAGAGCAATGGGCCCAGGCCGCGATCGCGCACGTGTGGAGCGGAGGCCCGGGGAATCTCCATCTCGTGCTCGATCCGGCACGGGGCACCTCGCCCGACGGCCGCGTCGTCACCACGCGGTACAACGATTTCGCGAAGCTCCGGTGGATCGGGTCGGCCCGAAGCGTGAGCCGGCTCTTCGCGGGTCCGGTGGGCGACGGGTGGCGATGCGTCGAGGCCCATGCGCGTCTCAACGACCCCGGCAAGGCCAACGGCCTCTTCGAGCTCCGGGTAGACGGCCGGATCGAGGCCAGGCGCGACCGACTGGACTGGGTCGGGAGCTACGCCGAATACGGGTGGAACGCCGTGTTCCTGGAAAACTACTGGAACGGTGGGTCACCCAAGGCGCAGGAACGGTATTTCGACAATTTCGTGGTGAGCACCCAGCCCATCGGGTGCGGTGATTCCTGAGCTCGCCTCACTCTTTCAATCCAGAGATCGCGACATGATCATCGGTGTTCCCAAGGAGATCAAGACCAACGAGAACCGCATCGCCCTGGTGCCAGCGGGCACCGAGCTCCTGGCCGGCGGCGGGCACACGGTCTACATCGAGAAGGGCGCCGGCCTCGGCAGCGGATTCAGCGATGACCAGTTTGTGGCGGCCGGCGGGCGCATCCTCGACTCCGCCGAGGAAGTGTGGGCCAAGGCGGAGATGATCATGAAAGTCAAGGAGCCCATCGCGGTGGAATGGCCGAAGATGCGGAAAGGTCAGGTGATCTACACCTACTTCCACTTTGCCGCGGCGGAGGAGCTCACCCGGGCCGTCCTCCACTCGGGGTGCATCGCGATCGCCTACGAGACGGTCCAGCTTCCCAACGGCGAGCTGCCGCTGCTGACTCCGATGTCCGAGGTAGCCGGCCGCATGGCCGTGCAGGAAGGGGCCAAGTATCTGGAGAAGGTGCACGGTGGTCGCGGTGTGCTCCTGGGCGGCGTGCCGGGTGTGGCGCCGGCCAAGGTCGCGATCATCGGTGGCGGCGTCGTCGGCATCAACTCCGCCAAGATGGCCGCCGGACTCGGCGCCAACGTCATCATCCTGGACATCTCCCTGGACCGACTCCGGTATCTGGATGACGTGCTCCCCGCCAACGTGCGGACCATCTACTCCAACCGGTTCAACATTCTGGAGGCGATCGAGCGGGCAGATCTGGTCATCGGCGCGGTGCTCCTGCCGGGGGCCAAGGCGCCCCATCTGATCACCCGCGCCGACCTCAAGCGGATGCAGCCGGGCGCCGTGATCGTGGACGTGGCGGTGGACCAGGGAGGGTGCGTGGAGACGATCAAGCCCACCACGCACGAAGACCCCACCTACTTCGTGGATGGGATCCTTCACTACGCGGTGGCCAACATGCCCGGCGGCGTGCCGCGGACCTCGACGTTGGCGCTCACCAATGCTACGCTGCCCTACGCGCGCAAGCTGGCCAAGCAGGGGTGGAGACAGGCCTGCAAGGATGACCGAGCGCTCGCCCTCGGGCTCAACGTGGTGGAGGGCGAGGTGGTCTACCCCGGAGTGGCGGAGGCGTTCGGGCTCCCGCTGGTGCCGGTGGAGAGCGTTTTATAGGACGCTAAGACGGTAAGACGCTAAGACGCTAGGACCACGTAGCGTCGTAGCGTCGTAGCGTCATAGCGTCTCAGCCTCATGATAGAGATCCAGATCACTCGCCTGCCCCACGGCGACGGCCTCCCGCTCCCCGCCAGGGCCACCCCGGGCTCGGCCGGCTTCGACCTGGCGAGCGCCGAGTCGGGAACGCTCGCCCCGGGCGAGCGCCGGCTCTTTGCCACCGGGTTCGCGGTGGCGATTCCTCCGGGCTTCGAAATCCAGATCCGCCCCCGCTCGGGCCTGGCCCTCACGCACGGCATCACCCTTCCTAACACGCCCGCCACCATCGACAGCGACTATCGCGGGGAGCTCAAGGTGGCTCTGGTGAACCTCGGCCAGGAGGCCTTCGAGGTGACCCGGGGCATGCGGATCGGGCAGCTGGTGGTGGCCCGGATCGAACCGGCTGAATTCCGAACGGTGGAGCAGCTCCCGCCCACCGGCCGGGGTGCCGGGGGGTTCGGGAGTACCGGGTTGGGGCTTAAGGCGTGACTTCCAGCCGCTTGTAGAAGTCTAAGTAGGCCATTAGGTTAGCATCAGCTTTACCCCGGTGCTCCCTTGTCGATATGGTCTTCCTGGAAATTCCTGAACCTTCTGCCGGCGAACGAGATCGCCGTCGATCTTGGCACGGCCAATACCCTCATCTACGTCAAAGGTGAGGGGATCGTGCTCAACGAGCCGTCGGTGGTGGCGCTGGAGCGCTCGACCGGCAAGATCAAAGGCATCGGGCTCGAAGCGAAACGGATGCTCGGGCGAACGCCCGAGGGCATCCTCGCGGTGCGACCGCTCAAGGACGGCGTGATCGCCGACTTCGACGTCACCGAGAAGATGCGGCGCTATTTCCTCAAGACCATCATCGACAAGCATCTCTTCCGGGTGAAGCCGCGGGTTATCGTGTGCGTGCCGTCGGGCATCACCGAGGTGGAACGCCGCGCGGTCCGCGATTCGGCGGAAACCGCCGGCGCCAAGCAAGTGTTCATGGTCGCGGAGCCGATGGCCGCCGCCATCGGCGTCGGCCTGCCGGTCGAGACCCCCACCGGCAACATGGTGATCGACATCGGCGGCGGCACCACGGAAATCGCGGTCATCGCCCTCTCGGGCATCGTCGCCGACACCTCGATCCGTACCGGGGGCGACGAGCTCGACCAGTCGATCGTCCAGTTCATGCGAAAGAACTACAACCTCCTCGTGGGCGAGCCCACCGCGGAGGCGATCAAGATCAAGATCGGCTCGGCCTATCCGACCGGCGAAGAGCGGGAGATGGAAGTGAAGGGCCGCGACCTCGTGTCCGGCATCCCCAAGACAGTCCGGGTTCACTCCAGCGAAATCCGCGAGGCGATTCAGGAGCCGATTCAGCAGGTCGTGGACGCGGTGCGCCGGGCCCTCGAGATCACGCCGCCGGAGCTGGCCAGCGACATCGTGGACCGCGGCATCATCATGACCGGCGGCGGCGCCCTGATCCGCGGCCTCGATCTGCTGCTCCAGCAGGAAACCGGACTGCCCATCCATGTGGACGAGGACCCGCTCACCTGTGTCGTGCGGGGTACCGGCCGCATCCTCGATGACTACGAGAAGTATCGGAGCGTCCTCACCACTTGACATGATCCGGGCTCGGGGCCGCGCCACCTCACGGAGCGATTCCCTCCTGCTGCTCGCGTGCCTCGTGCTTTCGGCGGCGGCCATCGCGCTGCCCGACGCCTGGAGTCAGAGCCTCGCCACCAGCCTTCGGGACACCGTACTCTCACCGCTCCTCTGGGTGCAGCGCCAGGCCGAAGAGGGCCGCACCAGCCGGCGTCGCTTCCAGGCGGTCCAGGCGGAGCGGGACTCGGTCGCGCTCGCGTCCCAATCGGTGGCCGCGCTCACCGCCGAAAACGCCCGGCTCCGCGCGCTGCTGGACCTGCGCGCCCGTACCGTCACCACCTCGGTGCCGGCGGAGGTATTGCATCAAACGGCACCCACCGAAGGGAGAACCCTGCTGCTGAGCGTGGGCGCCGGCAGTGGGGTCCGCGTGGGCGACCCGGTGGTCACACCTGAGGGACTGCTCGGAGTGCTGCAGAGCGTCGGCACGCGGAGCGCGGTGGCAATGACCTGGGCCCACCCCGATTTCCGGGTGAGCGCGGTCACCGAGGATGGCTCGGTGCTCGGGATCGTGGTGCCATCCTCCAATACCGACGCGAGCCAGGCGTTTCTCGAGTTCCGCGGCGTGGCCTACCGTGACACGGTCGCCACCGGCACGCTGGTGCTGACGTCTGGCCTGGGCGGGGTGTATCCCAAGGGTGTGCCCATCGGCCGGGTCGTCGGAGTGCGAAGCGAAGAGCTGGGCTGGGAGCGCATCTACCGGATGGCGCCCCTGGCCAACCCGGGGCATGTGGCCCACGTCCTGGTGGTTCGCACGCCGGCCAATGCCGAGGCCGTCCCGTGAGCCCCCGTCGCTGGGATGCCCGGATCTACCTGGGGTTCGTGCTCCTGGTCACGCTGCACTTCTACGTCCGGCCGCGGATCTTCGACGGCCGCGCGGCGCCGGACTTCCTTTTCGTCGCCCTGATGGTGATCGCGGTCCGGGCCCGGCCCGGCCTGGCGGCGGTCGCCGGGTTTCTGGTCGGCCTGGTCAGCGACGTGCTCACCCCGGCCAGCCTGGGCGCCGGCGCGCTGGCGCATACCGTGGTGGCGTACCTCGCGGCGTGGGGCAGGGCGGTGTTCTTCCCGGACAATCTGGTGGTCAATGCCGGTCTCTTCGCGGGCGGAGTCTGGGTGCGCAACGCGATCGTGCTGCTGGCCAGCGGCACTCCCTCGGAACAACTCTCGAATGGACTGCTGGTCTGGGCGCCGCTCCAGGCGCTCTCCACCGCCGTCGCGGGGATGGTGCTCCTGCTGTTTTTCCGCGACTGGTTCGCGATCCGGCTCGAGGCATGAGCACCGTCAGCGCCGACCGTCTCCGGGACCGGGTCACCGCCGTTCAAGGCGTGCTGGTCGTCACTTTCCTGCTGCTCGCGGCCGCCTTCTTTCGTGCCCAGGTGGTCGGGTACGAAGACTATCGCCTGCAGTCCCAGAAGAACCGGCTGCGCCAGGTGCCGCTGCTCGCCCCTCGCGGGGCAATCCTCGACCGGAACAACCGGGTCATCGCGGAAAACGTCCCCGGCTACACCGTCAAGCTGTTCGCTCCTTCGCTGGATACTCTCCGCGCGGTGCTGGGCCGGCTCCGCGCCCTGACCCCGATCGACAGCGCCGAGGTCGAGGTCATCGTCCGGCGTTTCCGTGAGGCACGCTATCAGCCCGCCCTGGTGTTCAGCGGGGCCGATTTCACGACGGTGTCGAAGCTGGAGGAGCATCGGTTCCTGCTCCCCGGGCTGGTGGTCCAGACCGAGCCGCGCCGGTTGTATGGCAGCCGTACGGCGGTGGCCCACCTGGTCGGCTACGTCGGCGAGGTTTCGGAAGACGAATTGACCAAGGGCCGGTTCCCGGGCTCGCGTTTGGGATCGCTCGTGGGGCGTGACGGGCTGGAGCAACAATACGACTCGATCCTGCGCGGCGTGGACGGAGTGCAATACACCGAGGTCGATGCTCGCGGCCGCATGGTGCGCGAGCAGGTGTCCACCCCGTCGCTCGCACCCATTGCCGGGATGCAGATTCAGACGACCATCGACCTCCCG
>JAXIPC010000174.1:0-13272 GCA_045403135.1 Gemmatimonadales bacterium | reverse complement strand
GTGATGCCCCGCTCCCGCTCCAGCGGGTTCGAGTCCATCACCCGCTCCTCGACCTGCTGGTTCTGCCGGAACACCCCCGACTGGCGGAGCATCTGGTCCACCAGTGTGGTCTTGCCGTGATCGACGTGAGCGATGATGGCGATGTTCCTGATTTCCACGACTGCCCTTTCAGGGGACGCTACGACGCTATGACGCTAAGACGCTACGTGATATCGTCTCTAGCCCACCCGTCCTCACCGACCGTCCTTCGAGGGCCATAAATAAGAGTCGGAGCCCCTCCCCGCAACCCTGAATCAGTGCCGGTGCCCGGGGCCGTGGCTCTTGGGGTGGGCGTGCCCCCCATCTCCCGTGGCCTCAAGGGGTTCCAGACAGTCCACTCCGAGACATTCGTCTTCGACTTCGAGCTGGATCGTCGCATGCCCGATCCCCAGTCCCGCCACGGCCTCCTTGAGACTCGCCAAAGCGACCGGGTGCGAGGCCAGTTCCGGCACCACCACATGCCCGCTCATGGCCACTACGCCGCTGGTGACGGTCCACACGTGCAGATCGTGCACCGCCGATACCCCTGACACATTCAGCATCCGTCCTTTCACCTCGGACAGCGAGATGTGAGCCGGGACCACCTCGAGGAGGATGTCGGTGCTCTCCCGGAGCAATCGCCATGCCCCAACCAGGATCAGCAGCGAGAGCGCGATGGAGACGAGCGGGTCCGCCACCGTCCACCCGGTGAAGCGAATGACCAGGGCCGCGGCGAGGGCGGCGACCGAGCCGAGCGCATCGCCCATGACGTGCAGGTAGGCGCCGCGGGCGTTGAGCGATCCCTGGTGCGCACCGTGGAGAACCCAGAGCGACACCAGGTTTACGACCAGGCCCATCGCCGCGACCGTGATGAACAAGCCGGTCTGAATGGGCTGCGGGTGGGAAATCCGGCCCACGGCCTCCACCACCACCCAGCCGGCCAGGCCGAAGAGCGCGGCTCCGTTCACCAGCGCGGCCAGAATCTCCCAGCGGAGGTACCCGTAGGTGCGCCGGGGGTCGGCCGGCCGGCGGGCCAGGAGCGCCGTGAAGAGCGAGAGGCCGAGCGCCCCGACATCGGTCAGCATATGGCCCGCGTCGGCCACCAGGGCCAACGCGCCGCTGATCCATCCGGCCACCGCCTCCACCACCATGAACACAGCGGTGATGACCAGGACGGCGAGCAGACGGTTGGGAACCGCCCCGCGCACGCCCGTCGGGAAACCGCTTACCTTCTCGGGTATGGAGCCTCCACAGCCTGGGGCGGGGTCGTTGGCCCTTCGACTCGCCGCGGTAATCGCGCTGGTGCTGGCTAACGCCTTCTTCGTGGCCGCCGAATTCGCACTGGTCAGCGCCCGCCGGACCCGGCTCGAGGAGCAAGCCCGCGCCGGTGACCGCAAAGCTATGCTCGCCTTGCGAGCCATTCAATCGCTTTCCCGGTACCTCGCCGCCAGCCAGCTCGGCATCACCCTCGCATCCCTCGCGCTCGGATGGATCGGCGAGCCCTTCCTGGCCCGCCTGATCGACGGCGCCTTCACCTGGCTGCCCGCGTCGGTCCAGGCATTCGCCACTCACTCGGTAGCCATCGTCGTCGCATTCAGCATCATCACATCCTTGCACATCGTCCTCGGCGAGCAGGTGCCCAAGTCCATCGCGATCGTGGCGCCCGAGCAGTCCAGCCGCTGGCTCGCGCCGCCGCTCATGGTCTTCACCTGGATCATGGCAGGACCGACCAAACTCCTGAACAGCGCCTCGAACTGGACCCTTCGCCTCTTCGGCTTGAGGCCCCCCGGCGAGCAGGAACGGGTCCATTCGCCGGACGAGCTCAGGAGCCTCGTCGAGCAGAGTGAGGAATTCGGGACCCTGGGCACCCAGAATGCGCGCATGCTGGAAGGGGTCTTCGAGTTCAGCGAAAAGACCGCCGAGGAAGTCATGACGCCGCGCACCGACGTCGTGGCCATCCCCGCGGATGCCACCGTCGAGGCCGCCGCCGACGTGGTGGCCGAATCGGAGCGGAGCCGGTATCCGGTGTACACCGACACCCTGGACGAGATCGCGGGCATCGTCCACGCCAAGGACATTCTCCGTGGCATCCGGCAGACCCCGAGCGCCAAGGTGAGCACCCTGGTTCGTCCCCCGCTATTCGTGCCGGGCACCCGCGAAGTCGAGGACGTGCTCACCGACATGAAACGCCTGAAGACCCACATGGCGGTCGTGCTCGACGAGTACGGGGGCACCGCCGGCGTGGTGACCATGGAAGACCTGCTCGAGGAGATCGTCGGGCCCATTGTGGACGAGTTCGACGCCGCCGAGCGACCCGCGGCGTCGCCCGCGGGCACCCTGCTGCTGGACGGCGCCATGCCCATCTCAGCGTTCAATTCGGAATACGACGAGAGCCTGAGCGACGTGGACTACACGACGATCGGCGGGTGGATCTTCGGACAGCTCGGCCGGCTCCCGCGGGTGGGGGACCGAATGGTGGTGGGCAGTCACATCTTCGACGTGGCCGAGATGGAGGGGCGGCGAGTCAAACGGGTGCGACTGCTCCCCGCCGAGGCGCCCAAGCCGGCGGTGCCGTCGTAGGGTCGTGTACCGCAGTTTCTTGATCCGGGTTCCTGGTTTTGTATCCACAGATTACACAGATGCTTCATATTGATGACCACAGAGATACTCGAGATGGTCAAACCTACGCTATCATCGGGGCCGCGATGGAGGTTCATCGCACCCTCGGTCCCGGGTTTCTGGAGGTGGTTTATCAGATGGCGCTGGGAATTGAATTCGGTATGAGGGGAGTGCCCTACCAAAAAGAATGTGAGATCCCGGTCTCCTACAAACAAACACCTCTCGGTATTGGCTATCGTGCGGACTACGTCTGTTTCGGAGACATCTTGGTGGAGCTGAAGGCGCTGCCAAGGTTGACCGGCGCGGAAGAAGCTCAGGTAGTGAACTACCTGGTAGCTAGCAGGCTTAGTCGCGCAATTCTCATGAATTTCGGCACTCCTTCCCTACAGATCAAACGGTTCGTCGGCCCGACTTACACCGCCACCGAGAAGTCATCTGTGTAATCCGTCGTCCAATCCGTGTAGTCTGTGGACGACACAAACCAGGACTCAACCGGCAAGAACCGCACGCCGCACCAGAGTCACCGCGAGCTCGATCGCCTCGCGCGTGCTCCCGGCGTCGGCTTTCCCCTGCCCTGCAATGTCGAACGCCGTGCCGTGATCGGGTGAGGTTCGGACGAACGGCAGGCCCAGGGTGATGTTCACGCCCCGGCCGAACGCCGCCACCTTGATGGCGGTCATACCCACGTCGTGGTAGGGCGTGAGCACCGCGTCGAACTCCCCCCGCATCGCCCGCACGAACACGGTGTCCGCGGGCAGCGGCCCGGCGGCGCCCAGCGCGCGCGCGGCCGGCTCCAGTATGCGCGCCTCTTCGTCGCCGAACAGCCCCTGCTCGCCGGCGTGGGGGTTGAGCGCACAGAGCGCCAGGCGCGGCGCTTCGATCCCGAACCAGTCGATCAGCCCCTGCCGGGTCACTCGTCCGGCGCGGAGGATTCGGTCGGTGGTGAGCAGCGCCGGCACGTCACGCAGGGCCACGTGGGTGGTGATCAGCACGACCCGGAGCGGCCCGGCGGCCAGCATCATCGCCACATCCACTCCGCCGGCGAGCTGGCCCAGCCACTCGGTCTGGCCCGGAAACGGAAACCCGGCCGTGTGGAGGGCAAGCTTCTCCACCGGACCGGTGACAACCGCGTCCACTCGTTTTTCCAACGCCAGCTGCACCGCCCGCTGCACGGCGTGGCCGGCAATCTGTCCGGCCCGCAGCGATCGCATCCGATCCGATCCGCCCTGGCCCGCGCCGGCCTTCCAGCTCCCCACGCCGATCCGGTCGTCCGCCCGGATCGGACCGACCTGCTCGTCAGCGCCGATCACGGTGACGTGGGCATCGATCGGCTGTTCCAGCGCGCGTGCCGCCACTTCGGGGCCAATGCCGCGCGGGTCGCCCAAGGTTACGGCCAGGCGCGGCCGCGGGCTCATCCGGAGCGGATCTCCACCAGAGTTGCGGCCCGCAGCTTCTCGATGTAACGCTCCTGGGTCAGCTGATCCGACAACCCGGCCCGGATCTGCTCCTTCACGTCCTCGTACCGTACGTCTCCGGCCGGCACCCGCTCGGTCACCAGCAGGATCACGAACTTCGAGCGCAGGATGTCGGTCGGGGCGTCCAGCCGGAACACCGTGGAGATCTTCCCTTGCGGCACGTCGGTCAGCGCTTCGCGATAGGAGGCCGGCAGGCTGTCGAACGGGAAACCCGCCAGCTCCCGCTCTTCCGCCTTATCGTGCCAGATTCGCTGGAGCGAATCGAAGGAGGCGCCCTGCTCGATCGCTGCGTGAATGTTGCCCGCGATCCGGGCGGCGCTGTCCGCGTCCGCGGTATCGATGACTGGCATGATGAGAATGTGGCGGATCTGGATTTCCGCCGGTTGGGCCCGTTCCACCTGGATCAGGTGATACCCGAAGGCGGTCTCGACCGGATCGGAGATCACGCCCGGCCGAAGCGAGAAGGCGGCATCCTCGAAGTTCTGGTCGAGGTTCTGGCCCCGCCGCGTCCAGCCCAGTGAGCCCCCCTGCTCCCGGGTGCCTGGGTCCATCGAGAAGCGCCGGGCCGCGGTGGCGAAATCGCCGCCCTTCCGGAGCTCCTGGAGAATCGAGTCGGCCAAGGCCAGCGCCCGCGCTTTGGCGTCCGGCTTGGCCGGCGGCGGGATGACGATCTGCCGGAAGGAGATTGTCGCCGACCGCTTGCCGAACACCCCCTTGTTCTTCTCGAAGTAGTCTCGTATCTCCCGCTCGGTCGGCGCCACCGACTTGAGCTTGCCGCTGCTCCTGAGCTTGCTGAGCAGCTCGCGCCGCTGCAGCGCGCGCCGCTGCTGTTCGGTGAGCCAGCTCCGGTATTCGTCCGGAGTCTCAAACCCGGCGGCGCGGATGTCCCGGCGGTAGGCATCCTCCGAAGTAAAGCGCGCGCGAGTGGTCTTGATCAGGACATCCACCGACTTGGTCACATCGTCGTCGAGGATCTTGATCGTGGTGTCGCGCAGCGCTTCCTGAACCATCAGCTCCTCGTTGATGAGCAGCCGAAGCAAGTCGCGCCGCAGGGTCCGCAGGCTGTCGGGACTGGTGGGCAGGCCGCGTCCCTGGGGGAATTCCTGGAGGATCCGCTCCTCAATGTGAGACGAGAGGATGGGCTGGACACCGACCACGGCCACGATCCGGTCCACGACCGCCGAATCCGACCGCTGCTGCGCGGAAAACACCGTCGCCGCGCCACCCCCGGAGAGGAGCAGCCCGGCGAGGCCGCCGGTGAGGACGCGCCGAATCACGGCCTCTTGCCGGTGTCCGCCGGCGCTCCGCCGGTGGGCGGCCCGCCCGGAGCAGCCTGCAGGCGCGGCCCGGCGCCTAGAGCGGCGTTCTTCCCGGCTGCCGAGTCGGCCGACTTCTTGGCGATGATCAACTCGATCGCGCGGTTCACGCCGGCCGGGTAGATCTTGTAATCCCCGCCGATCCTGAGCTCGGCCGAGAGCGTCGGCGGCACCGGACGAAACTGCACCTGGCCGCCGATCAGCTTCTCGAAGTACTGGTCCACCTTCTCGACCGCCAGTTTCTTCCGCTCCGAGGCCGACATCTTGGAGGAGTCGGAGAATTCCGGCGCGTCCAGACCCACCGCCTCCTTGAGGACGCCGATCTGGGTCTTGTATTGCAGGGCGAGTGCCTGATACATCGTGGGGTTGATGGTGATCTTGGCCGAGTCGGCTTGCTTGAGCAGGATGGCGTTCTTGGCCAGCGTCTCGACGAACGGATTGAGCAACGAATCATCCGCCTGCTTGATCGACCCGATCACCGTAGGGGGAAGCGCGTTCAGCCAGCGGACCAGGTCGGCCATGGTGAAGGTGCCGGCCTTGGATGTCACCAGCTCCTTGGTGGACGTCCGCGCGGATTCCAGGTCCGCGACCGCGCTCTTGATCGCCGCGGCCGTCCCCGGCTTCACCACCAGCGCCACCCGGTTGGTCAGATCCGCCATGTACAGCGAATCCTGGCGTACCTTGTGCAGGTCCGATGCCTTGGCGAAGAAACGCGCGCGGCTTTCGGCCAGCGTCGGTCGGCGAATGATGTGGAAGCCGAACTGGCTCTTCACCACCGCGGAGAGCTCGCCGGGGGCCAGCGCCCACGCCGCGTCGTCGAACTCCCTGACGAACCCACCCCGGGGGGAAATGAAGAGATAGCCTGCGTCATTCTTGCTTCCGTCACTGCTGTGCTGCAGCGCCATCTTCGCGAAGTTGGCCGCGTTGAGCTGCGTCCGTACCCGGTCCGCGGTGGTCTTGGCCTTGGCGGTGTCGGCCGACGCGGGGCCGCCCGGGCTGAACAGGATGTGCTGGAACAGCCGCTGCTCGCCCCGGTTGTACAGGGAGTCCGCCATATCGTCGGTCGGGGGCGGCCGCCGGGCCACCACCGAGTCGTGCCAGCTCGCCACCTTTTGCGCGGCGAGCTCGGTCCACATCAACTTTTCGACAGTAGCCGAGTCGGTCTTGAGCGTGCCGCCGGCAACCTGGTCACCGAAGAGGGACATGTCGACCCAGATCCCGGTGATCAGCTCCGCCGCCTGCGGATTGGCGTTGGGTCCGCCCAGGCGGCTGATGATCTCGGCGACCCGCTCCGATTTGAACTCGCGCGACCCCACCCGGGCGGCGGTTTCCGCATGGGAGGTGAAGACGTCCCGGAAACTGCTGCATCCGGCAAGGGCGACACCGGCAACCAGCGCTGTTAGCCCGACTCGCATGTCATACTCTTCTGTGAATGTGGGACTGCTTGGTCACTGGTTACCCTTCACCGCCACTAACGCCCGCACCAAAGCCGGAATCAGCGGCTCCCCCCCCAGCCGAACCAGCCGGAGTGACAAGGGCACCGTGC
Source organism: Gemmatimonadales bacterium (assembly GCA_045403135.1). Lineage (GTDB taxonomy): Bacteria > Gemmatimonadota > Gemmatimonadetes > Gemmatimonadales > GWC2-71-9 > JABFSM01. The sequence goes on along the minus strand of JAXIPC010000174.1, from coordinate 6,298 downwards.
GACGCACGTCCGCTGCGAGCTGCACGTTGTCGAGAGCCGTGGTCAATCGGGCCATCCGCGGGGATGCGCCCGTCCGGAAGGTGACCCGCGCCTCGTCGCCGCGAACGAGGATGTGCTGAATCCCCAGCGCCCCGCCCAGCACCCGAAGCCGGGACAGGTCGAGCAGCCGATCGGCCTCCGGCGGCAGCGGGCCGAATCGCTCCCGCATTTCCTGCCGCAACTCGTCAATTTCACCAGATGCGACCGCCCGCGCCAGTCGGCGGTAGAGATCGAGCTTGGTGTCGTCGTCGGCGATGTACCCGTCGGGCAGGTGGGCCGGGCGATCGAACACCACCTCCGGAGGCTGCGGCGCCATTCCGTTCGGCCGTCCGCCGGTCCGTCCGTCCGCCCGCAGCGCGGCCACGGTCTCCTCCAACCACCTCAGATAGAGGTCGAACCCGATCGCCTGGGCATGTCCCGACTGCTCCGCTCCCAGGAGATTCCCGGCGCCCCGGATCTCCAGGTCCTTGAGGGCGATTCGGTAACCCGCGCCCAGGTCGGTGTGATGTTCCAGAATCTTCAACCGCTCCTCGGCCACCGGGTCGATCAGATCCGGGGCAACCAGATAGCAATACGCCCGCCGGTGGCTCCGGCCCACCCGGCCCCGGAGCTGATAGAGTTGGGCCAGGCCGAGCTTGTGGGCGTCGTGGACGACCAGGGTGTTGGCGTTGGGCACGTCGAGTCCTGATTCCACGATCATGGTGGACACCAGCACGTCCACCTCGCCGTTCACGAACCCCCGCATCACCTTCTCCAGGCCCTCGGCCGCCATCTGCCCGTGCGCCACGCCGATCCGGGCCCGCGGCGCCAGGTGGCGGACTCGCGCCGAAATCGTCTCGATCGTCTCGATCCGGTTGTGGACGAAAAACACCTGGCCGCCGCGGTCCAGCTCGCGGGCCATGGCCTCCTCCAGCAGACCGTCATCCCAGGGCTCGACGAAGGTCAGAATGGGGGAACGGTCCCGGGGAGGAGTTTCGATCAGCGTGAGGTCCCGGAGCCCGGCCAGCGACATGTGCAGTGTTCTCGGGATCGGCGTGGCGGTCAGGGTCAGGACATCCACCGCCAGCTTGAGCTCCTTGAGCCGTTCCTTGTGACGTACCCCGAACCGGTGCTCCTCGTCCACCACCAGCAGCCCGAGGTCGTGGAAGAGCACGTCCTTCGACAGGAGCCGGTGGGTCCCGATGATGACGTCGATTTTTCCCTGCGCCAGCTCCCCCAGCGCCTGCTTCTGCTCTTTCGCGGTGCGGAAGCGGGAAAGCACCTCGACCCGCACCGGATAGTCGGCCAGCCGCTCGGTGAAGGTGCGGCCGTGCTGGTCCGCGAGAATGGTGGTCGGGACCAGGACCGCCACCTGTTTGCCACCCTGCACCGCCTTGAACGCCGCGCGCACCGCCACTTCGGTTTTCCCGTACCCGACGTCGCCGACCAGCAGGCGGTCCATCGGCACCGGGCGCTCCATGTCGCGCTTGACATCCTCGGTGGCCCGGCGCTGATCCGGCGTGTCCTCGTACAGGAACGCCGATTCCAGCTCCCGCTGCCATCGGGTATCGGGAGGAGACGCATAACCCGCGCTCACCGTCCGCCTGGCATAGAGCTCCAGCAGCTCCACGGCCATCTGCTGGATCGCCTCGCGAGTCTTTTCCCGTTGCTTCTTCCACGCGGTGCCCCCGAGCCGGTGCAGCTTGGGCGGCGTCTCGTCGCCGTCCCCTCCGGCGGCGCGATAGCGCTCCAGCTGGTCGAGGCGGTACAGCGGCACGTTGAGCCGGTCGCCGCCCTCGTACTCCACGACCGCCACTTCGATGGTGGATTCCCCCACCATAATGGTCTGGATGCCCCGGTAGATCCCGATGCCGTGGTCGAGATGGACGACGTAGTCCCCCGCGGTGAGCGTCCCGGTGGCCAGCGACGGCGCGGCCTCGCGATAGCGCCGCGCCCGCCGGAGTCTCCGGGCCCGGCGGAAAATCTCGTGGTCGGTGAGCACCCGGAGCGTGGGCATCACGAACCCGCCGTCGAGCGCGCCCACCACCAGCGTGGCCGCCGAGCGATCATCCCCGCCCTCGTTCAGCAGCTCATCCAGCCGCTCGAGCTGCCCGGCGTTGTCGCAGAGAATGAGGGTCGGCGCCCCGCCGGACAGGAGGGCCCGAAGCCGGCCCAGATTGCGGTCCACCGTCTCCGGCGGCAGGAATCCCGCCTGCAGGTCCGGCCGGTCTTCTTTGAGCAGGAGGCGGGGAAACCGGGCGAGCCGCGCCGACCATGCCGACGGCTCCGCGAACAGTTCCTCCCGGGGCGGAGGCATCTCCCCCAGCCGCCGGGCGACCTCTAGGTGGTGCTCGGCTTCCCGCCACGCGCGCGCCACTTCTTCGGCGTTGGGGTGACTGGCTTCCTCGACGACGAGTGTGTCGGTCGGTAGCAGGTCCAGCAGGGTCTGACGGGCAGGCGGGTGGTCGGTAGGTCGGTAGGTCGGTAGGTCGGTAGCTGAACCCTCTACCGACGTACCGTCATACCGACTTACCGACCCAACACCGATCGGAAGCACCGTCACGGAGTTCATCTCCTCCGCGCTGCGCTGGCTGGTCAAATCGAAAGCCCGAATCGAGCTGATCTTGTCGTCCCACCACTCGATCCGGGACGGAGCCGCCATCCCGAACCCGTAGAGATCGACGATGCCGCCCCGGACGCTGAACTCCGCCACTTCGGTCACCACCGGCACGCGGTGGTAGCCCATGCGAGTGAGCGCGCTCACCACCTCGGTGAGCGGGCGCCGGCTCCCGACGGTCAGCTCCAGCCGGAGCCGGGCCAGCGCCTCCGGCACCTGGGTTTTCTCCGAGGTGGCCCGCGCGGTGGTGACCAGGATCCGCAGGCGGCCCCGGAGCAGGGCTTCAATCGTCTCGGCTCGCTCGCCGGCGATCTCATAGTGCGGCTCCTCGTCGCCCAGCGCTTCGCGCTGGGGATAGAGCGCGCTCGGCAGCGGGGTGAGCGTGGCCAGGTCGGCGAGCCACCGTTCGGCGTCGGCGGGCGTGGCCGCGACCACGGCCAGGAGCCGCTGCGGCAACCGCTCGGCGAGCCAGGCGACCATCACGGCGCCGCTCGACCCTGCCAGTCCGGCGAGTCGGGTCTGGCCGCCAGCGCTCGGCAGCCGGCTCGGGAGGTCGACCGCGAAGGGAGTCCTTCCGAAGGAGGAAAGGATCGGCTCGATCACGACCGGCTCCGCGCCGTCCGGCCCGCTCCCGCGCTGGCCAGCACAGCGTCAACCAGGGCCAGGAGGCCTGCCAGCATGAGGAACCCGCCCCGCAGGTCTGCGCGGCCCCCCGCCGAGTAGGCGGCCTCGGCGGCTCGGTCGAGCGGCGCGATGCGAGCCCCGGGCCAGAGCCGCCGAATCTCGCCATCCTGCGCGCGCGACAGCGCCGACTCCCGCGGATCGGGATTCACCGCGACGACGCCGATGGTGTCCCGCCCCGCCAGAATGAAATGGAGGCCGGTTTCCGAGGACCGGAACGGGGAGCCCCCCTCGACGGTTCGGATGCGTCCATCCCGCACCACCGCGGTGGCGGCATCGGGGAGAGTCACCGGGTCGCCGGGAGGCACATCGAGTAGCACGATTTCGCCGCGCACCGCGCGGTTGGCCAGGAAATCCACGAAGGGGACGAACTCCGCGGAGAGCGGAAGCGAAAGCCACTCGGGTTCCAGCCGGCTACCCAGCAGGATGGTGTTGCCGTCGCGCACAGCCCACGGCTGTCCCCCAACGGTGATCAGGACTCCCGATACAGCATCGCTCCCACCTAGCGTCTTAGCGTCTTTGCGTCTTAGCGTCTGCAGCGCGTAGCGGCGCCTCACCTCATGCCTCCCCAGCACCGCGCCGCTGTCCGTTGCTCCACTTCCCGGAGCCAGATCGCCGTAACGCCATGACACGCCCCGTCCGGCGAGCGCGCGGTTGAGCGCGCCCAGCACCGCCGGATCGGCGGGTGGCATGACGATGGAAGCGCCCGGCCCGAGCGCTCCGATGCTGAGGTCGGCGCCGCGCGCGAGCCGTCCGTTGGCCAGCAGCACCTCACTCGCCGTGGCGAGAAAGCGGTCCTCTCGTCGCCACGTGGCGCGCGCCGCCTCAGCGACCCGCACCGCGGTTTGCCGGGTGTCGTCCGACCGGAGCTCGTCGGGTTCGAGCTCGGCCTTGACCGGCCACCATCCCGGCGCCAAGGCGCCGCTCGACGCGCTCACAATGCCGCCGCTCACGCCAAGTTGCCGCCGCGGAGGACGGCTGCCCACCACCACCGACACCGCGGCGCGGCCGTCTGGAGTGCCGACCAGAGCTGCCTCGACCCGTCCGCCGTCAGGGCCCCACGGCTGTCTGCCCGCGGAAATCGCTGCAAGGCCCAGGTTGGGTACCGTGGCGCCGCCGGGATGAAGGACCACGACGGGACCGGCACCGGTGGCGGCAGAGAGGGCGCTCGCCTGCAGGTCACTCAGCACCACGACACTCTGAGGGAGCCGTTCCCCGGCCATCGCTTCGCGCGCCAGGCTGAGCGCCGCGCCCAGATCGAGGCGCCAGGGCACCGGCGTCACTCCGTCGGCCAGCGTGCGAAGGCTCGCCGCGCTCCCGCGACGGGGCAGTCCGTCGGCCGTGATCAGCCAGAGCACGTCGTCGGTGTGGGCCGCGGAGAGGATTGCTCGGGCCGGGCCCCGCAACTGCTCCAGCACCGGCGTGCCACCCGCGGTCGCGGCGCTGGACAGCGAATTGTCCAGCACGATCGCGAGCGCGGCCGGCGCATGCGTAGCCGCGCCGCCACTGGGCAGGGTCGGTCCGGCGGCCGCCAGCACCAGCGCTACCAGCAGGAGGGTTCGGACCAGCAGGAGCAGCCAGTGCTGCAGGGTAAGCCGACGGTGATGGGCTCGGGCGGTTTCCGCCAGGTACCGGGTGGCCGGGAACAGCACCGTGGGCGGTTCCCGCCGGGCAAAGAGGTGCAGCAATACGGGGAACGCGGCCGCGGCAAGACCGAGCAGCGCCCACGGTGCGGTGAAACCGATCACGCGAGGCCGGTGGAGCGCACCAGCGCCTGGCGCAGGGCCAGACCGAACGGAGTATCGGTCGTCACCCGTTCATACGAAATCCCCGGGCGGCGGCACGCCGCCCGCCACTCGTTGACCGCCGTCTCCACGGTACGCGCGTACGCGTCGGCCCAGTCGGCGGGTCTGAGCACCACCGCCTGGCCGGACTCGGGATCCTCGTAACGCGCCTCGGCGGGGCCGCGCAGCTCGACTTCATCGGGGTCCATGACATGCAATACGAGCACCTGGTGGCCGCGGTGCCTGAGGAAGCGGAGCGCGGTGAGCGCGAGGGGCGGATCGAACAGGAGATCCGACACGAACACCACCAGCCCGCGCCGGCGCAGTTGCTCCACCACTCGGCGCAGCGCGGGTTCCGCGGCGGTGCCGCGCCCCGGCGGCGTCGCCATCAGCTCACGGAGCAGCAGGTGCCACTGCGTGTGCCGGGCCCGGGGAGGCACCAGGCGGCGCACCGACTCATCGAAGGTGATGAGCCCGGTTGCGTCGCGCTGCCGGAGCAGCACCAGCGCCAGCGCCGCCAGCAGCCGCTCGGAGTACTGGCGTTTGGTCAGCCGGGTTTCGGGGGCGCCCGACCACTCCATCGACCGGCTGGTGTCGAGCACCAGCATGGCGCGGAGGTTGGTTTCCTCCTCGAACTGCTTGACGTAAAGCCGGTCGCTCCGGGCCAGCAGCCGCCAGTCGAGATACCGGGGCTCGTCGCCCGGCTGATACATCCGATGCTCGGCGAACTCGACGGAGAAGCCGCGGCGGGGTGAGCGGTGCAACCCGGCGAGGAAGCCTTCGACGATCCCCTCGGTGACCACTTCGAGACCGCCCAGGCGGGCGACCTCGGCCGGGTCGAGCAGATCGAGCCGGGCTGTGCTTGGGGAGGCGACGGCGGCGGGCATGCCCCGCCCAACGTAGAGCCGTGTCATGGCGGAGTCAACGCGAGTCCCGAGTGTCCGGTGAGGGGGACGCGCGTCGCCGGCCGACTACCGGCCACCCCCCAGCAAGTACCGGCGGGGCAGCGACTTCCGGATCGGGCCTCCAGGCCTTCGGCCTGGCATCTCCCCTGCAACGCCTACCCGTGATGCTTACTCCACTCCTTTTTGTCCTGGCAATGGCCGGCCCGGGATCTCTCCGGACCGCGACGGATACCGTCAAGGCCGCCACGCGGCCCCCGGCCGCGGCACCCGCCCCTCGGCGGCCGGCCGTGAAG
>JAXIPC010000106.1:0-36424 GCA_045403135.1 Gemmatimonadales bacterium | reverse complement strand
CACCGCCGAAAAGGGCGGTGAGGCCATTATCGGCGCCACGGTCATCATCGGGGAGCTGCAGCTCTCGGTGCTGACCAACGCCCAGGGCAACTATGTCCTGACCGTCCCCGCCGCCCGGGTCAGCGGGCAGACGGTCACGCTCTCGGCCCGCGCGATCGGCTACAAGTCGGTGGCCCGGGTGGTTGGGAGCCTGACCGCGGGCGAGCGGACGGTGGACTTCCCGCTGGCGCAGGACATCAACAAGCTGGAAGAGATCATCGTGACCGGCGTGCTGGAGGGCACCGAGCGGGCCAAGGTGCCGTTCGCGGTGGGCCGGCTCACCCTCGAGGAAATGCCCGTTCTTGCGGGAGATCCGCTGCGGGCGCTGCAGGGCAAGGTGGCCGGGGTGCGAATCGCCAGCACCACCGGGCGGCCGGGCGCCTCGCCGGAGATTCTGCTCCGGGGTCCCACCTCGATCAACGCGGCGGGCCGGACCCAGGGGCCGCTGATCATCGTGGACGGTGCGATCATGAGTACCGGGAGTGATGCGGGGATGATGGGCGGAGCCAATACCGGTGGCCTGGAGGAGCTTGGCGGCCTCGACATCGAGTCGATTGAAGTGGTGAAAGGCGCCGCGGGGGCCTCGCTCTACGGCACCCGAGCGGCCAACGGGGTCATCACCATTCGCACCAAGCGGGGCCTGAGCGGCCAGGACGGGGTCAAGTTCAACGTCCGGACTGAGTACGGCTTCAGCGATCTGAGCAGCGTGAACTACGGGATCCCGACCAATCACCCGCTGCAGCTCGACGAGACCGGCAAGCGGATCTGTGCGGTGGTGAGCGGGCAGCAGTCCTGCGCGCGGTCGTTCGATTTCATGACCGAGATGTACCGGATCAACAACGTGAACGCGGACACGGTACGGACGCCGCAGACCGCGGTGAACAGCGCGCCCAACGTGAACGATCTGCGCAACACCTTCCAGGCCCAGATCTGGCCGAACCAGTACTACAACTCGCTGGCCCAGGTCACCACCCGGAATCCGGTCATCATGACGGCGGTCGACGCCACCGGGAAAATCGGCAGCGTGTCCTACTATGTGAGCGGCTCCTACACCGACGAGGCGGGGGCCATTAAGGGTCTGAACGGGAGCCAGCAGCGGCGGGCCCGGGTCAACCTCGACTACAGCGCCCGGTCGGACCTCAAGTTCTCGATCAGCACGGTCTACGACAATCTGAGCGATGACCTCCGCACCGGCGGCTCGTCGAACGGTGGACTCTTCGGCCAGCTCATGCGGGGCGCGCTTCCCGGGTTCGACTACACCGCGCGCGATACCCTGGGCCGTTACCTGGTCCGCTCCGGCGGCACCGGGTTCCGTCCCACCGGTAACGGCGGCGGCACGCTGCTCTACAATGGTGAGAACCTCTTTAATCCGCGCTCGTCCAACCGGTTCCTGGGCAGCATCACCGGCCGCTACTTCCCGGCCAGCTGGGTGACCTTCGAAGGCACCTTTGCCTACGACAACCGGAGCCGCTTCGACAACCAGATCTTCGTCAAGGGGTATCGCACCTTTACTACGACGTCCTCGACCAACAACGGGCAGCAGACCGTGGGCAACCGCACCCAGGAGTCGGTCAACGGCAGCCTCACCGCCACCTTCCGCAAGAACCTGGGCACCGACCTCAGCGGCAAGCTGAGCTTCCGCGGGGTCTACGACCAGGACGAGGTCGTCGTCAACGGCAGCAGCGGCCAGGTGTATCTGGCCAAGGATATCTACCAGCTCGACAACCTCTCCGCCCTGTTCTCGATCAGCTCGTCGGCGGCGACCGTCAAAAACGTCGGCCTGTTTAGCGGGGCGAGCCTGGACTACAAGGACCGCTACGTGCTCGAGGGCTCCTTCCGCTACGACGGCAGCTCGCTGTTCGGCGCCGGCAATCGGTGGTCGCCCTTCGGCCGGATCTCGGCCGTGTGGCAGGTGTCCAAGGAGCCGTTCTGGAACATCGGGTTCCTGGACGAATTCCGGCTCCGGGCCTCGCGCGGTACGGCCGGCACCACGCCCCCCTTCGATGCCCAGTATGAAGTGTTCAACGTCTCGGCGGGAGGCATTACGACCGGGCAGGCGGGCAACGCGACGCTCCGGCCCGAGACCACCACCGAGCTGGAGCTGGGTACCGACTTCAACCTGTTCCACCGGCTCGGGGTCGAGGTGACCTACGCGCACGGGAAAACCAAGGACCAGATCCTGCCGGTCAGCACCGCCGCGGCGAAGGGGTTTGCCACCCAGTGGCAGAACGCCGGCACCCTGGTGAACAAGACCTGGGAAGTGGCGTTGACGCTGCCGGTGATGAACAACAAGAACTTCTACTGGAACATGCGGGGCACCTGGGACCGGAACCGCACCTACATCGATGAGCTCTTCGTCCCGGACTTCCTCTTTGCCGGCGGCACCGCCCAAGGCACCGGCAGCTTCTTCCGGATCACGGCGGACCGGGGCCTGAGCAACGGGTTCCAGAAGAACCGGTACGGCAACATCTGGGGCCGGAAGTTCTACAAGACCTGCGGCGACCTGCCGACCTCGGTGCAGGGCGACTGCGGCGATGGCAAGAGCTTCCAGGTCAACGACGACGGCTGGCTGGTCTGGGTCGGCGCCGGGAACTCGTGGCGGGACGGCATCACCAAGAACCTGTGGCAGACCAAGCTGCCCAAGGCGCAGTCGCCGTGGGCCACCGAGCTCTGGTTCGGCCACCCGATCGTGGACCGGCCGCTGGCGGGGCAGGCGGGTGAGGGGGTGGGGATCGACCAGATCATCGGGAACGTGTTCCCCGACTACCGCTTCACCTTCAGCAACGACATCCAGTACAAGCGGCTCACGCTGTACGGGCTGGTCGATGCGACGATCGGGCACGAGATCAACAACCAGGGTGAGGGCTGGGGCCTGCTGGACATCAGCTCGGCCTACTTCGACCAGGCCAACAAGTCGGTGGAAACCGCCAAGCCGGTGGGGTATTCGTGGCGGGCCGGCGGGACCGAGAGCACCGGGACCGGCGGGTTCTACGATCTGCTGGGGCCCAATAACTATGTGGTCGAGAGCGGGTCGTTCGCCAAACTGCGCGAGGTGAGCCTCACCTACAAGGTGGGTCGCATCGCGGGCGTGGGCGACTGGACCGTGGGTGTGATCGGGCGCAACCTGTTCACCATCACCGGCTACAGCGGGCTCGATCCGGAAACCGGGGTGGCGGGCAACGGTACCAACTCACAGAGCGGCTCGGGGCTGATCAACCAAACCGATGCGTTCGGCTTCCCGACGCTCCGGACCTTCACGTTCTCACTTTCGACGAGGTTCTAGCGGCCGGCCGCTATACCGCCGCTGAATCCGACCTTCTTCTGGATCTCCGCCATCCGGGGATCGTTCTTGATCGGCGCGAAGATCGGAGAGTTCAGCGGCTCGCTGGTGAAGAACGGCTCGTGCCGTGTCACCGCGCGCTCGAGGGCGTCGAGTGCCTTGCCGTTCTCTTTGAGGCCAAGATAGGCCTTGGCCAGCGCGGTGTAGGTGTTGGGGCGAGGTGCACCCGTGGTGAGCTGGTGAATCAGCGCCTGCGCCTTCTTCCGGTCGCCCAGCTCGGCGTAGGCATAGGCCAGCACGCCGAGCGCCTGCTCGTTCTGGGGCTCCAGGGCAAGCGCCGCCTCGAGGTTTCCCACGGCCTGCAGCGCCTTGCCGCCGTAGACGAACACGGCGCCCTGAATGAGCCGCAGGGCCGCGAGAGTGGGATCGAGCCGCACGGCCGCCTTGGCCACGGCGTTCGCGGAATCGGCTTGTCCCAGGAGCGCCAGCGAAACGCCGTACAGGGCCAGGTGAACCGGTGACTTGGGATCCAGCTCGCTGGCGGTGCGGAACGACTCGGCCGCGTCCTTGAGGCGTCCGGTCAGGAGCAACAGCTCGCCGCGCCACTGCTGCGCGGCAGCATTCCTCGGGTCGAGTGCCACCGCGCGGGCCAGATCCGTCGACGCCGGTCCCCATTCCCAGCGGTGCATTCGAACCACGCCGCGAGAAGCAACCGCCTCCGCCGATGTCGAATCGAGCTGCACCGCCTTGTCGGCACTGGCCAGGGCGAGGTCGAGCGCCGAATCCACCGGCATGTCCCCGTATACCGGAAGCAGTACATACGTGTCGGCAAGACCCGAGTAGGCCGGCGCGGCGCTCGGGTCGAGCTCGATCGCGGCCTTGAAGTGCGAGACCGCTTCGCGCAGCATCGCCGCACGGCGCTGGCTGAACGCGTAGCGGCCCTGCAGGTAACGGTCGTACGCTTCCGCGACTTTGAACCCGCTCTGCCCGCCCGTGGACGCCGCGGTGTCCTCGCCGCGCTGGCGACGGAACGCGGTGACGATCGCACCCGCAATGCCCTCCTGCACCTCGAGCAGGTCATCGCTCTGCCGGTCGTAACTCTCCGACCAGAGGGCGGCGCCGGTCTGGGTGTCCACCAGCTGGACCGTCACCCGGATCCGGGCGCCCTGGCGCTGAACCGAGCCGTCGAGCAGAGCGGCCACGCCCAGACTCTTGCCGATTTCTCTCGGTGGCGCGGTCCGCTCGGCATACTCCGCCGTGGCGAGCCGGGAGGCAACCCGCAGCGCGGAGTCACGACTAAGCGCCGAGGCGATGGCGTCGGTGAGTCCCTCCGCGAGGTAGGCATCGGCTGAATCGGCGCTCCGGCTCACGAAGGGGAGCACCGCGAGCGTGACGGGCGCCACCGCTCGGCGAACCGCGCCCGCGCTTCCCCTGGTGGCCAGCTGGAATCCGATGATCGCGAGCACCGCCACGATCGCCACGGCCAGCCCGGCTCGTACCCGGCGGGCGCGGCGCCGCACCGCCTCGAGCGTGGGCAGGCTACCGCTCCCGACCGGAAGCTCTTCCAGCGCGGTGAGGATTTGTTCGGCGGAGCCGGGGCGGTTTTCGGGATCCTTGGCGAGGCACTGACGAACCAGTGCGCAGAGCGCGGCCGGCGCCTCGGGGCGGAGCTGTTCGAGCGGCGGCGGGGCGAGGGTGAGCTGCATGGTCAGCAGCTCGCGGGGCGTCTTGCCCTCGAAGGGCACCCGTCCCGCAAGCATCTCGAAGGCCATGACGCCGAAGGAGTAGAGATCGGCGCGGTGGTCGATGCTGCTGTCTCCCGCGGCCTGCTCCGGTGCCATGTACGCCGGCGTGCCGATGGTAAAACCCGCACGCGTGATCGTGCCGTCGCTCGGACTGTCGGGCCGCTCGGCCGCGGACGTGATGGCCTTGGCCACGCCGAAATCGGTCATCACCGCGGCACCGCCGGCCAGCAGCACGTTGCCGGGCTTGATGTCGCGGTGGATGATGCCCTTGGCATGGGCAAAGGCGCAGGCCCGCGCCACGTCGCGCAGGATCGACACGGCCTGGCGGATCGGGAGGGCGCCGCGATCGTCGAGCAGGTTGCGGAGCGACCGGCCCTCGACGAACGGCATGATGTAGTAGGGAATGCCCTCCATCGCCCCGGCGGCCAGAATGCCCACGATGTTGGGGTGGGAGAGCGAGGCCGTGACACGGATTTCACGCTGAAATCGATCGGGGGAAAGGCCAGGGAGCCGATCTTCGGGCAGGAGCTTGACGACGACCAGACGACCAAGCGTGCGGTCCTGGGCGACGAATAGCCGGGACATGCCGCCTCCCGGCAGCTCCTCGGTCACTTCGTAGCCTTCACCCAATGCCGCCTGGACCCGCTCCGCCAAGGGTCTCATACGCTGCCACCCATATTGCCTTAGATCGACGGGGATGGCAAACCGTTGCGGAGAGAAACGGCGGTCAACTCCCTGCCCCTCAACGATACGGTGCGGCGCTCCGGCCGTCACGCTGACCGCCGGGGGGAGGGCGCTGGCATCGGTTTGACAATTCGGTGAATGTGTGTAATGATTAAAAGATCTTTTACTCATTACACACGCACATGCGATTGTCCCCGCTCTGCCACACCGCGCTCGCGACCATCGTCCTCGTCACACCGCCTGCGTTTGGACACGCCCAGGACGCCTGCTCCGCCCCCGCTGCGCCCGGGCTTTCCGACAGCAGCCGCACTCGGACCGCGTTGAACCTGCGGATCATCTCGGCATTGCGTCTATCCGGCCGTGCCCCCCGGATTGATGGACGGCTCGACGAGCAGGCCTGGTGCCTGGCACAGCCCGCGACGGATTTCGTCCAGAGCTCCCCAGCCCCGGGGGCCGTCGCCACGCTGCCGAGCTCCGCGCGGATTCTGTTCGACGACGACGCCATCTACGTGGCGCTCCGGCTTGCGGATCCTCATCCCGACTCGATCGTGGCGCCCTATCCACGGCGCGACGACGAGACCACATCGGACTGGGCGTTCGTGGAAATCGATTCGCGCTTCGACCGGCGCAGCGGGTTCAGTTTTGGAGTCAATCCCCGCGGCGTGCAAGCGGACGGTACCTGGGCGGACGACGTGAACTATGACACCGGATGGAACGGAGTCTGGGAGGTCGCGGCCACGATCGACTCGGCGGGGTGGAGTGCCGAGTTCCGGATTCCCTACTCGCAGATGGCGCTGGCTCGAAACCAGGAAGGCCAACCGCTGGTCTGGGGTATCAACTTCTACCGTTACACACCTCATCGGGGCGAAACCTCGAACTGGTCGCCCCGGCTTCCCAGCGTCGTGGGCGTCGTGTCCCACTTCAATCAGGTGCAAGGCCTCGTGGTTCCGCCAAGGCACGCGACCTTCGAGGCGCTTCCCTACAGCGCGCTGACCGGGACCCACGACCCTACCGACCCGGGATCGGTCAATCACGACGTCACCTGGACCGCGGGAGCGGACCTGCGGTTCCGTCCCACGACATCATCTACCGTGGCGCTCTCGATCCGCCCGGACTTCGGCCAGGTGGAAGCCGATCCTGCGGAAGTGAATCTGACCACGTTCGAAACGTTCCTGCCCGAGCGCCGGCCAATGTTCGTGGAAGGGAACGAGGTCTTCCAATTCACCTCCGGGCTCGCTTTTTCCTCGCGGGGAACGTCGTTCGCGCAAGAGAGTCCATTCTACAGCCGGCGCATTGGGCGGGCGCCTCGCGGGTCCTGCCCCAGCGGAGCAACCCACTGCCGAATCCCGGGGGTAGCCGAGCTGGCCGCCGCCATTCGCCTGTCGGGGCGAACCGCGAACGGATGGTCGGGAGGGGTATTCGACGCGTGGACCAGCGCGGCCGAAGCGGAGATGGTGAGCGACTCCGGGCGTCACACCGCGGCCCTGGTGGAACCGCGTACCAATTTCACCGTGCTGCGCGCGGTACGGCAGCTGGACGACGGAAAAGCCACGCTGGGAGCCATGGCCACATTCGCGGCGCGAGCCGGAATGGAGGACGAGCTGAACGACATCCTGCTCCACCACGCCCTGGTCGCCGGGATGGACGGACGGCTCCGATTCGGCCACGATCGTTACGAGGTCACCGGCTTCGGATTGATGAGCCGGGTGGACGGCAGCGCCGGGGCGATTGCGACCCTGCGGCCACGCCAACCATCGCGGGCGTCGATGGCCGGGATAAGCGCGCAAACCCGGCTGGCCCGGATCGACGGGCAATTCCAATGGGGCATCGCCGGGCGGGTGGTGAGCCCGACATTCGAATCGAACGACGTCGGCTTCCAGCGGAATGCCGACTGGCTGTTGGCCGTGCTGGACTGGAAGTACTTCGGGTACCGTCCGGGTCACCTGATACGGCGCTGGTCCATTGGCTCCAACCAGATCGGCGTCGGCTGGGATTTCTCCGGAGTACGGCGAGCCGCTGTCGCGAACCTGGTGGGGACTCTCGATTTCCGAAATTACTGGGGAGGGTCGCTGTCGCTGACTCATGAATTCTCGGCGCAGGATCCGGAAGTCCTTCGGGGCGGCCCGGCACTCCTGTTACCCAGCCGGGACCGGGCGACGCTCGGCGTGTATTCGGATAGTCGCCGCCGCTGGCAGGCTGCTTTTACCCTTGCCGGAGAGCGCGAACCGGGCACCGCGTCCTCTCAGGTCCGGTTTGCGCCGAATCTGTCGGCCTTTCTCAACGACCGCTTTCAGGTGAGCCTGGGTCCATCGGTCTCCGTCGCGGAGGAAGCCTGGCAATACGTCGACCAATCGGCGGACACATCCGGACGGATGCACTATCTCATGGGCGAGCTGGCCCAGACAACGACCACGCTCACCGGGCGGGCAACCTACGCCTTCTCCTCCCGCCTCACGATCCAGCTGTACAGCCAGATCTTCCTGAGCGGCGGCAGCTTTACCCGGTTCAAGGAGGTGGTGAACCCAACTGCGGCGAGCTTGGAACGACGGCTAGCGGAGATTCTCCCTTCCCGACTGAGCTATGATTCAACCCACCGCCGCTACCTGGTGGACGCCGGCCGATCATCGGAGTTTGGGTTCAGAGATCCGGCCTTTTCAGAGCGGGATCTTCATCTCAATCTTCTCCTCCGCTGGGAATTCCTGCCGGGGTCCACTGTGTTCATCGTCTGGACTCACGCGCGGTCCAGTGACGGAGTGGCGGATTTCCGGGTGACTCGCGACCTGAGCCAGTTGTGGCGGGCGCCCGGCGTCAACGCGGTGGCGGCCAAGCTGTCGTACTGGATCGGAGTATGAATGAACGACATCGCGGCGCTTCCGCGGATCGGCGGGCATCTGGCTCTGGATTTTGCCAATACCGCCGGACTGCATGCCAGCGCGGAGCGCCGCGAGCACATGAACCGGTACCACGACGTGCTCGACTGGGCCGCGGCCGCTGGCGTGTTAGCCTCCCGGCTCAAAAGAACTCTCGCAACCAGCGCCGAACGGCGGCCGCGGGACGCCACCAGCGCGCTGGCGAAAGTGGTGACGCTGCGGGAGACCATCTATCGCGTGTTTACCAGGCTGGCGCAACGGAAACCACCGCTCCCCGAGGATGTTGTGCGTCTCCACAAAGCCAGAATCGCCGCACTCGACGCCGCCGAGCCGGAGTGGGCAGAAAACCGGTTCGCCTTGCGTTGGCCCGATGATCCCTTGGATCTGGTTCGCCCGATCTACCCCGTGCTGCTCGCCGCGAGCGAATTGCTTGAATCCGGTGATTTCGATCGGCTGCGACAGTGCGGCAATCACCCCTGCGGGTGGCTCTTTCTCGATCTGAGCAAGAACGGAAGCCGGCGCTGGTGTTCCTCCGCGGAGTGCGGCAACGCGACCCGGGTCAGGAGGTTCCGGGCCAGGACTGCAGGCTCGGTCTAGATCACGAGGTTTCGAACGATACGCCAATGCCCATCGCTCTGGCGCTGCCACACCGTCAGGTATGGTCCCTCATCGCGGACTGGTGGCCCGCCCGGTGTGGGCCCTTCTTGCTCCAGCCAGGCGTGCCCCCATTCATAGACGCAGTCCGCACTCACCACCGCGAGGCCGTCCTGAATTACCGCGCCATCCCGGATGGTGCGAAGGCCGGGAAATCGGGCCGCGTACATTCGTGCTATCGCCGCGCGCCCTCGGGTGACGGCTCCGTTCGGCGCAATGAACAGCCCGCTGTCCGCGTACGCCGACGCGAGCAACGCGGCGTTGCGCTGGCGGAGCCCGGGGACCCAGGCCCGGTTTGCGGCGTCAATCTCAGGATGAGCGCTGGCGAGGACGGCCGCGGTGTCGATTCTCTGGGCCAGCGCGGGGTGGCCGAACAGGGCGGGAGCGGCGAGGAGGCCGGCGATCACGACGCGAACGAGGGAGCGGAAGATTCTCATTGGATTCCTGAAGCATCGCCGACGAGCTCATGACAGAACTTTGCGGTCGCCTCGTCCGCGGGAAAGGCGCACTCGATACGCAGCTCCTC
This sequence comes from Gemmatimonadales bacterium, assembly GCA_045403135.1. GTDB lineage: Bacteria > Gemmatimonadota > Gemmatimonadetes > Gemmatimonadales > GWC2-71-9 > JABFSM01. Next base: position 26,626 of record JAXIPC010000106.1, on the reverse strand, counting down.
GAGCGTCACGTCCTGCGGCGTGCCGAACGTGGTGATCGTCGAGAAGAACCGGAGCGCCAGCTCCCCCTTGCGGTACAGTGTCGTCAGGAGCGGTGGCGTCTGGGCGCCGAGCTCCCGGGCGCGCCAGCGCGGAGGTACCCCAGGATAGGCGAGGACCTCCCGTAAGAGATCCTGGGCGACGGTGTCCGACGGCGCTGCGGCTACCTCGTTGTGGAGGTGCCGAATCATGTGTCCCGCAACCTCCTCCCAATTCGAAATCAGTGGCCGGACGCCGTCGGGCGCGAAGACCGACCGCATGATGTTGGAGTGCACCCCGCGACCGCCAAAGAGAAACCCGAAGACCCGCGCCGCTCCCTGGTTCGACCTCAGCAGGTCCCAGTGCCGGCTTACCACAAACGCCGGGTAAGGGTTCTGCTGGCGCAGAATGAACTCAATCGCCTGCCGCACCCGCCCCATCTCCGGCGAAGCAAATCCCGTTTCCCGATAGGCTGGCGCGTATCCGGCGGCGATGAAGAGCGCGTTTCGCTCGCGCAACGGGATCTCCAGCGCTTCGGCGAGTCGCGCCACCATCTCGCGACTCGGCTGGGCTCGGCCGGTCTCGACAAAACTGAGGTGCCGTGACGAGATCTCGGCTTTGCCGGCGAGATCGAGCTGACTCGCTCGCCGAGCCGAACGCCAATCGCGGAGCAGCACGCCGACGTGAGAGCCGGGTGGGGGTGGCGGTGGAGAGGGTGAGTCGGCGGCACGCACGCCGTAATGGTAGGCTCGACCGGGAATGCGCGCCATGACCTCTGAGGTAATTGCATCGACGATGGACAAGCCCGAGGTTAGCAACCGTGTCGGGCACGAGCTCCGTGGGAAGGGAACGGCATGGATCGCAGAGAATTCGTGGGCTGGACCACCGGTGCGCTTGCCGCCGGGGTCCTCACCGATTGTGCGGGGCACGGCATGAATGCAACCTCCGGAGCGGTGGCCCCGAGCCCGATCGACGCCACGGCGTTTCACGCCGCTCGCCGGTTCGCCGACACCGCCTTCGGGAGAATCGCCTACGTCGAGCGTGGGGCGGGGAAGGCGGCGCTCTTTCTTCACGGCTTCCCCCTGAACGGCTTCCAGTGGCGCGGAGCCCTCGAGCGTTTGTCGGCCCATCGGCGGTGTATCGCGGCAGACTTCATGGGCCTCGGCTATTCAGAAATACCGGAAGGCCAGAGTCTCAGGCCGGAGGTGCAGGCGGACATGCTCGCCGCGCTGCTCGACCGGCTGTCCATCCCGGTAGTGGACCTCGTCGGCAACGACAGTGGTGGAGCGATCGCCCAGCTCTTCCTGGCCCGCTATCCCAACCGCGTCCGCACGGTATTGCTCACCAATTGTGATGCGCGCCAGGACAACCCGCCCACGCCGTTCCTCCAGTTCGTTGCGTGGGCGCGAGAGGGGACCTGGGCCGACCGGTCGCTGCCCCCGGTACTCGCCGACAAGTCGATCGCGCGGTCATCGAGAGGAATCGGGGGTATTGCCTACTCCAATCCGGCGAATCTGACGGACGAGGCCATCGAGTGCTATTTCGCGCCGCTGGTGAGCTCCCCACTCCGCAAACGGCAATACAACGACTTCACCATCGGCCTCGAACGCGTCCCGCTGGTCGAGGCCGAGCCGGCCCTCCGACGGTGTACGACACCGGTGCGGATCGTGTGGGGTGCGGCAGACACGTTTTTCCCCCAATCCTACGCCGACTGGCTCGATCAGCTCTTTCAGCATTCGCGCGGCATCCGACGGGTCGCGGGGGCAAAACTGTACTTTCCAGAGGAGATGCCGGACATTATCGCGGAGGAAGCTCGGAAGCTCTGGGACGTGTCGGCCCGCTGACGGCCATCACAATCTGGTTCCCCAGATCACCGGCCTGCAAGAGGTCAATTCGTTGACTGTGTCGTCGAAGACGCTATAGCCGCCCCCCGCCGCCGGATCTGCCAACCGAAGACTTTCTGGCAGACTCGGCGGAGCGTCCAATGCCCGCGGCGGGGCTTCGATGTGGCATATCCTTTTGCCGGGGCTTCAGAAAGAAAGCGCGACTGCCCTGGCTCAGAACGGCAGGCTCATCCCCAGGGAGAGCGCTATGCGGTTGTCGGTACTCGTTGCTTCCAGGCGAAACATCTGGCTGCCCACCCGAGCCCGGATTCCCGCGCCAGCGGTGAAGTTCCCCCCGCTGTAGGAATGGGGCCATGGGGTCGACCACCCGGTCGGCTGTCCCTCGGGGGAGTACGACTGCGTTGACCCGTCCTGCCAGCGCTGAAATATCCCGTAGCCTGCAATGAGGTAGGGGCTCACCCGGCTCTTCGGCCGGGCATGAAGAATCGCGGCGATTCCGCCGCCAATCTCCCTGGACGTGCCGGAGCTGACTTCCGACACGTCCCAGTTCAGGCCCACGGAGGCGGGACCGCTGATTGTGGTGCTTTGAAACGGGGACCAGGCGGCATACCCCTGGACCCGGAAGGAGAGCGGCCGGCTTTCCGGAGTCAGGTAATACACTGCGCCCAACTGCGCGCCGTAGGGGAAGTATTTCTTGTACGATATTCCCGCCATGATGCCGAGCCGGCCGATGGGCCACGAGGAGGGGCGGAGGGCCGCGCCTTCCGGTGGCGCGATTCCGGCCGAGCCGGGAGTCTGGGCCAGGGCCTGCTGGGCAAGGACACTGCCCAACAGAAGGCCCCCGATGGGAGCGACTCTCATGGAAGCACCGCCTCTCTGGAAAGTTCCGCGAAGGGTATGGGATCTGGACAGTTGAACGATGCGCGGGGACGGAGTCTCGTCGCAGCTCGCGACTCCTTGTCCGCACCCGCGCCAAGATCATCGCCCGAACTGTTCCCCATATCGACTCGCCCGGAGAATGGCCCGCGGATCTTCCAGACGAATCAGATCACGAATCGCCTTCTTCTTGTCCGGTATGCCGTCGTAGTAGGCCTGGCTGATCTGATAGCCGACGAAGTAGCCCAGGTCCGCGGGCCACGACTCCGTGGCCGTGTCGCTGTTCCCGAGCCAATTCGCAATGCTGTCGCCATTCATCTCGCCGGCGAAGCGGGCCCACACCTCCCGCTCGTGGGCCGCTCCCCAAGTCCGAAAATAGGGAACCTTCCGGACCGGGAGCACCAGCTGGGCAATGAAGGTCGCTCCCCCTTCGATCAGCGCCACATCGAGCAGGGTGTGCTTGTCGGCGTAGTGCTGTTGAAAGTGAACCAGCTCGTGGGCAATCACGTGGGGCAGTTCCTCCCGCGGAAAGACGATACGGCGCAGGGTCTCCGGCAGCTCGTCGAGCACCGTGCTGGATGACCCCACGTTCTGCTCGGCCCCGAAGAACAGGCCGTAATCGGTCACTGTGCCGGCCGAGCTCACCCGCCCGATCACGAAGTACAGGTCCGGGTAGATCGCCTCGGGATACAGCGCCTTCGTGTCTCGAAACACCCGCCGAATTACCGGTTCGAGTCCCGGGAGCTCGCTGGTCGGCCGCCGGATGCTCTCATAGAAGCGGGGAAATCGCCTGGTCGCCCGTGCCAACCGCGTGGGCGAAACGATCTTCATGCGGTAGAAGTCGAACAGCCCCCTGGTGCCTTGGGCGATATACTCGCGTTGAAAGACCGCCGCCGCCGCGGTCGAGTCCTGGCGGGCCGCCAGGTCAAACGCCCGCCAGAACCGGGGGATATCTTCGGTGTTGATGCGGGCCCGCGCTGGATCGGCGTGGGCCGATCGATAGCGCTCCTCGTTGGCGCTCACCCCGGCGCTGAGCGCGCGCCATCGTTCCGTTCGGGGCAGGGTCGCGAGCGCGGTGTCCGACGCCAGGCCCGACGAGTCGTGAAACCCATGCGCCCGCGCGGAATCCAGCGCGCCGAAAGCGGCTTCCGCATCCTTCGCCAGGGCATAGGCCGTCGCCGCCTCATAGAACGTCCAGCCTGGGGTGATCAGGTCCGGAACTCCTGCCGCGGACTCGAGGTAGGCTGCCGCCGCCTCCCGGAACCGCTGGGATGCGAACAGCCGCCCAGCCGAATCGCGCTTGGCCACCGCCTCGACGAACCGGGGAAACCTGGATGGGGCAGCCGGAACAACCTCCCGTGCGGCTGACGGGACGCATCCACAGGAGGAAACGACTCCCCAAGCCAGAACCGACTCGACCAATCGCACCGGCTTCACGTCAGTGGCTTTCGGCTTACAGCTACTTCGACCAGGGCGGCACCACACGGTTCATCCTGGCGTAGGCGATCAACTGTCCCAGATGTTCGTGCTGGTCGGCAACGAAAGCAGTGAACAGGTAGGAGATGGTGTTCCTCTTGCCGAAGGTCCTGCCGGACGACAGGTCCGCCGCATCGAGCACCGCCTTCTGATAGGCAAAAGCCGCCTTCAAGTGGCGGATCACCGCCGCTTTGTCGGTGACCTTGGCCAGATTCCCGAGGATCTCCGCCGCCTCAGTGCCCAAATTGAGATCCGCCGGTGGTTTGGCGCCCACCGATGCGGGCAGATCGACGTAGTGCTCTGACGCGACGTGCATCAGCACCTCGGACACCGAACGCCCTCCCCCCGCGGGGCGCCAGGCGTACTTATCAGCGGCGAACGCCTCGGCTAGGCTCACCATCTTGCCCTCGACCTCCTTCATATCGGCCAGATACTCGGTGCGCAACGCCGCCGGCGTGGCGTTCTGGGCGACCGCCGGTGCCGCGCCCAGAGCGGCCAAAAGCAGGACGGCCGGAAGGGCAGTGCGTGCCTTAGCAGAGACGGAAGGGGTCATACCTGGCAGCCTTTCGGAGTGGTATGTCACGATCGACGGAATCGGGTATCTAGCCCGGACGGAAAACTTGGGTTCGAAGTTCCGGACTGGCCAGGGCTCCTCGAGCGGTCCAGACGTCCGCCCCTCCGATGATCGACCGGCAAGGCGATAACCCGGTGTGGCGTGGGCGCGGGGTTCTGGACTAACACGGAGGAGTGTCGATCCGACACGGCCTTCCGAACACCTCACCCCCGCAGCAGCTGCTAAGGTGTTGCGGACGCTGGGGGTGGTACACGGGTTTCCCTGGAACGGATCCTGCCTTCTGCGCGACCTATGACCAAATTGTTCGATAGACTCGCAGGACCCGGACGACTGGCCTTTGCCGTCGGACTGGCCGGCTTCGGGCTTCTACAGTTCAGCTACGGCGACTTCGTGCCGGGCCGTGCGCCCCAGTGGCCCTCCGCGATTCCGGGGCGCCTGGTCTGGGCCTATCTGTCCGGCGCCATCCTGATCGCCGCGGGCGCGGCGATCATCTCGGGGGAAAGGGCGCGATGGGCGGCCATTTCTTCAGGAACGATGATCTTTCTGTGGGCCCTGCTGCGACACCTCCCCGAGCTCGCCGCCAATCCGCATGGGCGCGTATTGACCCAGACGGGCAAGGCCCTCGCCCTGTTTGGCGGTGCTTTCGCCGTCGCCGGATCCCTCCCCACCAGGGAAAGCGTCACCGGTGTGATTTCCGGAATCATCAACTCGAAGGATGGATTCCTGAACCTGGGGCGACTGTGCCTCGGCGCCTGGCTGATCCTTGGCGGGATTCAGCATTTCCTGTTCACCGATATCGTGGCGACGATGATACCCGCGTGGATTCCGGGACACTACTTCTGGGCGTATTTTGCCGGCACCGCGCTCATTGTGGGAGGCGCCGGTCTCATCCTCCCGCAATCGGCGCGACTGGCGGGCGCCCTAGCAGGATCGATGCTGCTGCTTTGGGTTATCCTCCTGCACATTCCCAGAGCTGTGGTGGCCGCCGATCCTCAGCGCAGGAATGAGTGGACGGCGGTCTTCGAAGCGCTGGCCTTTTCCGGCATCGCATTCGTCCTGGCCGGGAGCCTGCGAGCTGGTTCGGGCAACCGTGCTCGCCGCCGATCGCCCGAGGAGATTTGGCGGCTCACTCGGCCCGCTCGATTGACCCAGCCAGGCTCGAGAAGCGCGGATCCTGGATCGACAGCGCCGGATTTCCCTCGCCCACCCGCTGCGTGAGGATCGGCGCCCGACGCTTCACCGCTCCAATACGCTCCTGACCGGCTCCACCGGCGACTCACCGGGCGTCGATTGCTGGTCCGAGGCGCGCCGAATAGCTTTGCGTTTGGGCGCGCTCCCGGCCCGGCCCGGCGGGCCGGCCCGCTTCCGTCTGTACACTGCCGCGTCCGCCAGTGGAGTCCCGCATGAACAGTGCAACAGCCCACGCCCGGCGTGTCGTCGATTCCCCGGGGCGTTGGATCGTCGCGGCCCTTTCCCTCACCCTAAGCTGCCATGCCACGCCCACTCCGCGCGCGGATGCGACGCCGCTCCCGCGGGAAGGAGTTGTCACGACGGATGACGGACTGCGTCTGGCCTACCGGACGGCCGGCCAGGGACCGTCCATTGTCATCGTGCCCGGCGATCTATTCCTGTATCGAGATTTCCTGCACGCCGCCGTCGCTGGCACCGACTTCACGCTCGTGTTCTACGACATGCGCAATCGGGGCAGGTCGGACGCGGTCGGCGATTCCACCCAGATCACCATCGACCGCGACGTCAGGGACCTGGAGGCCGTGCGGCGTCACATTCACGCCGAACAGTTCATTCCCGTGGGCTGGTCGTATCTCGGTCGCATGGTCATGCTCTACGCGGCCGTACACCCTGATCGGGTGAAGCGGATTGTCCAGATCGCTCCATTAGGGCGGCGCATGGGCGCCACGTATCCGATTCCGATGACGGCGAACGACCCGGGGCCGGTGCCCGACTCGGCGAGTCTGAGGGGCCTCGCGCAGGAACGCGCGGCGGGCCTGGCCGAGCGAGATCCGGAAACCTATTGCGTCCATGAATGGTCCGTCATGCGGAGCCGTCTGGTGGGCGAGGCCTCCCACGCATCACAGGTCCCGAACCTGTGCGGTTTCCGCAACGAGTGGCCGACCCACCTGGAGCCCCATTTCCGGCACCTGTTTACGTCGATGTATCGCACGGCGGCTCCGACGTGGGAGGAGTTCTCCGTGATACGAGTCCCTGTGCTGACCATCCATGGCACGAAGGACCGCAATGTCCCGTACGGCGCCGGACGAGAGTGGGCGTCGCAGCTGCCCAACGCCCGACTCGTGACGGTTCCCGGAGCGGGGCACATGGTCTGGCTCGATCAGCCGGAGCTGGTGTTCCGCGCGATCGAAACATTTCTCCGGGGCGACTGGCCGGCGGTTGCGGTCGTGGTTCCGGTCACGGCCGACAGCTTGGCCGGTTAAGTGCCACACCCGGTGCATTACTGAAGCGCGAATTCATTGCCAGGCGCGGCGTCGAGGGCTCTCGGGGAATCAGCGCCAACCTCGGATGGACCCTTGCGTCAGGCGTGAGGCTGGGGGGCGGACTTCGGACGGCGGGCAAACCAGGCGACCAGCCCGAACAGGATCCCACCCAGGAGAAAGGTGGGCCACCAGACGGGATCGCCGGTGCCGTCATGGAGCATTCCCCCCACTCCGCGGAGGCTCAGCATCCCGCAGGCAATCCACGCGGCGGTATGGGGGATCCAGCGTCGAACGGTTTGGCCGGGAGGCCGGAGCAGGGTGAGGGCGACGAGGAAGGCCAGGATGCTGAGCAGGATGACGACCACGTCGAAGACGTAGCGCCACGCCGAGGACATGAAAAAGCGATAGCTGGCCTCACCACCGGGGAAACCCGCGGAGATGCCCAGGGCCCACCAGGTGTGCGGGGCAGCAAAAACGACGGCCCATACGCAGGCTGCGTAGCTGATCCAGCGCACGTGGCGGGCCGCACCGGCGGACATCTCGTCGAATTCTTCCTGTCGGGCCAGGGTCAATCTCGTGACCACGCCCGAGCCAAGCAATCACGCTCGGTACCGTCCGCTGCGGCCCGAGTGGCTTGGCCCGGCGGATCACAATTGGCGCTGTCTCGCCGAGCGGCGTATCCCCATTTTGGACGGCTAGAGTGTCGGGGAATCAGACCATCGTAAGGCTCCAGGAGATCCGCATGCCTCCCACGCGAGGAAATGGCAAGATCTGTTATGTCGAGATCCCGGCGACCGACATTCAGCGCTCCGCCGAGTTCTACCGGAAGGTCTTCGGCTGGCAGATCAGAAAGCGCGGGAACGGGAGCACGGCGTTCGACGACGGGGTTGGCGAGGTGAGCGGCGCCTGGGTGGTCGGCCGGCCGGCCGGGGATTCGCCTGGCCTGCTGACATACATCATGGTGGACAGCGTCCTCGAGGCCGTCGCCGCGATCATCGACAACGGTGGTGAGATCGCCCGGCCGATCGGTGCGGATGCCCCCGAGATTACCGCGCGGTTCCGTGATCCCGCCGGCAATATCCTCGGCCTGTACCAGGAACCAGCCGGTTGACCCGACGAAGGACGTGAGTGGTGATGTCGATTTCGCCCTCGTCGATGTGTTCACCGACGTCGCGCTGGCGGGCAATCCCCTGGCCGTGGTACCGGACGCGGACGCGCTCGATGACGCAACGCTGCGGGCCCTCGCCCGGGAGTTCAACCAGTCCGAAACCACCTTCCTGCTCCGACCAAGCCTCCCCGGCGCCGATTGGCGATTGCGCTCGTTCACGCCGGCGGGCCAGGAAGTATTCGGCGTCGGCCATAACGCGCTGGGGGCGTGGTGGTGGCTCGCCGATACCGGCCGGCTCCCGCTGTCGCCGTCACCGACCACCTTTCATCAAGAGCTCGGCGGGCGTGTCTTTCCCCTCGTGGTTGAGTCGCAGGATGGGCGGCCAACCGCTATCGCGATGGGCCAGGGGGCGCCGGTATTCGGAGTGGTCGTGCAGGATCGCGCGGCACTGGCCAGCGTCTTGGGGCTCGACTCCGCTGCCCTGGGTCCAGCCGACTTGCCCGCCCAGATCGTCTCGACCGGCGCGCCGCATCTCCTGGTGCCTGTCCTGCCGGGAGCATTGGACCGCGCCCGTCCGGACCGCGCCGGACTTCGTACCATCCTCCAGTCGCATGCGGGTGAAGGCTGCTATTTGTTTGCGCTCGCTCCGGACCCGAGCGCGCATCTCGCCGACACGCGCTTCTTCAATCCCGTGGCCGGTATCACCGAGGATCCGGCAACCGGGAGCGCGGCGGGCCCCCTCGCCTGCTACTTGATTCGCTACGGGGTGGCACGAAGCGGCCGGGTTCGCTTTGCCCAAGGTGCCGCGACCGGTCGGCCGAGTCTGCTCGAGGTGCAGGTCCAAGGCGAAAGCGTACAGCTCTTCGGGCGCGGCGTCGTGGCGGCCGAGGGCTTTTTCAGAAGTTGGCCAACTCCATGGAGAGATCGATGAAGCCGATCATACGAGCCCAGCTCGACGACATGCACTCCGAGGACAAGACGGTACAAGGCAAGGCCTTTTTCTATCTCATCGAGGCAACCGACCAGCCGGTTGACTGGGCCTACGAGGCCTGGGATGAGATCGTGGAAACCCTGAGCTCCAGGGACAACCGGCAGCGGGCCATCGCGGCCCAGGTCCTGTGTAACCTGGCCAAGAGCGACCCAAGGCAGAGGATCCTGAAGGATTTCGGCGCTCTGCTCGGGGTCACGCGGGACGAGAAGTTCGTCACCGCCCGGCACTGCATGCAATCCATTTGGAAAATCGGCGCTGCCGGAACGAGCCAGCGAAAGCTGCTGGTGGACGGACTGGCCCTCCGCTTCAAAGAATGCGTCGCGGAAAAGAACTGCACGCTGATTCGCTACGATATCCTGCAAAGCCTCAGGAAGCTGTACGACGTCGTGAAGGACGAAGCAATACGGGAGAAGGCGATGGACCTGATGGAAACCGAGAAGGATCTCAAGTATCGCAAGAAGTATGCAACTCTCTGGCCCCGATCTCTTCTAGCAAGTGCGCCGCGGCGATGATGCCGCGGTGAAAATTCGTCAGATCGAGGTTCTCGTTCGGAGCGTGCGGGTTCTCGTCGGGTAAGCCGATCCCGAGCATCACCGTCGGCGCTCCGAGAACTTCCTGGAAAACCGAGACGATCCCGTTCGACCCGCCTTCCCTGGTAAAGATTGGCCGCTTCCCAAAGCCATGCTCCATGGCTCGCCCCGCCGCCCTCACGAACGGGTGGTTCGGACTCATCATCCACGGGTGGCCGCCGTGCATGCGGGTGACCCGAACCGTGACGGTCTTCGGTGCGAGCCGAGCCACATAGGCCTCGAAGAGATCGCCAATCCTGGCCGGGTCTTGACCGGGCACCAGTCGCATGCTGACCTTGGCCATCGCCACGGCGGGGATGACGGTCTTGGAGCCTTCCCCGGTGAATCCTGACAGCAGGCCGTTGACCTCCAACGTCGGGCGAGCCCAGATCCGCTCCAGGGTCGTGTAGCCGCGTTCGCCGGACAGCTCGGGTGTGCCGAGGCTCTCGCAGAACTCCTGTTCGTCGAACGGCAGCTTCGCGAATTCCAGGCGCTCTTCCTCGGTCAGCGGACGCACATCGTCATAAAATCCCGGGATGGTGACGCGGCCCGTTGGATCCCGGAGCCACGACAGAATGTCCGCCAGCACCATGGCCGGGTTCGCCACCGCTCCACCGAACGAGCCCGAGTGAAGATCGACGGACGGTCCACGCACGTCGAGCTGGAAATAGGCCAGCCCGCGAATCGCATAGGTGATGGAGGGTACCCCGCGGGCGAACATGGCCGAATCGGAATTGACCACCGCGTCGGCCGCCAGGAATTGGGCATGGCCACGGACAAACGCTTCCAGGTGCGTGCCGCCCACCTCCTCCTCGCCCTCGATGAGCACCTTCACGTTGACCGGCAGGCGCCCCCGCTGCGCCAGATGCGCCTCGATCGCCTTGAGGTGAATGTAGAGCTGACCCTTGTCGTCGGTTGCCCCGCGCGCGTAGATCCTCCCCTCCCGAACCGCGGGCTCGAAAGGCGGTGACTCCCAGAGCTCGATCGGGTCGACCGGCTGAACGTCATAGTGGCCGTAGCAGAGGATCGTCGGCGCGCCGGGCGCGTGCAGCCAGTCGCCGTAGACGATCGGATGGCCCGGGGTCTCGATCAGGTGGATGTTCTGCAGACCGGCTCGGTCGAGCGCTCGGCCCGTCCACTCGGCACAGCGGCGCACGTCGGCCGCGTGCTGCGGGAGCGCACTGATGCTCGGAATCGTGAGGTACCGGGTGAGCTCGTCGACGAACCGATCCCGGCTGGCCTCGATGAATGCGATGACCGATTTCAGGAGCTCATGTCCCTTGCTGGATACACCGCCGGAGCACCGTCAGAAGCCGGTCGACATCGTCGCCGTCGTTGTAGAGGTGGGGCGCCACCCGGATCGAATCGCCGCGAATGCTCACGTACACTTTCGCGGCTGCCAATGCCCCCGCCAATGCATCCGGCAGCCCACCCTGGAGGCGGACCCCGACCATGTGACCGACCCGCTGCCCGGCCGGGAGGGTGGAGCCGCCCACCTCGGCTGCCCCTCGAGCCACCTGCGCCGTCAGCGTTGCCAGCGTCGCCGCGGTGCGGCCGACCCCCCACGCGAGGATCTGCTCCAGCGCGGCGATGGCCATGGGCGTCAGCACGAATTGAGCGAATTCGCCCATGTCGAACCGGCGGGCACCATCGCGATGCGCATTGGTGTAGTCGGTCAATCGCGTGAAGTCCTCGCAGCCCGCGCGGGTCATCCAGGAGTGTTCGATCGGCACTCCCGTCTCCCTCCATCGGGGTGCCACGTACAGGTAGCCGAGCCCGTACGGTCCCATCAGCCATTTGTAGCCCACGGTGACGAGGAAATCCGGTTGCACTTCGGACACGTCCAGGGGATGCGCGCCGAGCGATTGGCTGGCGTCCACCACCAGGGCGGCACCGACCGATCTGGCTGCTGCTCCCACCCGGACGAGGTCGATCAGGCTGCCATCGGTCCAATGGCAATTGGCAACCGCGACCACGGCCGTGCCGGGGTCCATCGCCGCGATGACCGCTTCGGTCCAGGTACTGCCCGACTCTCGACGAACCGTGCGAACCTCCGCCCCCCGCTCCCGGGCGAGCTCGCGCCACCCATACACGTTGGAGGGGAACTCCCGGTCCAGCAGGAGGATCGATTGCCCCCTGGAGACCGGGACGTTGGCCGCAGCGGTGGCGATCCCATAGCTGACCGACGGCACCAGGGCGATGCCCTCCGCCTCGGCGTTCAGGACGCGAGCAAAGAGGTCGCGAAGCCGCTCCGCACCGGAGAACCAGTCCGGCGCGGCCACCGTCCACGGGGTGGCCCTTGCCCGCACCGCGCCGATGCCCGCGCTGCCGACAGCGCGCAGCTGCGGGGCCATGTTCGCGCAGTTCAGGTAGGTGATCCCTTCCGGAATGTCGAAGAGATCGCGCTGGGACTCGATCACGCCCGGAGCGCCTCGCGCGCGCGCACCAGGTGGTGATCGTCGTGGTCGGCCACGAATTGGGCCCAATCGATCAGCCGAATCGGGCGCCGGAGCCGCGGGTGAACCGACGCGATCGCAATCGCTTCGGCGGAGAGCGCTTCCATCCGGTGTACCAGCTCCAGCCGGCGGCGGCGGAAGCGCTCGAGGAGATCAGCCACCGGCGTCGCGCCATGGTCGGCAGTGTCGGTCCGCCGGTTCGACGGATCGGCTGCCGACAGGATTTCGGCCCGGGCCAGAAACTCCCCCAGGCGCCGGGTGTCGAGCTCGTGCAGGTCGTCCAGGTGCCCGAGGTGCTCGTTCACCGACCAGTGGTTGTCGGGGCGGGTGCGCAGAGTACTGTTGGGGATGCCTCGGACCAGCTCGTCCGCGCGCGCCGGCGTGCCCCGGAGGCGCTCGAGCACGGCCGGGAAGGCCCCGACGGGGAGGTCGAACGACCAGGTCCGGTCCATCCAGTCGAGCAGTCGAATCACGGTAGTGTCCCGGCAGCGAGACGGGCACGGCCGGCACCCTGGGCGCTCCGGCCGCGCCGTGATTATGATAGAGCGGTTGCTCTCACGTGTCAAATGCCTTTTGAGCATGAGACACCAATTCCGGAGGTCTCATGGCCCGACGCCCGCTCCTGCCGGTGGCCAAGCTCGAGCTGGTCGGCGGGCTGCCCTGTCTGGACCTGATCAATACGACGGGTGCCCGGGCCAGCGGCGCCCCGCGCGAGCGGCTGCGCCGCTACGAGGATTTGCTGGTCTGGAGCCGCCGCGCGAGTATTCTGAGTGCCGCCGAGGCGGATCGCCTTGGTGCGGCGGCCACCAGGTGCCCCGCCGAGGCAAGGCGGGCGCTGGCGCGAGTGCTCCGGTTGCGAGAAGACCTGTACCGGCTGCTTCGGGCGGTCGCGGAGGGAAGCAAGCCGTCGCCGGAGGCGGTGAGACAGGTGAGCAAGTGGTGGCTGGCGGACCGTCGAAAGCGGGAGCTCTCGGCGGGGGAGCGAGGCTTCTCCCTGCGGCTCCGGGTTTCGGCGGATGAGCTGGATGCCATGGTCTGGCCGATCGTGAGCTCGGCGGTCGAGCTCCTGGTGTCGGATCTCCTGACGAAGGTCAGGCGATGTGGCGAGTGCGATTGGCTCTTCGTGGACGCGAGCAAGAACGGCTCGCGGAGGTGGTGCAAGAAGCAGTGTGGCGACCGGGTCCGCGCGCGCCGCCACTATCGCCGACTCCCGAGGTCCTGATGGTCACTCCGGAACCCCGCCTCGCCGAAGTGTCGGAGCTGCTCATTACGATCGATTCCACGGCGGCGGAGCCATTGCACTACCAGCTCTATCGCGGAATCCGGGAAGCGATCCTCGCCGGCCGGCTGCCCCCAGGCGTCCGGGTGCCCTCCACCCGGCGGCTGGCCCAGGATCTTGGCGTATCCAGATCCACCGCGCTCGTTGCCTTCGACCAACTGGTGGCGGAGGGCTATCTCGTCGGGGCCGTCGGCTCCGGCAGCTACGTGGCGCGCTTGATCCCGGACCACCTGCTGCAAGCCCAGCCCGGGGAGCCGACCGCCGTCCCCCGGGCCAACTGCCCTCCGCGGGTCGCGGCGCGCAATCAGGAGCTTCGCCGTTTCCTGCAGGTCCCCTCGGGCCTCTATCCACGCGCGTTCTACACCGGAGTGCCGCCGGTCGACCAGTTCCCCTGGCCGCTGTGGTCTCGGCTGGCGTCGCGCCGCGACCGATGTCTCCCGAGGAGGCAGCTGTACCATGGCTCCGCCGCGGGCTTTCCACCGCTTCGCGACGCGATCGCCGCGCATCTCGCCGCGTCGCGCGGGGTGCGCTGCACCCCGGATCAGGTGCTGGTGCTCTCCTCCGCGCAGGAGGCACTGGAGCTGGTATGCCGTGTGTTGCTGGATCCGGGCGATGCCGTGTGGCTCGAGGACCCGGGCTATCTCGGCTCGCGCGGCGCATTGACTACTGCCGGAGCCCGGATCATTCCGGTGCCGGTCGACGGGGAGGGTTTGTGCGTGGACGCGGGGCTGGCGGCGGATCCGCATGCCAGGCTTGCGCTGGTAAGTCCTTCGCACCAGTACCCGACCGGGGTCACCTTGAGCCTGGAGCGACGTCTGGCGCTGCTCCAATGGGCTGGCCGGACCGGCGCCTGGATCGTGGAGGACGACTACGACAGCGAGTATCGCTACGCCGGGCGGCCGCTCACGGCCCTGCAGGGGCTGGATCCTGCCGAGCGCGTGCTCTACATCGGCAGCTTCAACAAGACGCTATTCCCCGCATTGCGAATCGGCTATCTGGTCGCGCCGCGGAACCTGGTCGAGTGGTTCCGCCCGATGCGCAGGATTGGCGGGCAGCACACGCCCACCCTCGATCAGATGACCCTGGCCGATTTCATGGTCGAGGGCCACTACGCCCGCCATCTGCGGCGCCTGCGGACGGTCTGCCGGGAGCGCCGGGATACCTTGCTCGTCGCCCTGAAACGCGAGCTTCCCGATCTGCTCGAGATCACCCGCCCGGAAACCGGACTTCACACGGTCGGCTGGTTGCCGCATGGGATGGCTGACAGGCGGGTGTCTGCCGCGGCATTGGAGCACGGCGTGGAGGCCGCCGCGCTGAGCACGTACTACATTGGGCCGTGCGCCCGAGGCGGTCTTCTTCTCGGCTATGGGGGGGTGACGCCGCCGGCGATCGAGGAGGGGGTGCGCCGGCTCGCGGCGGCCTTCCAGGCCGTGGGGCTCGAGCCCTCTTAAGGCTGCTCGGCCACCACCGAAGTCTGCCAGGTCCCGTCCGCCTTCTTCTGCAGGGTGACCGCCCGGACTTGTCCCGCCGCGATCGGGATCGCGCCGGTGCTGGCCACGACCTGCTTGGTGCCGGCAGTCGTGAACCGGACCGCCCAGGTAGCCGGATCGAAATACATGAGGGAGCTGTAGGAGGAATACCGGGCATCCATCGAGAAGGTGGGAGCGAGCGAGCCCAGATCCGCGGCCGGCGGCGTGATGTACCCGTCGAGCGGCACCGGTGGCGGCGCCTGGTGTGAGGAATCCTGGGGCGGCTCGATAGTCGAGATGTTGATGATCCGGATGTTGGCACGATCCGGCTTGGCCAGGCCGGTATCCACCGTCATCGAAGCCGTCAGCGTCAGCGAAGCGAATGAGCCGCCCACGACCAGCGTGTACCTGGCGTTGGGAATGACGGGAAGGGCGCGCGACGCCAGGGTGGCCACCTCGCCGGACCGGCGTACTGCCAGAGTTTGAGTGCCGCCCGGCATGCTGGCGAGCCCAGATGATTGCTCGAACTGGACCCCGCTGAGGATCACGGTGCCGCCGACCAGCAGGTCGAGGGCGGGGGTTCCCACCGCGGCGTTCATCATCCGCACCTGGGCGGTGCCCTCGGTGTTGTTATTTGTCCCGGTTGGGTTGTCGCAGGCGGCCAGGCCGAAAGCGACAGCCACAGCGACCGGGCGGCCGATTCTCGGTCCCCACATTCGATTCCTCCCTGCCAGATGTCTAGTCGGACCCTCCTATAGTAAAGACTCCCGGACCGGGACTTTCGTCACCCGTCGACCGCCACGATCAGGCTGCAACAGGTCACTCCGCCTTCCGCTTTGGCCAGCTCCGACGCGGGCAAAGACCGCACGGTGAAACCCGCGCCGGCCAGGATTGCCCGGGTCCCAGGGAACTCCGCGGCGTGAATCAGCCCGCCGCCCACGGCCAGCGTGTTTGCCGCGAACGGCTCGGCGGGGTCGACATCGACGAGGTGCCGGCCGGCAAACCGGGTGACCTCTATCCACTCCCGGTTGATCAGCGCGGTGCGCTCGTCGAGCGCGGTCACCGCCGACTTGAGATGAAGGCACCCGTGCACCGGCACGGCGCAGACCGCGTAGCCGCGGCGGGTAACGATCTCGGCGAGCTGGGAAATGCCTTCGGCGTTGGTGCGGAGCGTCTCGCCGGCGTACAGCGCCCGCCCCATGCGCAGCACGTCGCCCCCGTCGAGGGTACCCGGCGCCGTGATGTGGTGCAGCGGCCGGTATCGGCCGAGGGCCGCGATGACGGTCGGGAGCTCGGCCCGCCGCGACTCGGCGCCGGGACGGGTGATGACGGCAAAGTCCTCGAGCACGATGGCGGTATCCTCGACGAACACCGCATCGGGCAACCCGGGCTCGGGCGGCAGCCACTCGATGTCGCAGCCGAGCTCCGCGAGCGCGGCAACGTACTCGGCGTGCTGCGCGCGCGCCCGCTCCAGATCGATCGGGGCGCGGGCCAGATGGGTCAGCTCGCACCGGAGGATCTCCGGGCTCACCTCGCGCACCAGCGCCACGTGCCTCACGGTCAATGAATCTCCGCCACCCCGGCCGCGCGGAGCGCGGCATTGAGCGCGGCAAGCTCGGTGGTCCGCAAGGTCCGCCACCGGGCGATGGCGGCGCCGAGCGCCGCGGTCCGCTCGCGAACCGCGCTCTCGAGCTGGGAGGTCGGGGCGACGTCGGCATCCTGCAGAGTATTGTAGAGTGAGGCCAGCTCGCCCGGCAGACGTCCCAGGCCGGTGGGGCCTTCGAGCTCCGCCGCCTTGCGATCGAACCCGCCGAGCGCCTGAGCGGCAGCCGCGGGGGCGCTCGGCCTGGCGTCGCGGAGCTTGGCGCGGAGCCCCCGCAGGGCCGCCAGCGCCTCGCTGCTCCGCTTCAGGCTCTGCACCATCTGGACTGAAAGCGTGTGCTGACGCAGGAGTGCCACGGCCGGAGTCTTCACCCGCGGGTCCATGCGCACCGCCAGGGGCTGGCTCATCCGCTTCCCATTCACCGTCAGGGTCACGGTGTAGGCGCCCGGCATGACCCAGGGCCCCTTGGGCTCCCTCGCGGTGTTCAGATGCACCGCGGCGATCGGATAGCCGAAGTTGACGCCGACCGGATCGGGCTCGTGGAGGTCCCAGACGAACCGGTGCATGCCCGTCGCGGTGGAGAGGCGCTGCGGCGGCCGGATCCAGTAGTCCGGGATGTTTCGGCCGGGAATCGGCGGTTCCGGCGCATCCTCGCTGGAGAAACGGCGGACCAGCGCGCCGGCGCGGTCGTGGATCTCGATCGTCACCGGCGCCTGGGCCGGACCACCGAGCCAATAGTCGAGCACCGCGCCGTCGGGCGGGTTAGGCGCCGCAGGCTCGTCCGGGGGGAGCGGCGTGTCGGTGTTCATGTTCCAGCGAACCCGGGTGGCCGGCTGCGGCTTGAACAGCAGGGCCGCCTCCGACTGCGTTGTCGGCGTGATCTGCCGAAGCGGAGTGATGTCGTCGAGGATCCAGAACCCCCGCCCATGGGTGCCGGCGAGCAGGTCGTCGTCCTTGATCACGATATCGCGGATCGAGATGGCCGGCATGTTGAGGCGGAGCGACTGCCAGTGGTCGCCGTCATCGAAGGACACCCACACCTGGGTCTCGCCGGCGGCAAAGAGCAGCCCCTTGCGCCGGGGATCTTCTCGCACCGCGTTGATCGTGGCGCCGGGCGGAATCCCCTCGGTGATATGGGTCCAGCTCTTCCCCCCGTCCCGGGTGCGATAGATGTGCGGGGTCAGGTCGTCGAGCCTGAGCGTGTTCACCGCGGCGTAGGCAACCAGGGTGTCGAAGTGCGACGCGTCCATCACCGAGATCTTGCTCCAGGGCAAAAGGCCCGGCGGCGTCACGTTCTTCCAGCTTCGCCCGCCGTTCATGGTGACCTGGATCAGTCCGTCGTCGCTTCCGGCCCAGATGACGTTGGCACTCCGGTAGCTCGGCGCCACGGTGTAGATCACGCCGGGGTGGCGGGCGGTCGCGGCGCGCTCGGCGGAATACTTGCCGACGCTGGGCGGCACGACCGAGTCGGTGCGGGTCAGATCGGGAGAGATCTGCGTCCAGCTCATCCCGCCGTTCAGCGTGGTCCAGATCGTGTTGGTCGCAAAGAACAGCAGCCGGGGATTCACTGGACTGAACAGCACCGGCGCGGTGCGGAGCGCGCGGTAGCCCTGATCCCGGAACAGCTTCGGCGCCACGTTCTGAACCTGGCCGGTGCGGCGGTCGTAGCGGGACACCTTTCCCCCGTAGACGATGTCCGGGTCGAGCGGGTCGGCGGCGACGTAGCCGTACTCCTCGACGCCCACCGGGTGCCAGTCGCGGAAGGTGATCTGCCCGTCGTCGCCCCGGCTGGCCACACAGGCCGAGCCGCTCTCCTGCTGGCCGCCGCAGACCCGATAGGGGAAGGCGTTGTCGGCGCTCACGTGGTAGAACTGGGCGGTGGGCTGATTGTACCAGGTGCTCCAGCTCTCGCCGCCGTTCACCGTGATAATGGCGCCCTGATCGGCGGCGATCAGAATGATCTTCGGGTTGCGCGGGTTGATCCAGATCCGGTGATAGTCGTCGCCACCGGGCGCGCCGCGGAATCCGGTCCAGGTCTTTCCGCCGTCCACCGATTTCCAGGTGACGACGCTTCCGGAATAGACGATGTCGGGATTGGTGGGATCGACCTTCACCTCGGCGAAGTCGGAGGCACGGCCCGCGACGCGGCCATCCTCGCTGATTCGCCGCCAGGTCTCTCCGGCGTCGTCGGAGCGGTAGATGAAGCCGCCGCCGCGCATCTCCACCGTGGCGTACATCCGGCTGGGGTCGCTGGGCGCGATGGTGATCCCGATCCGGCCCAGGCCGTCGGAGAATCCCGGAAGTCCGCCGGTGAGCTGACGCCAGGTGGCGCCGCCGTCGGCCGACTTGAAGAGGCCGCTCCCCGGCCCGCTGAACACGCCGTTTTCCCAGGGCGCCTGCCGCGACTCCCAGAGAACGGCATAGACGATATCGGGGTTGTTGGGCGCCAGCACCACGTCCACCGCGCCGGTGTTCTCATCCTTGTACAGGATCTTCTCGAAGGTCCGGCCGCCATCGGCGGAGCGGAAAAGGCCCCGCTCGGCGTTGGGGCCGTAGGGATGGCCCAGCACCGCGACAAAGAGCCTAGACTCATTGCGCGGGTCCACCACGATCTGGGGGATCTGCTGCCCGTCCGAGAGCCCCAGGTGGGTCCAAGTTTTCCCGGCGTCGTTGGAGCGATAGATCCCGTCGCCGGTGGAGAGGTCGGGTCGCTGGAGGCCTTCTCCGGTTCCCACGTAGACGATGTCGGGATTCGAAGGCGCCAGCGCGATCGCCCCGATTGATCCGGTGGGCTGATCGTCGAAGATCGGCTTCCAGGTGGTGCCGAAGTCGGTGGTCTTCCAGACCCCGCCGTTGGTGGCCCCGACGTAGAAGACGTTCGGCTGGTCGGCAATACCGGCCGCGCCCTTGGTGCGCCCGCCCCGGAAGGGTCCGATCATCCTCCATCGAAGCGACTCGAAGGTCCGCGGGCTGATCTGCTGCGCGGCAAGGTCGGCGGCGGCCAGGGAGAGGCACAGGGAGAAGGCAAAGGCGGAGCGGCGCACGGGAGCTCCTCGGCATGGAAAAAGAGAGGACGCATGAAGCTAGCGCGGTGCGGGCACTCGTTCCCCGAAACTGCTTCGGTCGGAGCCTTGTGCTCTATAAGCAACCAACGTACGTTATAAGCAACTGAATGTCATTATAACATACCTGAGCCAGGAGTTCTTTGGTGAGGCCCCCAGCCAAGCCTAGCAGCTTCTTTTACCAGCCGCTTGATTCGATCCTCGGAACGGTCGGGATGGTCAGAGTCCTCAGGGTCTTGAGCCTCCAACGGACGGGAATGGCCGCCTCAGCCATCGCCATCCGTGCCGGCCTCGGAAAGCCGGGAACCGGTCGCGTGCTTGAGCGTCTGGTTGCGGCCGGCATAGTCGAAGCGAGCGGGACGGGCCGGAGTCCTCAGTACCAATTGGCGGAGCACCACCGGCTCGCTCTCGCGATCCGACAGCTGTTTGAACGAGAGGCCGAACGCATCGACCGGTTTCTCGAACGCATCCGCGCAGCGGCTCGGCGAATGAAACCCGTTCCGAAGGCGGTGTGGCTCGTCGGAAGCGTGGCACGGGGACGGGATAACGTCCAGAGTGATGTTGATCTGGCAATAGTGCAGACGAGCGCCAGCATGGAAGGGCTCAGGAGTCTCAACCGCATTGTGGTCAAGGCTGCTGACGAGCTGGGACTGAGTGTGTCGTTAGTCGCATTCGCACCAGCGGACTTGGAGCGACACGCAAAGTCGCGAAGTGAATGGTGGCGCAAGCTCATGGCAGACGCGATCCCGGTGCTGGGGCCAGCACCAAGGAGCTTGATCGGTGGTTAGGCGAGGGACTTGGAAGACAGTCGCCGAGTCAGAATGGAAGGGCCGCCTCGACAACGCCCGCGCCTTTCTCCAGGCGGGAAGGGACCTTCTCGAGGTGTCGGAAGCGACGAGCATCGGCAATCCCATCATTACCCTGGCGATTGACTCCGCTATCGCATTGGGCGACGCCGTCTCCATCAAGTTTGGGCGTATTCAGAACGCCGTCGATCACCGGGGGTTGAGTAAGACTCTCAAGGCTGCAATCGGCGCTCGTCTTCCCAGGGAACAGGATCAGCGCCTGGGCCGATTGCTGAGTTGGAAGGACGATGCTCACTACGGGCATCGAGCGGCCAGCGTGAATGAAGCCAGGTCGGTTATGCAGCACGCCGAAAGATTCGCCGAATGGGCCGAGGCTGAGTTGGCCCGCCCATAGCATTATTCCCTGCTCGCTGCTGCTAGCGAAGCGTCGCGGCGTACTTGCTCCGCAGCTTGGCCAGCTTCGGCGAGATCATCGCCTGGCAATACCCCTTCTCGGGATTCCGCCGGTAGTAGTCCTGATGGTACTCCTCGGCGGGATAGAACGTCGTCGCCGGGGACACCTCGGTGACGATCGGGGCGGGGAACCCGCCGGCCGTATCCAGCTCCTTGATCACCGCCTCCGCGTCGTGCCGCTGTTCCAGCGAATGCACGAAGATGGCCGAGCGATACTGGGTGCCCCGGTCGGGCCCCTGGCGGTCCTTGGTGGTGGGGTCGTGAAAGGCGAAGAAGAGCTCCAGCAGATCCCGGTAAGAGATCACCGCCGGATCGAACCGGATCTCCACCGCCTCGGCGTGCCCGGTGGCGCCGCTGCACACCTGTTCGTAGGAGGGATTGGGCCGGACTCCGCCGATGTAGCCGGAAACCACACCCTCGACGCCCTTGAGCGGCTGGAAGACGGCGTCGACGCACCAGAAGCATCCGCCGGCGAATGTGGCGAGCTCGGTCATGGAAGAAACCTATCTCTTTGCTCCGGCGATGGAATCCGGCATTCGCTGCGCCGCCCGAACCAGCGGAATCGGTGCCGCGCGATCAGGTCATACACCCAGTCCCGGATCGGCCGGGGGACGATCCGGAGCGCCTGCACCACCTTCCACCCGCCGCCCAGGCCCGTGAGGATCGCGAGCGCGGCGTCGGAGCGGACGCGGAGTTTCCCGGGTTCCTCCAGCAGGACGGTTTGCGGCTCATCGAGGTCGAAACTCTCCCCGAAGCGGCCCCGCGCCGTTTCTCCGGAGAGTGGAGCATAACGGTAGCGACCCTTGCGGTCCCGCGCGAGCACGAAGCCGATGAAGCGATCGCAGAGTCCGCAGTAGCCGTCGTAGTAGATGACGGGCATGCCGGAATTTAGGTGCCCTTGACGGCAGCCGCCCGATCGGCGAACCTCGCTGCATGACCATCGACCTCGACTTTCAGGCGGCGCGCCGCTCGCTGGCCCGGAGCCCGGGCTTCGTCGCCGCCGTCATCCTTTCGCTCACCTTAGGCATCGGCGCCGGCGCCGCGGCATTCGGGGTGATCGATGCCGTGCGGCTGCGCGGCTTGCCCTTCAAGGACGCCGACCGCCTGGTGCTGCTCAGCGAAACCACGACGGGGCCCGACGCGAGGTGTCCGGGCGGTTGCGGCGTCTCCTACGAAACCTTCGCCAATGTGCTCCGGCCCAATGTCCCCCGCACCCTTGACGCGCTGGCCGGCTACACCTCGGGCGGTAAGGCGTTCTCCACCGGCGGCGAGCCGCTGCTGGTGTCGGGCGGCGTGGTCTCGCCCAATCTGTTCGAGCTGCTCGACGTCCGACCGGCGATGGGGCGCACCTTCACCCTGGACGACGACCGGCTGGGGGCGACTCCCGTAGTAGTGCTGAGCCACGATCTCTGGGCTACTCATCTAGGCTCGGACCCGGCGATCCTGGGCAAAGTGGTCAAGCTGAGCGACACCCAGTACACCGTCATCGGCGTCATGCCGCCGGGATTCAACCACGAAGTGCGCTCCCAGTTCTGGCTGTCGGTGGTTCCGACGCTGGATCCCAGCACCCGGCCCTCGATCCGTTCGCTGACGGTGATCGGCCGGCTGGCCCCGGAGCGGGCCCTGGCACAGCTCAACGCCGAGCTTTTGACCATCGATCCGAAGCTGCTGGCCCGGCCGGGCGGGTCGGGGCCGGCCGAGATGCGCATCGAGGCCGCGCCGCTCCGCAGCCGCTATGCGGGCTCGACCCAGTCGCACGACCTCATCTTCGCCGCCATCGTCGGCTGCGTGCTGCTGATCGCCTGCGCCAACATCGCGAACCTGGCGCTGGTCCGCGCCCTTTCCCAGCAGCGGGAATTCGCGGTTCGCTCGGCGCTGGGGGCGCGCTCCACCCGGCTGGTGCGCGGGCTGATGGCGCAGAACGTGATGCTGATTCTGCCCGCCGTGGTGCTCGGGCTGCTGTTCGCCTCGTGGTTTCTGGGGGTGCTGCAATCCCTCGCGGTGCTGCAATCGCTCCGGCCCAGCGGAATGGAATACCGGGTTGACGGACGGGTCGTCGGGTTCGCGGCGGTGCTGGCGCTCGGCATCGGCACGCTGCTGAGCCTGGTCTCGGCGCGGGCGGTGGCGCGGGCCGATGTGCAGCGGCTGCTCCGCGACGGCGGCCCCTCCGCCAGCGTCGGGCGCCGGGGCAGCCTGGCGCAGCAGGTGTTCGTGGTGGCGCAGGTGGCTGCCGCGGTGGCCCTGCTGACCGGCGCCGGGCTGCTGGCCAAGACGTCGCTGCGGCTGTCGCGGCTCGACCTGGGCTTCGAGGCGGTGAATGTGCTCTCCGGTTCACCCAGTTTCCCGCATCCCTGGCGGGTCAAGGAGAAATACCTGCCGGTGACGCAGCAGATTTTACTGGAGCTGTCCCGGCTTCCTGGTGCGCAATCGGCGGCGCTCCGGGCCGGCGTGCCCCTCGGCGCGCGCGGCTCGCCCGGATCGGTCACCCTGGAGGGACAGGCCGCTCCATTGCCCCGGGGCTCGGTGCCGACGGCCACGCTCTCGGTGAGCCCCGGCTACTTCGGCGCGCTGGGCATTGCCATTTCGCGGGGGCGGGATGTGAGCGAGCAGGATCTGGAAGCGACGCCCCCGGTTGCCGTCGTCAACGAGTGGGCCGCGGCGCGGTGGTGGCCGGGACAGGATCCGATTGGGCGGACCATCCGGATCGATACCGCGCCATCGCTGGCGGTTTCGCTCACCGTGGTCGGCGTGGTCCGCAACAACAAGGCGGCGGGCAACAACCTGCTGCTCTCCGAGGACGGTCCGGAGATCTACCGTCCCTGGCTGCAATCACCCTCGGCGTTTTCGACGTTTTTCGTGCGCGCGGCGGGGTCGCCCACGTCGCTGCTTCGCCCGATTCGTCTGACCCTGGCCCGGCTGGTACCGGACCGGCCGCTGTTCGCGTCGGCGATGGCGGACAACGTGCGCGACCAGCTCGGCGGGGTCCGGCTCAACGCGATTCAGATCCTGGCGTTCGCGCTGGTGGGGCTTTCCCTCGCGTTGCTGGGGATTCATGGCGTGCTGAGTTACGCGGTGCGGCAGCGGACCCAGGAGATCGGCATCCGCGGCGCGCTGGGCGCCAGCCGAGGCGGCATCGAGCGGATGGTGCTGGCCGACGCGGCGCGGCTCACCGTCTTCGGCGTGGCGATCGGGCTGCCAGTAGCGTTCCTGGCCAGCGGGCTGATCCGGGACATGCTGCACGGGGTGAGTCCGAGCGATCCGGCCGTCTATATACTGGTGGCGCTCGCGGTGGGGGTGGTTTCGCTGCTGGCGGCGTACGCGCCGGCGCGGCGCGCGGCACGGGTGGACCCGGTGATCGCGCTTCGGGCCGGGTGAGATCGTTTTTTCGAGCTGAGAGAGTTCATCCACAGATGACACGGACTACACAGATTCTAAAAGCAGGTAGTCACTTTCTTTTTTCATCTGTGTAATCTGTGTCATCTGTGGACAACAATACCTGGCCCGTCACCACGGAGATACGACGATGCGTGGACGATCGGCGGTGTGGTTCGCGATGTTCAGTACGGTTCTGGCGGTATCGGCTCAGGCACAGGCTAGCCGTACCTGGGTCTCCGGCACGGGCGACGACGCCTTTCCCTGCAGCCGCACCGCGCCGTGCAAGACCTTCAACGGTGCGTTTTCCCGGACGGCGACCAACGGCGAGATCAGCGTGCTCGATCCCGCCGGGTTCGGGGCGGTCACGATTACCCGGTCGGTGACCATCGATGGACGAGGTGCCACGGGTGTCATCTTCGCCAACCTCACCACCGGTGTCACGATCAACCTGACCGACGCCGCTGATTCGGCGAAGACGGTCCGGCTCCGGGGATTGTCGATCAACGGCGGGGGCAACGGTCTTACGGGAATCAAAGTGGTGGCCGCCAAGCGTGTCTCGATCGAAGAGACCGTCATCGACGGATTCACCCAGAACGGCGTGTCGGTAGCGGCCGCGGACTCGGTACGGGTGTTTCTCCAGGCGGTCACCATCCGCAACAATGCGGGGAACGGCCTCAGGGTCTCGGGGGCGGGGAACTGGACGGCGATCTCGGGTGTGACCCTGGTCTACAACGGCACCGGAATCTCCGCCTCGGCGGGGGGGATCATCGCCTCTTTCAAAAACAATGTGTTCTACGGGAACAAGAAAAACGGGGCGCCGACCTCGCTTCTGACGCTCAAGGACTAGCGGGCCGCCCGGCCACGCGGCCCATCGTCTCCGCGGCCCGGAGCAGCAGGGTGAGCTCAGCGGCCGAAAGACCCTCGAGCTCACCCGCCAGCGCCTCGACCCGACGGCGGCGGCCTTCCTGCAGAATGCGAGCTCCTTTGGGCGTGGCGCGGATCCAGATCACCCGCCCGTCCTCCCGGTCCCGCTCCCGTTTGAGCAGGCCATCCCGCTCCATCCCCACCAGCAGCCGTGTCATCGTGGGCGGGCTCACCTGTTCGGCGGCGGCTAGCTGACCGATGCTGACCGGACCGCCGAACACCACCACCGAGAGCGCCGAGGTGCGCGCGGCGGTGAGGCCGATGGCCTCGTCCTCCTTGCGGAGCCGGCGGAGCAGGTGAATCGCGGCCGAGTGGAGCCGGTCGGCGACGGCGGCGGGATCGGGCCGGGGCGGCTTGGGCATAGGGGCTTGACGGATTAGTTAGCTAGGCTACATTGTTTAGTTAGTCAGGCTAAGTTAGTCGCAGGCCAGAGACCTGTCAAACCGCTGGAGGGTACCATGGATCTCTCGGACGCCACCGTCGGGCAGCTCCTCATTCCAGTCGAGAACCTGGAGCGGGCCATCGGGTTCTACCGGGACACGCTGGGCATCAAGTTCCTGTTCGCTGCGCCGCCCCAGATGAGCTTCTTCATGGCCGGCAACGTCCGGCTGCTGGTCGGGGTTCCCGAAACGGCGCGGGCGCGGAGCTCGATGGTGTACTTCAAGGTCTCGGACATTCACACGGTGTATAAGACGCTGGTGGAGCGGGGGGTGGCGTTCGGGGCGGCGCCGCACCTGGTCCACCGGGCCGCCACCAGTGAGCTCTGGCTCACCGACTTCAAGGATCCGGACGGGAACGACCTGGCCCTGATGAGTGAGGTTCCGGTCCAGGCGTGACGCGGAGCGGGTGGGAAGGGTATGTGTAGATATGCGCACCATTGCCGCAGTATCGATCATCGCCCTGGCCGCCGCCGGCTGCGACATCGTGGAGCCCGGCGTCTGGACTCGAGGGCTGGGTCATGTGGTCGAGGGCGATCCGCCGTTCAGCAGCCTGATCGCGCCCAACGCTGTGACCAGGGGCGCGCCCTTTCAGATCACGGCCAGTACCTTCGGCAGCTCGAGCTGCACCCAGGCCGACGGATACGAGCTCGATGCTCTGCCGTCTGACGCGGAGGTACGGCTCTACGACCGGTCGGCGCCCTCCGGCACGATCTGCACCGAGGATTTCGGGAGCTTCCCCCGCGTCATCACGCTGCAGTTCGATGAACCGGGCACGGCGGAGATCCGGGTGATCGGTCGCGGGGACGGGAACGCGATCAGGATCGTCCGGAAGACGATCGTGGTGCAATGAGT
>JAXIPC010000042.1:0-37943 GCA_045403135.1 Gemmatimonadales bacterium | reverse complement strand
TTCCCTCGCGAGCCCGGTGACCGACGCCGGCGCCCGGCGTCGGCTGCTCCGCGCCCTGGGTGACGACGACGCCTGCGTGCGCCGTGCCGCCGCCAAGATGCTCTCGCACGACGCGCAGGACGCGCCGGGGCCGCTCCGCGAGGCGCTCCGCTCCAGCTCGCCCCGGATCCGCGAGGCGGCGGCCTACGCCATCGGCCGCGCCGACAATCCGGAATTCCGCGGCGATATCGAGCGGGCCACCAGAGACGGCGATCCCGCCGTGGTGGCCATGGCCACCTGGGCCCTGGGCGAGCTCGAGCTGCCCGAAACGCTGGGCAGGCTGGTCGAGCTGACCCGGTTCTCCGAGCCGAGGGTGCGGCGGGCGGCGGTGTGGGGCCTCGGACAGGTCGAGGATCCCCGCGGTGTCCCGCCACTCGTTCCGCTGCTCCGGGATTCCGACGTGGG
This sequence comes from Gemmatimonadales bacterium, assembly GCA_045403135.1. Lineage (GTDB taxonomy): Bacteria > Gemmatimonadota > Gemmatimonadetes > Gemmatimonadales > GWC2-71-9 > JABFSM01. Next base: position 37,499 of record JAXIPC010000042.1, on the reverse strand, counting down.
GACCCGCATCCTCGCGGCGGAGGCGCTGGGAGAGATCGAGAGCGTGGAGGCGGCGGATCCGCTGGCCGCGGCGCTGAAGGACGCCGACCCGCGGGTCCGGCGAGCCGCGGCCGAGGCGCTGGGGCAGCTCGACGAGCTCTCCTCTGCCCCCCAGGAGCTGATCGACGCGGTGAGCTCGAGCGACCTGCGGCTGCGCCGGGCGGCGGCGGAAGCGCTGGGAGAGATCGGGGACGCGCGCGCGGTGGCCGCGCTGGGCCGTGCGATGAGCGATGCGGATCTCGAAATGCGCCGGGCGGTGATCCAGGCCCTGGCGGACATCGAAGATGACGCGACCGTGCCCTATCTCCTCCGGGCGATCAAGGACGCGGATCCGGAAATCAGAAAGATCGCCGCTGAGGCGCTGGGCGAACGAAAGGAGCGCTAGGGAAGCCCGAACAAGTCATCGCGAGGCCCCGAAGGGGCCGTGGCGACCCCAAAGAGGAACGCGTGTGGACTAGTTGGACGGGGCCCATTCCCGGCTCCACAGTCCCTGCACCGCGAAGATGAAGGAGAAGGTCGCGATCACGCCGTAGCTCCGTGATGTTTCAAAGAGCGACCTTGACCGGTGGAAAAGAGGAGGTAGGTTGTACCGAAGAAAACCCGAAAATAGAATCTTCCACTAATCACTAGCCACTACCACTACCCACTACCAGTGAAGTCAGTCCTGTTCATCGACCCCCCCGCCTTCTGCGCTACTGTCGAGCGTCTGGTTGCCCCGGCGCTTCGCGGACGGCCGCTCGCGGTGGCACCCCCGGGAGCCGATCGCGCCACGGTGCTGGCGCTCTCACCTGAGGCCCAGTCGGCCGGGGTCACTCGGGGCATGGGAGTGCGCCAAGCCCGAAAGCTCTGCCCCGATCTCTTGCTGATCCCTCCCAATCCTCGCCTTTATGCGCGGGCGTCCCGGGCCCTCCACGAAATCCTCCGGATCTATGCGCCGGTCATCGAGCCCCGGGGATACGGGCACGCCTTTCTGGACCTGAGCGGCACCGAGCGGCTGTTCGGCCCCGCGGTGGACGTGGCGGAGCGGATCCGGCGCGAGGCGGCCAGCCGGCTGTCTCTGCCGCTCACGGTCGGAGTGGCGGTGAACAAGCTGGTGTCGGAGGCAGCCACACGAATCGGGCGGACGGTCGGATGGGCGGATGGAAACGACGATCCGCCTGTCCGCCTATCCGCCTGTCCGTCCGGCATCTGGCCCATGCTCATTCCCCAAGGCTCGGAAGCCCCCTTTCTCTCGCCCCACCGGATGGCGGTTCTTCCCGACGTGCCCGACGACATCCTCTTTCGTCTCGACGAGTACCAGCTGGAGCGGATCGGGCAGGTGGCGGCCATCGCCGAGTGCGAGCTCTGCGCGGTCTTCGGCGCGCGGGGGCGACTGTTGAGCTCCCGGAGCCGCGGCATCGATGCGCGGCCGGTGCTGTCGCCCGCGGTCAAAGCCGAGTTCCGGCTGTCGCACACCCTGGCCACCGACACCAATGACCGGAGCACACTGCACGCGCTGTTGCGCCGGCTCACCGAAGGGCTCGGGAGAAGGCTCCGGCGGCGGGTACTCGCCGCGAACCGGCTCACCGTCCAGGTGGAATACGCCGACTATAAAAGCTCGGAGCAGAGCCTCCCGCTCGCCGCGCACTCGCTCGATGCCGATCTCTGGGAGGCGGCGCGACGGGCGCTCGACGCCGCCATGGACCGGCGGATCGCGGTGCGGACGGTGACGGTCACCGCGGACCGGCTGGTCGAGGCCAACGCTCAGATCGATCTCTGGGATGCGTCGGACCGGCCGGCGGAGCAGCGGAAGGCGCTACAGCGTGCCGTGGATCGGATTCACCACACCAGAACGATCTTCCCGACCGAGTCGTTCCGTTCCATCACGACGTGCGCCGCGGCCACGTCGGCCATCGGGAACACCGCATGAACGATCGGCCGGAGCGTGGCGCCGGTGTGCTCGGGATGCCCCAGACTCAGCATCGGTGCGTCGCCCTTCAGGTGCTCGCCGAAGAGCGGGAGCATCCGTTCGGCAAACTCCGCCACCAGCGCCGCCCGCTCTTTGGGCTCCCGCGTCCGCATCGCCGAACCGATCACCACGAGTCGTTTCCGGAGGATCAGCTCGAGACTCCCGGCGGCGGCGGGGCCCTGCAGAAAGCCGAGCAGCACCAGGCGTCCGCGAGGGGCCAGCAGGGAGAGATTGGCGTGGAATGCCGGGCCGCCCAGCACATCCAGAATGACGTTCACCGGCCCGGTGATCTGCTCGCCGAACGGCCGCGTCGAGGTGTCGATCCCCTGGTCGAGTCCCAGCGCATGAAGCAGCTCCAGCTTGGCCGGGGTGCGCGACGTTCCCAGCACCGTCGCCCCCAGTACCTTGGCCAGCTGGATCGTGGCGGTGCCCAAGCCGCTGGCCACCGCGTGGATCAGAACACAGTCGCCCCGTTCCAGCCGCCCGCGGGTCAACAGCGCATCGTAGCCGGTGAGGAAGGCCTCGGGGATTGCCGCCGCTTCCGGAAAGGAGAGATTCTCCGGAACCGGCAGCACTTCGTCCTCGTGCACCACCACGTACTCGGCGTGGGCCCCACCCCCCACCAGGCCCATCACCCGCTCCCCGATGCGCCACCGGGAGGCGCTCGACCCGACCGACTCGACCTGTCCGGCGTACTCCAGCCCCGGAATGTCGGCGGGCCAACCTGGAGGAGCCGGATAGGCGCCCCGTCGCTGGAGAATGTCGGCCCGGTTGAGCCCGGCGGCCCGCACCCGGACCCGGATCTGCTGGCGTACCGGGGTCGGGTCCGGCGTCTCCATCGACACCAGGACATCCACGCCGCCGGCGCCGGCATTCACGATCGCGCGCATCCAGAAGGGTCAGTGAGAACCCTTCCACAGTCAACCGCCAAGGAGGCAGCATGGATCCCCGCATCGCCCCGCTGGCCGAAACGCTCCGGCTCAACCGGAAGCTCTTCAACAACTGCCTGGACGGGCTGGACGACGATCAGGCCATGGTGCGCCCGGCGCCAGACGCGAACAGCGCCGCCTACGTGGCCGCCCATATGGTCGAATCGCGCTACTACCTCCTTGGCCAGCTGGGCACCGAGCGCAAGTGCCCGCTGAGTGACCGGGTAGGCTGGAAGAGCCTGACAGAAATCACTTCCTGGCCCTCGCTCGAGGAGGTCCAGGCGGCCTGGACCGACGTCGGCAATGCGCTCGACAAACGCCTGGGCGAGATGACGGCGCACCAGGCCGACACGACCATCGAAACCCAGTTCCCCATCGAGACCAAGACCACCCTGGGGATGCTCGCCTTCATGGTGCAGCACGACAGCTACCATCTGGGACAGCTTTCCCTGCTCCGCAAAACCTGCGGCCTGCCGGCCATGAGTTATTCCTGATTCGACCTCTCACGCGAAAGACTCGAACAATGATGAAGCACCTGACACCAGTCCTGGTGGTGGACCAGTGCGAGCCCTGCCTGGGGTTCTGGACCGGTCCGCTCGGCTTCAAGAAGGTCCACGAAATCCCCGGCCCCTACGGCAAGGTGCTGTTCGCCAGTGTCGAGCGGGAAGGCGTGGAGATCATGTACCAGACCCGCGCCAGCGTCATCGAGGACCATCCCGGGAGCGCCGGCAGCCTGGACGGCCACTCGGTCGTGCTGTTCATCACGGTGGACAGCCTGGACGAGGTGGAAAAGGCGCTCGCGGGCGCCCCGGTGGTGAAACCGCGGCACGACACGTTCTACGGCAGCACCGAGATCTATGTGCGGGAGCCGGGCGGGAACACCGTGGGCTTTGCCCAGATGGCCGCTGGGTGAGGTGAGCACCTATTGCGACGTGGCCCCGGGCCACGAGTGGCACGGGCCGTATCACGACCGCGAGTACGGGTTTCCGCTGACCGGAGACGCCGAGCTGTTCGAGCGCCTGATCCTGGAAATCAACCAGGCGGGGCTCTCCTGGCTCACCGTCCTCAAGAAACGAGAGGCGTTCCGGACCGCGTACCATGGCTTCGACCCCGACCGGGTGGCGCGTTATGGAGCGCGGGAGGTCAAACGGCTCCTGGGAGATACCGGCATCATCCGCAACCGGCTCAAGGTGGAGGCGGCCATCGCCAACGCGAAGGCGGTGGTCGCGATGCGGAAGACCCACGGATCGTTTGCGGGGTGGCTCGACGCCCACCATCCCCGCGGCAAGCCGGAGTGGGTCGAGCTGTTCAAACAGACGTTCAAGTTCACCGGCGGGGAGATTGTGGGGGAGTTCCTGCTGAGCACCGGGTACCTGGCCGGTGCGCATCGGGAGACGTGCCCGGTGTATCGGAGGATCGGCCGTCAGAAACCGGCGTGGATGCGGAAGTCGCCGCGCTAGAACCCTCCCCCGCCTCCGCCGCCGCCCCCCCCGCCCGAGGAGCCCCCGCCGTCGAACCCCGAGCCGCTCGACGTGCGGGGCGATGAGCTCATCGCGGTTCCTGCGCTGCTCGACAGCTCCGCCAGGCTGTTGGAGAAACTGGCCGCGTTGAAGGCGTGGAGGTTGCCGCCTACGTACCAGGTCGGCGGCTCGAGATAGATGTCCTTGAACGCGCGGGCCCATTGCTTCTCCAGCCCGAGCGCCATGGCGTAGGGCAGGAACCGCTCGAACATCTCGGGCGTCTTCACGACCCGCTCGAACCGCTCCTTGTCCACCCGCTCCAGAAACTCCCCGAAGCCGAGCACCTTTTCGAGCATGCGCGCGCCCGCGATCGTCCGGGCCGGCATGTGGTGGCCCACGATCAGCATGATCAGCGTGATGGCGATCCCGGCCAGCACGAACGGCACCGGCGTGAGCAACAGCCTCGCCCCCAGGGCCGACCCGCCCATCGCGGTGAGTGCGCCCAGCGCCACGGCGCCGAACCGCCACCGATTCCGCACTGAATCGGGCCGCTTCACGTAGAGTCCCAGCTCCACCAGCCGATTCATGACCCCGGACCGGATGCCGTCGAGGCTCTTGTAGAACTCGTTCTTGAGGTCGGAGAGCTGCACCGTGTCGGCGCCGTCCTCGAAGATGCCTTCGAGCACTTCCTGCTCGTGCGCCGTCAGCGCCCGCCACTCGTCCCGCGGCCGGGTGCGATGGAAGACATACTCCCGGTTCTTCAGCAGGCCGAAGAGCTGGGAGTCCTCCCGTTCCTCGATCTTGAGGAATCCGCGTACGGCAAGATCCACCATGGAGGCCGTGATGTCGCGCATGTCCACCGATTCATCGGTGAGGGTGCCGGCCTCGGCGGGGGTGAGTCCCGCCGGCGGCTCGTATTGTACCGTCACCGGAAGCCGCCGCGGATCCCGCCCGCGGCGCGACCAGAGCATCAGCATCCCGACCAGCACCGGGATCGGCAGCGCCAGCGGCCAGTTGGCGGCCAGGAACCCCGACACGCGCTCGGTGGCGCTGGGCTCGTCCACCAGGCCCTTGTCCCATCCGACGACCGCCGTGAGTCCCTCGCGGAATTCGAGCTTGCGCGGCATCGTGACGTGAATGGCGCTGTCGGCGAGCGAAACGACCGCCTCGCGGGAGGTGGAGCCGTAGATGCCGTTAAACGCGGTGGCGCGGAGCCCCGCGGCGCCCCGGGGGAGCGTGATCCGCGCGGAGACGTCGCCCAGCGCCACGTCCCATTCGTCGCCGGTGACGTTCCAGTACAGTTCGTCGTGGTCCTCGAAGAACCGGAGGGCGTTGCGGGCCCGATATCGGATCACGACGGTGCGCGTCGCATCCTGCGCGCCAGGGACATACACCTTGTACTTGACGTGGTGGCCTTCGCGGAGCGTCTCGGTTCGGAGCGGCGCGCCCTGCTCGTCCCTCGCCCCCAGCAGCTCGAGCCGGATCGACCAGTTGAAGCCTTGGGGCGTGCGGTATTTCACCGGCACCATGCGATAGAGCCCGTTCCAGGCCCCGGTGAACCGAGCCCGGATGGTCTCCGTGACCTCGATGCTCCCGTCCTCCTCGACGTGGATGTCGGCGTCGAAGCGCTGGATCTCGAGGGTGCGTTGCGCCGCCGCGGGCGCGGCGGCGCACAGCAACAGCGTCAGCGATCGGGCGGCCGCCCGCTTCACACGTCGACCCGGGGCACGGCGCCCTCCGCGTCATCAGCCAGACCGAAGAACTCACCCGGCTCGAACCTGAACGGAGCCGCCACCAGGTTCGAGGGAAACTGCGCGATGCGGGTGTTCAGGTCGCGGATGACGGCGTTGTAGTAGCGCCGGGCATTCTGAACGTGGTCTTCGATGTCGGTCAGCGAGCGTTGCAGCGCCAGAAAGCTCTCTCCGGCCTTGAGGTCGGGGTACGCCTCTGCCAGGGCGAGGAGCTGCCGGACCTGCCCGGCGAGCGCCTTCTCCGCGCTACCCGCCGCGGCCGGACCCGAGGCGGTGAGCGCGCGGTTCCGGGCCTCGACCACCGATTCCAGCGTGCCCTTTTCGTAGCCCGCGTGTCCCTTGACGGTGGAGACCAGGACCGGGATAAGATCGTGCCGGCGTTTGAGTTGCACGTCGATGTCCGACCACGCATTGCGCGCCAGCATCCGGAGCCGGGTGAGGCCATTGTAGGTGATGGCGAGCCAGGCGCCGACGGCGAGCAGGACAGCGAGCAGGGCCCATCCCATGAACGGCCTCCGGTGAGATTTCGAACGGTGTCGAAGATAGTGCTAGAGCGAGCCGATCTTCCTGCCTTCGGCGATTTTCTGCTGCAAGCGCCGAATGTACCGATCGGCCTCGGCCGCTTCGAAGCCGCCGGCGCGGAAGGCGTCGTTCCATTGTGTCGGGGAAAGCCGCGCGAGAAACCCCGAGACCCAGCGCACATCGTCCGGCGTCACACTATTGAGGAGCTGCGGCTCGAGCCAGGCGCCTTCAAAACCGAACCGCACCCGGTTGCCCTCGATTCCCTGGATGAACGGTTCCTGCTCGAAAGCCGCCGGATCGTCCTTGGTCCCGAACGTCGCCCAGCCGCTCTTGCCGAACGCGGCGCCGAGATCTCTCACCATGTACCAGTCGTGCTCGTCACGGGTATCCGGATTGACCTCATAGATCGAATTCTGCGCCGATTTCAGATCCCAGTTGTTGACCATGATCATCAGGACCAGCAGTCCGGCCAGCTCCCGGGTGCCGAGAAACGGATTGTTCCGCCACGACCACTCTCCCACCTTTTTGTGGGTCGGGGGCTCGAGGCGGAACCGGGCTCCCGGCTGCTCCGTCCGCTTGCCGTCGCGAACCAGCGTCCATCGAGGCAGGTAGTAGATGTAGGGCTGATGGTACCCGGCCGCCCAGACGATGCGGGAGACCACGATTTCGGTCCGCGCCTCGGCGCCGAGCTTGACGCTCCATTCCCGGCCCCGCCCGTCCTTCACGTCGTACCCCGACTGGGTGCCGGTCTCCTTCTCCGAGAGGAACTGGAAGGCGTCGCTCGGATCAGGCGCGCGCTGCCGGCCGCCGGCTCCATAGACCAGGTCGCGGCGCTCCAGATTCTCCGGTTCGTCCCACAAGGCGGCCATCTTTGCGGGACTGATCGTGCGGGGCGTATTGAGCGCGCAGCCGGCGGCCACGGCCAGGAGCCCAAGAGAGATCCGGGCCTCCGTCACGGAATCACCTCCCGGTGAATCGTGAAGAACAACTGAACTCCTTCTTCACCGCCCAGACCGACATCCACCCGCGCCGCGGTGGCGGGGCCGCGCATCAGGCTCAGGCTGAACCCGAAGTTGTGCTCCAAGTCGGCCAGATCGAGATCGGCTCGGCGGCTCGTCACTTTTCCCGCGTCGGCGAACACCGTCGCGTCGACCGGCCCGTGCAGCGGGATCCGGTATTCGGCTTGGAGCAGCAGCAGGTTCCTGTCGCGAAACCGGAAATTACGGAAACCGCGTAACGTGGCCTGGGTCCCGTCCGACCCGATCCGACCGTCGTGAACGCTTTGCAGATTCCACTTTCCGCCCAGCGTGTGCTGAAGGTAGAACGGAACCTCGTGGCCGGCGTCGGTGTCGGTGATCGATACCCATCCATGCAGCGTCAATCGGCGGTGGGGACCGAACAACGCAAACCGCTGTTGCGCCACGAGGTCGAGCCGGCGGAAGCTGAAGCGGTCGAGCACCTGATCCGAGAAAACCGCGTAGGCAATCCGGTACTTCGCGCCCTGGTACAGCGCTTCTCCGATTGCCGCCGGAATCCGGATGTCGATCGAGGCCTGATACCGGATCAGGCGCGGCTGCGACGTCAGGCCGGGCGCGTCGGACTCCGCGAATCGCGCCTCGATGCTCGGCAACTTAGTGGAACGGCCCGGCCCCACCTCGGGCCAGTATCCCTCCACCCGCCCGCCGATCGTGAGCCATGTCGTAGCGCTCACCGAGCCGAGTGCCCCGACGACCCGCTCCTGTAGCCGGAAGTCGGTATGATCGGTCCGGTCACTCTCGGGGCCGATCCCAAAAAAACTGAGCTGTCGCATATCCCGCACGCGCGCGTACGTCTCTAACCCCGCGCGCGCGCCGCGATATCCGGCGCCGACCTCACCGCTCCAATACTCCCGCGCGGTGACGGTCGCGGCCCCGCCGGCATGCCATCGGTTCCCTGACGGCGCGTCGTACTCGATGCCAGCGCCGAGCCCGCCTCCGGGCGCGATGCCCCTGATGACGGGGTGCAGCGGTCTGTTGAGTGTGGAGACGGTAGCGCAAAGCGGGCTCTTTACGATCGGTGGGAGCACTACCTCCGTACAGGCAGACGGTGTCGCCGGCGCCTGCGCACCGAGGAGGCCGACGGAGATGAGCGCCATCGGAATTGCCCCGGCCCGGCGAACGAGTTTCGTCACCGAGGACGAGCTAGCACGTTGCGACTCGCCGACATCGCCGCATAAGTCTTCTCTATGAATCGAGGTGACTAAGCTAATGCTTCCCGGTGGCCGTCGGGAACATGGACCATAACATGTTGTAATATAAAGAGTTACATGTCATGATTGACTTTCGGTATTTCTTCGGTATTTCTATGATGTGTTTACCCATCTCCACGTCCATTCCTGGTTCTCGCTGGGCCAAGGAGCCTCGTCCCCCGAGGCGATGATCGCGGCCGCCACCGCGAGAGGCTTTTCCGTTCTCGCCTGCACCGATACCAACGGGGTCTACGGCGCGGTCGAGTTCCAGCGCGCTGCCGAAGAGGCGGGGATCCGGCCGATTCTTGGCGCGCACCTCGTGCAGGACGATGCGGAGTGCGTGGCGCTCGCGATGGACGAGCGGGGGTGGGGAGCGATCTGTCGGGCGGTGAGTGCGGTGCATTGGCGAAACGTCGGGAAGACGGGAGGACGGGAGGACGGGAGACGAGATCGTCCCGTCTTCCCGTCCTCCCGTCTTCCCGACCTCCTCGCGCACGACCGCGACGGCGCACTCATCCTGTCCGCCAGCGTTCCCTTTCTCGAGCACATCGTCGCCGCCGGAGGGCCGGAGAACCTCTACGCCGAGCTCCGTCCCGGCCCCGCGCGCCACGCGGTGCTCGCCGCGGCCCGGCGGCTGGGTATTCCGCCAGTCGTCACCAACGGCGCGATGTTCGCCCATGCGGAGGATTGGGCGCGGCACCGGCTGCTGGTGGCGATTAGTCGCAATGAGACGCTCTCGGAAGACGGGAAGACGGGAAGACGGGACTTCCCGTCTTCACCGAACGCCTGGCTCAAGCCCACCCCCGAGCTCGCCCGCCATTTCCCCGACGTCCCCGACGCTCTCGATCGGGCCGGCGAGCTGGCGGACCGCTGCCGCTATCGCATTCCCATCGGCGATCGCATCGTCCCCCCCCGCTACGCCGAGGCCACCGATGCGTTCCAGCAGCTCAAGGCCATGGCCTATGAGGGCGCGGCGCGGCGCTACGGCACCATCGCCCCCATCACGCGCACTCGGCTGGAGCACGAGCTCGCCATCATCGGGATGAAGGGCTTTGCCGACTACTTCCTGGTGGTGAAGGACATCGTCGAGCACGGCCCTACCCATTGCGGTCGTGGCTCGGTCGCCAACTCGATCGTGTCCTACGCCTTGGGGATCACCCACGTGGAGCCGCTGGGCGCGGGGCTCCTGTTCGAGCGATTCCTCAACCCGGAGCGGAGGGATCCGCCCGACATCGATCTTGATTTTCCCTGGGACGAGCGCGACCACATCCTCGCCTGGGTGTTTCGCCGCTATCCCCTTCCCCGCGCCGCGATGGTGGCCAATCACAACACCTTCAAGCTGCGCGGCGCGTTGCGAGAGGTGGCCAAGGTCGAGGGCCGCCCCGAGGGCGAGATCCGCGAAGTCACCCGCCGGATTCCCTGGTACAGCGACGACACGCCGATCGACCAGCTCCTGGCCGAGCATCCCAACTTCACCGGACTGGATCTTCCCCGGGCGTGGATCGACCTGGCCCGACGCGCGACGCCGCTGGTCGGCACACCGCGGCACCTTTCGCTGCACCCGGGAGGCGTGGTGATCGTGCCCGGAGCGCTCACCGACTACGTGCCCGTCGAGCCAGCCGTAAAGGTGCTCGACGGCGCGCCCGACCTGACGGTGCCGGTCATCCAGTTCGAGAAAGACGGCGCCGAAGACGCCGGGCTGGTCAAGATCGACCTGCTGGGCAATCGCTCTCTGGCGGTCATCCGCGACGGCATCGCCGCGGTGCGGGCCAACACCGGTCGGGTGCTGGACTACACCTCCGCCGAGGCGGGCCAGGACCCCGCAACACGGAAACTGTTCGCCACCGGGCAGACGATGGGTGTGTTCTACACAGAGTCGCCCGCGTCGCGGCAGCTCTGCATCAAAAGCAAGGCGGAATCCTTCGAGCTCATGGTGCTCAACACCAGCATCATCCGCCCGGCGTCGAATCGGTTCATCCGGATCTATCTGGAGCGCCTGCACGGAGGCCAGTACGAGCCGCTCGACCCTTCCCTGCGCGACGTGCTCTCCGAGACCTTCGGCGTGATGGTCTACCAGGAAGACGTGGTGAACGTCGCCTCGGCGTTTGCCGGCATGCCGCTGGCCACCGCCGACGGGCTGCGCAAGGCGCTCTCCAAGAAGCGTCCGGTCAAGGCGCTGGCCGCATACGCGCAGGATTTCTTTGCCGGGGCCCGCTCGCTGGGGAGGAGCGACGAAAACGCGAAGAAGGTATGGGAGATGGTGATGAGCTTCGCGGGGTACAGCTTCTGCAAGGGCCATTCCTGCTCGTACATCCAGGTGGCGCAGCAATCGGGGTTCCTGCGGGCCCACTATCCGGCGGAATTCTTCGCGGCGGTGCTGGCCAACGGAGGCGGGTTCTACGCGGCGTTTGCCTATGTGGCCGAGGCGCGCCGGGCGGGCATCACGGTGCTGCCGCCGGACATCAACCGGAGCCGGTTTGAAACGACGGGAAGCGGCAGCGAGATCCGGATCGGATTCCAGTACATCAAGGGGCTGAGCGCGGGGGCGGTCGACCGCCTGACCGCCCGCCCGACCGACCGCCCCTTCGTGAGCCTCGCCGACCTCCGCGACCGCACCGGCATCCGTCCCGACGATCTCCGCCTGCTCATCAAGGTCGGCGCGTGCGACAGCATCGCGGAGGGGAAGACGCGGCCGGAGATGCTGTGGGAGGTGGACAAGGCGGGAAGACGGGAGGACGGGAGGACGGGAGAAGATGTATTTCGAAGCCTCCCGTCTTCCCGTCTTCCCATCCTCCCGTCCTACACGCTCGACCGCCGCCGAAAAACGGAGTTCGAGCTCCTCGGCTTCTCCACCGACTGCCATCCGATGTCGCTGCACCAGGACGATCTCCGGCGTTTCCGGCTCGTGTCGTCCGCCGACCTGTCCAGGCACGTGGGCCAGGCGGTGCTCTGTGCCGGCATGCTCACCACCGCCAAGCCGGTCCACACGGCGAAAGACGAGCCGATGCAGTTCGCTACGTTCGACGACGGAGCGGGCCTGGTCGAGACGGTGCTCTTTCCGGAGGTGCACCGGACCCGGAGCCACGTCCTCTTCGACCCGGGTCCTTTCATCTTCCGCGGCAAGGTGGAAGAGGAGTTCGGCGCCGTGACGGTGACGGTCACCCATCTCGAGCGAATGGAGCGGATGCTGGCCAAAATGCAGGGGTCAGGGACCAGGGGTCAGGGGTGAGCCGTTGCGACTCTTCGGATCAGACGGTTACTTGGGAGACTTCCGTGGCTCCAATCATCACGAGCCTCCTTCGGACATGATCCCATGACCCGTCGCACCTGTTCGTCGCCTGAGCCTTGGTCCTTCCGCTCCCCGTCGTGGCCCAGGGCAGCCGCCTGCTCCGCCAACCCACCGTGAGCGCCACGCAGATCGCCTTCGAGTACGGCGGCGACCTCTGGATCGTCGACCAGGCCGGCGGCGAGCCCGGCGGCTCACCAGCACACCCGCGGTGGAGGCCGATCCGCAGTTCTCGCCCGACGGCCGCTGGCTCGCCTTCACCTCGAACCGGAGCGGCAACCGGGATGTCTACGTCGTGGCGGTGGTGGGCGGCGATCCCCGCCGGCTCACCTGGCACCCCGGTGGGGACGACGCTCGCGGCTGGTCGCCCGACGGGAAGCTGGTGCTGTTCGCGTCCAATCGGAGCACCGCCCCTGTCGGGTTCAACCGCCTCTGGACGGTGCCGGTCGACGGAGGCGTCGAGCAGCTGGTTCCCGCGCCGATGGCGATCCGGGGCGCCTGGTCACCCGATGGCAAGGATCGGTAAGCGAGGGGGCATGATGGTGCAATGCGTGGCGGGACTGGGCGGACTGGTGTTAACGGTGCTGGCGGCCGGTTGTGACAGTGGCGACCCGGCGAGCGCAGGCCCGGGGCTGCCGCCGGCCACGCTGGCGGTCCGGCTCCGGGAGGTGGCCAGCGGCCTGGCCTCTCCGGTGTTCCTGACCAGCCCGCCCGGCGATCAGGAGCGTACCTTCGTGGTGGAACAGGGCGGCCGGATCCGGATCATCCGGAACGACGCGCTGGTGTCGGCGCCCTTCCTCGATATTTCCAGCAGGATTCAGAACGGCGGCGAGCAGGGACTCCTGGGCCTGGCGTTCCACCCCGGCTACGCCGCGAACGGCCGGTTCGTGGTGTATTACACCAACACCTCGGGCGATATCCGGATCGCCTCCTACCGGGTGACCGCCAATCCCGACGTGGCCGATCCCGCGAGCGAGCAGATCCTCCTCGCGGTGCCCCACCCCTCCAACTCCAACCACAACGGCGGCATGGTGGCATTCGGGCCCGACGGGCGTCTCTACGCCGGGATCGGTGACGGCGGCGGCGGCGGCGACCCCAGCGGCAATGGACAGAATCGCAACGTGCTGCTCGGCAAGATCGTCCGCCTCGACGTGAGCGCCAGTGGGCAGGCCTCGGTGCCGTCGGGCAATCCCTTCTTCGGCCAAGCCGGCATGCGCCCGGAAATCTGGAGCTACGGACTTCGCAATCCGTGGCGATTCAGCTTCGACCGGTTGACCGGAGATCTCTACATCGGCGACGTGGGACAGAACGAGCGGGAAGAGATCAACGCGAGCACCGATGTGAGCGAATTCGGCCGGGGGCTCAACTACGGATGGAAGATCATGGAAGGCAACAGCTGCTTCAGCCCGTCGTCGGGCTGCAACCGGAACGGCCTGACCGTCCCGGTGCTCGACTATACCCACAGCGACGGATGCTCGGTGACCGGTGGGTACGTCTACCAGGGAAGCCTGGTTTCCGGACTGCAGGGCCAGTACCTCTATGCCGATTATTGCCAGGGCTGGGTCCGGAGCTTCCGCCTCTCGGGAAGCCGGGCCATCCAGCCGTTCGAGTGGCCAACCCTGAGCCCCGGCGGGCAGATCACCAGCTTCGGGGAGGACGCCCGGGGCGAGCTCTACATCCTGATCGGATCCGGAAAGGTGTTCCGGATCGAGCCCGCGTCGTAACGCCTCGCCGCTCGCCTGATCGACCAGTGCCAGAGTCTCCCGACGTTCCCGGTTCCCTGGACCTCGAACGGCTTCGCGCCGCCATCCCCGCCGGCGTGCGCTTCGGCACCTCCTCCTGGAACTATCCCGGGTGGAAGGGACTGGTCTACCATCGCGACTACCCCGCCACCGGCGCGGTCGCCGAGATGTTGGGCGAGTACGCCCGCTTCCCGCTGTTCGGCACCGTAGGCATCGACTCAAGCTTCTACGGCCCGCTCACCGACAAGACCCTCAAGAGCTACGCGGAGGTGCTCCCGGAGGGGTTCCCCGCCCTGAGCAAGGTGTGGGACCGGATCACCGTGCACACCTTTGCCAAGCCGCGCGACAAAGCCCGGGGCGGCCAGGCCAATCCCGACTTCCTGAACGCCGATCTGTTCCTGGAATCCGTGTGGGGCCCGTTGCGCGATCACTTCGGCGGGCACACCGGGCCGCTGATCTTCGAGTTTCAGGCCATCGCGAGGGAGGACAAGGTAGCGCCGCTGGACTTTGCCGAGCGGCTGGACCGGTTCTTCGGCAGGCTCCCGGCGGAAGGGCGCTACGCAGTGGAGATCAGGAACCCGGAGTTCCTCACTCCGGCCTACTTCGCGGTGCTGCGCGAGCATGACGTGGCCCACGTCTTCAGCTCCTGGACCCGGATGCCCTCCATCGGCATGCAGCTCGATCTGCCCGGGCCGGTGACCGCGAGCTTCCTGGTGGGCAGGGCCCTGCTCCGGCCGGGACGCTACTACGCCGATGCGGTGGATGCGTTCGCGCCCTACGACCGGATTCGAGATCCCAATCCGGAGCTGCGGAGCGATCTGGTCCGGCTGGTGGCGACGGCGGCGGAGTTGCGGATTCCGGCGTACTTGCTGGTGAACAATCGGGCGGAGGGAAGCGCGCCAAAAACGATCGCGGCCGTGGCGGCGCTGCTGGCGGCCCGGGGCTAGGAGCTGGTCGCCCGCCGCTTGCTCGCGCGCCGAAACCGCTTCTTCGCCGGTCGCTTCCCCCGGCCCGCCCCCGTGTGCGCCGCCTGGGCAAGGCGCGTCAGGTGCGCCAGCTCGCTGGCGTAGGGCACCTCGACCCAGCCGTGGGTGAGAGCCAGCCGCTCCGAAAGGAACGGTCGTGCGCTGGCCGCGGTGATCGTATCGGTGCGCAGCGGCTCGGGCAGCCGTACGATCAGCGCGTCGCCCCCCAGCACTGCGAACATCCGCTCGCCATGAAAGAACGCCTCGGTGCCGAAGAGCTTCTTGATCCGGACCGGCACAAGTGCCGCCAGGGCATCGCGAACCAGGGTGGGACGGGACGGGCCGTTCATGATCGAGATCGTATCGCCGAAACGGCCCTTCCGCCAGCCGGAGGGTAGCTGACCCGCGCCGCGTGAAGTATGATCTCCGCCGAGAGTCGATGCTCCCCCTGAGAGGAGGACCCCGTGACCCCGCTGTCCGCACTCTGGCTCCCGATTCTGGTGTCCGCGGTTGTCGTGTTCCTGGTGAGCTCCCTCATCCATATGGTGTTACCCTGGCACAAGTCCGATTACCCCAGGATTCCGCACGAAACCGAAGTCATGGATGCCCTGCGACCTCTCGGCATCCCGCCCGGGGACTACATGGTCCCGCGCGCGTATGGCAAAGAAATGCGCACTCCGGAATTCATCGAGCGGATGAAGAAGGGACCGATTCTGATTCTCACCGTCTTGCGCAGTGATGGCTTCAACATGGGCACCAGCCTCACGCTCTGGTTCTTCTACTCGGCGGTGATCGGGGTCTTTGCCGCCTATGTGGCGGGGCGGGTCCTGCCGGCCGGCGCCGAATACCTGAGCGTGTTCCGCTTCGCCGGCGTCACGGCGTTCATGGGATATGCGGTTGCGCTCTGGCAGATGTCGATCTGGTACAAGCGCTCCTGGAGCCTCACCTTCAAGGCCACGTTCGACGGTGTGATCTACGCTTTGCTGACCGCTGGCGTGTTCGGCTGGTTATGGCCGCGCTAACGGCGCCCGGCGGCAGGGCTCGCCTCTCCCGGCCAAGCCGGTGCGTCCTCCTGGCCTGGACGGCCCTGAGCTCGGTCTCGGCGGCCCAGACGACGGCGCCGGAGCCGCGCCCACAGGACGTCGCCTCGATGGAGTCGATCATCGGTGCGCTCTACGACGTGATCTCCGGACCGGCCGGGCAGCGTCGCGACTGGGATCGGATGCGCTCGCTGTTCGTGCCGGGAGCCCGGCTGATTCCCGCGGTCTACCGCCCGGACAGCGTTCCAACGCTCCGCACCTGGACTACCGACCAGTACATCACGACGGTCGGTCCCCGCCTGGAAAGCGGGGGGTTCTTCGAGCGGGAGATCGCGCATCGGGAAGAGCGGTACGGAGGTGTGGTCCATCGCTTCAGCACCTATGAGAGCCGGCGCGCGGCGGCCGATCCGGCTCCCTTTGCCCGCGGCATCAACAGCATCCAGCTCTGGTTCGACGGGCGGCGCTGGTGGATCGTGACGATCTACTGGGAGGGGGAGCGGCCCAATAACCCGGTCCCGGAGCGATACGCGAAACCGGGTCTGAGGTAGCTGCTAGCCGGCGAGGAGGGTCTGTTCCAGCGCCTCTCCCATACCCGCCACGGCGCAGATCCTGACGATCGTCTCGCCGATCTTGTTGTTGGGGGTCGACGCCCCCGCGGTGATGCCGATCGACCGGACTCCGGTGAGCCAGCCGGTCTCGCTGCTTTCCTGCCTGGAGCCGATCGGCCGGTGGCGGAGCGCGCCGCTCGCGGGCTCGACGCAATCCGAATCCTCGATGTGGTAGGTCTTGACTCCCCGGCTCGCGCAGAGCTTGGCCAGATGGGTCGTGTTACTGGAGTTGTACCCGCCCACCACGATCATGAGATCGGGCGGCTCCGCCAGCAGCAGCGCCACGGCGTCCTGGCGCTCCTGGGTGGCGGAGCAGATTGTGTCGAAGGTGCGGACGTGCGCCGGGGCGTCCGCTTCGCCGTACTTCCGCACCATCGTCCGCCGCACCTCGTCGGCAATGGCGAGCGATTCGCTCGACAGCATCGTGGTCTGATTGGCGAGCCCCACCCGGTCCAGGTCACGCGAGAAGTCGAACCCCGGTGACATCGTCTCCGCGAACCGCTCGGCCATCGCTTCCGCGGCGCCGCCGCGCTCGATGAAATCACAGACCGTGCGGGCCTCCTCCATGCTCAGCACGACGAGGTAGCGGCCCCCGGGGTACTTCATGACCTGGCTGGCGGTGGCCTTGGTCTCCTCGTGCCAGTGCTTGCCGTGGATCAGCGCGGTGAAGCCGTCCTTGGCGTAGCTCTCCACCCGCTTCCAGACGTTGAGCACCGAGCCGCAGGTGGTGTCCACCAGCACGCAGCCGATCGACTTGAGCCGCTCGAAATCGTGGATCGTCACACCGAAGGCGGGCAGGATCACCACGTCGTTCGCGGTGAGGCCGCTGAAATCGAACTCCCCGCCCTCGGGGCGGCGCAGAAAAGCGATGCCCATCGCCTCCAGCTTCGCGTTGACGTGCGGGTTATGGATGATCTCGCCTACCAGGTGCAGCGGACGGTCGGGAAACTTCATGCGGGTTTCGTAGGCGTAATCCACCGCCCGGTCCACTCCGTAACAGAACCCGAATTCCCGGGCCAGACGAAAGGTCAGCGACCCCGCCGTGAGCGCGTAGCCGCGGGCGCGGACCGCCTCGATGAGAGCGGAGTGGTAGTCGGTCGAGAGGAGGCCTTCGATCTCCCCCTTGAGACCGAATCCCTTGCGGAAATATGTCGCTTCGGCCATCGGGGAAATCTATCCGGCCGCGGGTTTGTTGGCCCGGCCGCAGACCCCGACCGCCACCGTCACCGGAATGCGCTCGAATGCGCCGGTGAGCCGGAAGGTATCGGCGCCTACCACGGGCAGCATCCGGACATCCAGCGTGCCCGATACCATGCGCGCGCCACCCTGGGTTACCGTGACCCGTCCACTCACGGCGTCGTAGCCCTCCAGCTCGAACTCTTTCAGCACTCGAATGGCCACGCGCGCCTGGGGGCGGCCCGGCGTGAAGGTCCGGGGTTCATTGACCGGATAGTCCAGAGCCCCGGCCGAATCCTGCGTGATCAACGCCACGCCGACCGACGTGTCGCCCCGGACCGCCACCAACTCGAGCAAGGTATCGGACGCGCACCAGCGCGCCGTGGCGGACGCGGTGAGCCCGCCCCTCGAGGAGCCGGTCCATCGCACGGCCATCTCTCCCGCCCCGGGTCGCCCGGAGCCACCTTCCCGCGAACACGCCGCGGCGCCCCACAGCAGCGCCCATAGAAGCAGTCGACCCATGGGAGGAACCTAAACGGGGGGGGACGGGAGGACGGGAGGACGAAGTAGCGACCGAGAATCTACCGACTTACCGACCAACCGACCGACCTACGATGCCTGCGCCCACTTGCTCCGGCCGTCGCGATGAAGTCCGTATGCCCGCAGGCGGCGCCACAGCGTAGTGCGGCTGATCCCGAGGCTCTTGGCCGTTTCGGCCAGTCGCCAGCCGTGCTCATCGAGCGATCGGACGATCGCCTCGCGCTCCCGGTCGGCCAGGGTCGTCGGTCCGACGGTGCCTTGAATAAACATCGCCTCGCCCAGATCCAGGTTGGCCACCCGGAGCGGTTTGAGACGCCCTCCCAGCTCGGCCAATGCCGGAGTCAGGTCGGACGCCGGGCGGGAGAGGTCGAGGCCAAGCTCCCGGGCCTGCTGATTTGCGTAGATCACTTTCCCCTGAGGGTCAAAAACAATCACCGCCTCGCTGAAGGCATCGAGCAGCGCCTTGGCGAGGGGTGAAAAGACGGAGGGGAGCGGAGTTGGGTGGCTGGGCGCCGTCATAGTTTCGTCTACGGTCGAGTCCGGAATTTAGTTTCAGAAAGGAACTGGCGGGAGGGGGGGACGGAAAGTCGGTACTTCGGCGGAATGGACCATCGAGCAAGCCGCGAAACCCTCGCCATTTCCACGCGTGAGGCGCCAGCGCCGGGGCACCCCCTGGCCGTCGCCGAGGCTAAGCACCCGGGTACGAGCCAGCCCCTGCGGGGACCTCGCGGGACCTTGGTGACGCTCCCACTCTTCCGATCCGCACCTGGCTGACGTTCCCCACCATGCTGCCGATCCCCGTACCCAGGTGGGACCATGGCGGCACCGGCCGCCGCCGAGCCGCGGCAGCCGTCGGCTGACGGGGTGGGGGTCTACCGCCCCCGCCGGCCCCGGGCCTCTCCGCTGTACCGGCTCCTGGAGCGCCACTTCCGGGAGCTCTGCCTGGTGTGGGACGAGCGCTTCGCCGCAAGCTCGGGTGACTGGCGCGCGGTCATCCCCAAGGTCGTCGACCAGTTCCTCGCCTGCGGCCTCCTGGAGCACGGCTTTGTCTGCGACGCCTGCGCCCACGAGTATCTGCTCGCGTTCTCCTGTAAGTGCCGATACTTCTGCCCTAGTTGTCACGCCAAACGCTCGCCCGGTGGAGTCTCTGGCTCGACCAGACGTTGCTCGCCCCGGTGCCGCATCGGCAAGTGGTCCTCACCTTGCCCAGACGGCTCCGGGCCTACTGTCTCTATCGCCGGGCGCTGCTGGGCGATCTGGCCCGCGTCGCCGCCCGCATCGTGACCGCCGCGGTGCGCGCCACCACCGGCGAGGCGGACCTCCGGGTCGGCCTCGTCGCCTGCCTCCAGACCCACGGCTCCCTGGCCAACTGGCACCCCCATCTCCACTTCGTCGTCACCGATGGCGGCTTCCGGCCCGATGGGACTTCGTGCGCTGGCCGGGCTGGCCGAGCCACGACACCGTCCAGCTGACCGAGGCGTTCCGCCGTGCGGGTACTCCGGCTCTTCGTGCGCCGCGGCCTCTTCGACCGAGACCAGGCCCAGGGGATGCTGCAGTGGCCCCACTCGGGCTTTCAGGTCCACACCGGCGTGGGGGTGCCCGAGGACGATCGCGCCTTTGCCCTCCGGCTGGCCCGCTATTGCGCCCGCAATCCGGTCGCGCTGGAACGCCTGACCTACGATGCGGAGACCGAGCGGGTCACTTACCGCTCCGACAAAGCCGACGGGCCCACGGCCGGCACCGCCAGCGTGGACCTGCTGGAGTTCCTGGCCCGCCTGGTCACCCACATCCCCGATCCCGGCCAGGTGATGCAGCGCTACTACGGCTGGTACGCCAGCCGGACTCGGGGCACGCGGCGGCGGCAGCCCCCCAACGCGGCCGAGGCGCCGGTCGCCATCGTCGATCCCGCCGACTGGTCCCTTCGCGCGGCCCGGTTCCGCTGGGCGGAACTGCTCCGCCGAATCTTCGAGGTTGACCCGCTCGCCTGCCCCCGGTGCCAGTGGCTGATGCGGATCGTCGCCGTGATCACCGATCCCGCCGTGATCACCCGGATCCTCGCCCATCGGGCCCGGGCCCGGGACTCACCCCAGCGGTCGCGGAGCCCACCGCCACGCCGACGACGATCCCCCACCCCGACCGCGGCTGGTCACCCCCACCCGTAGTCCCGGGCCCCTGGGCGCGGGGGCCGCTTGCGTGCCCGGGGGTCCCGGCGAGGGCGGCCCGCCGCCCTCCGACGGCCTGGCCGGCATGCGCGCACCCCAACGGCCCCGGGCGGCGCCGAGATGCCGCCCGGGGGAGGTGAGTTGGACGCCTCGCCCACCTCCGTACCTTCGAGAGGGAGAAGGAAATCCCTACTCGTGAAGGCACGATCAGACGCCTCGAGGCCGACAGACCCCGGATGGGTAAACGGCCGACCAGGGCGGTCCTCAGATTTCTCGGGCTGAAAGACTGTTAGCGCAAGCGCGAAGGCAGACGCGCTGGAGGAGACTGCCAAGTGCCCGAATCCCGGTGAAAGTGCCCGGGAAAGTCCCTCGGACTCCTGCAGAAGGATGTCGCACATCTGCTCGGGGTGAGCAAGTGACCGTTCAGTTCTGGGAAAACCACCGCGTCCTGCACGTGGTGCGGTACTACCCCGGCATCATAGCCTTCTTAGGCTACAACCCGCTGAGTCAGACCCGATCGCTTGGCGAGAGGATCGCGCATGGGCGAATGACTCGCGGCCTGTGCCTCGAGTGGAGTTGGCGGACTCAGTGACGGAGCGGCGCTGCGGCCTGTTCCGGGGAACTCACCCGGGCCGCAGCCGCACGATCTTGCCGTCGCTGGCCTGCGGAGTGCTCCGCTCGATGCCGAGGTAGATGAACCCATCGGGTCCCTGTTGAATCACCCGCACGCGCCAGCGCGGCTCCAGCAGGAGTCGTTCCTCGCGCACCCATCCAGCTTCGAACGTGAGTCGGCCGAGATACCGGGGCGTCATCGCGCCGACAAAGAGTTGGCCCCGCCAAACCGGGAAGGCCGTCCCGGTGTAGAACAGCATACCACTCAGCGCCGTCGAGCTGGCGTAGTGGTGGACCGGTTGCTCCATGCCTGGAGCTGCCGTCCAGCCGTCACCCACCGGGTGGCCCTGGTATTCCCGCCCCCAGGTGATCAGCGGCCAGCCGTAGTTAACGCCGCGGCGGATGACGTTGATCTCATCGCCGCCCAGTGGGCCGTGCTCGGTTTCCCAGAGCTCGCCGGTCTCCGGATGGACCGTGAGGCCGTGCGGGTTACGATGGCCGTAGCTCCAAATCTCGGGTCGGGCTCCCGGTCGCCCGACGAAGGGGTTATCCGGAGGGACCCGACCGTCCTCGAAGAGCCGGACGATCTTGCCCTGGTCGGTCCAGAGCTCCTGAGCCAGCTCCCGGATGTCGCGCTCGCCCAGTGCGATGAAGAGATAGCCGTCGCGCAGCACGAGGCGCGCGCCGAAATGGTTGTCGCTCGCGACCGCGGGGAATGCGGCGAACAGCCGCTCGCGGTTGGTGAGTCGCGTCCCGCTCAGCCGGGCACGCTCCACCACCGTGGTTTTCCCGCTGTCGCTGTCTTCTGAAAAGGCGTAGTAGATGAGGTTGTTGCGGGAGAAGGCTGGGTGGACCACGACGTCAAGCAGCCCGGCGTCAACCGAATCGTAGACGACCGGCCCACCCTCGAGCGGCGTGACCCGCCCGGTGTGGAGGTCCACCAGGGCCAGCCGCCCCGCGGGCCGGTCGCTGAGCACCGCCCTGCCGTCCGGAAGAAACGCGAGGCCAAAGGGCACCCGCAAACCGGTGGCGACAACTTCCACTGCATAGCGGCCCAGCAAGCCGTCGTATTCCCAGCGCTGGCCCACGGTGTCCGCTGTCGGCTGCTGCGCGCCTAGGACCCCCAGCGGGAAGAGCAGGGCGATGAGGCAGCATGAGCGATGCACTGGCGCCTCCACCTGGGGGGGAGCAGCCAAACTGGATCGCGAGCCCCAGCGCGGCAACGCCGAATCGACCAGCCGGTTGCCGGCTGCGACGAACCGATGGAGATTTGACAGCCCAGGCCGCGCCGCGAAGTGACCATGCCAGCGAAGTCCCCAGCTGCCCTTTCGTTGTTGAACCAGCCGGCCGAGGCTCCGCCCGCCTCACCGTTCTGGACGTTTCAGCTCGTCATCTGGCACGCGTACGGTCTCGTGCTCATGCTGCCGTGGCTCGGTACCTACCCGGTCGGCTCGATGCTGCCCAACAAGCTCGTCATCGCTGGAAGCGGCTTGCTCGCGAGCACAGGATTGCGCGCCGTCTATCGGGCCGCCCTATGGCGCGGGCCGCGCCTGGGGGCGCTGATCCCCATGGTGTTGCTTACGTCGGTCGCGGCCGGCTTTGGCTGGGATATCCTTCTCGCCGAGCTGCTGGGGGGACCCGTGAGCCAGGACCTGAGACGCCTCGGCGCGCTCGGCTCGGGGATCCCCCAGTTGGCCGGAGGCTTCTACCACGCTCTGGTTCTCCTTACTTGGAG
This sequence comes from Gemmatimonadales bacterium, assembly GCA_045403135.1. Taxonomy (GTDB): domain Bacteria; phylum Gemmatimonadota; class Gemmatimonadetes; order Gemmatimonadales; family GWC2-71-9; genus JABFSM01. Next base: position 14,757 of record JAXIPC010000042.1, on the reverse strand, counting down.
CGTGGTCTATCTCGCACTCAAGCACTACCCATCCCAAGCTGCCTCCCCGGTGCGCGGGGGGAGGCCGGGGCAACTGGTGTTACGCGACGGAAAGCACGCCCTGCTGGTGGACGCGGAGGAGCTCAAGTGGGTGGAGGCTGCCGGGGACTATGTTCGCCTGCACGCCGGCCCAAAGCGGCTATTGCTCCGTGCCACCATGGCCCGAATTGCGGCGACTCTTCCGGCGGCCGACTACCTGCGGATTCATCGCTCGGCAATCGTACGCCTCGCCGAGGTGCGTGAGCTGATCCCGCTGCCGAACAGCGAGTATGAGGTCCTGCTCCGGGATGGCACGAGCCTCCGCGCCAGCCGAACCTACGCCGACCGACTCCGGGTCGCGCTGAGCATCGAGCCTATCGTGAAGGGCTGAGGGCGCTCGCGTGAGGCAGTCAGCGTCCTCGAAACAGGCGCGCGATTGATCCGGCTGGCCCCGTAAGCCGCTCTCCCTCGATGTTCGACAGCAGCACGACGACGATCCCAGCGTCAGGCAGCATGAACATCGCGGCTCGGCCACCGATGGCGCTCCCGCTATGGGCGGCGCGACGCTTGCCCAAGGAGTCCGTCGCCACGCCGAAGCCCATCCCATAATCTGTCGGAGCACCCGACGTGGTCCTCATCGAGGTGAGCATTTCGTTGACCGATGCCGACGCAACAATGCGTCCCCCGAGCAAGGCGGCGCCGAATCTGGCCATGTCCTCCGCCGTCGTGACGTACCCGCCCGCGCCCCACTTGCAGCTGTTGTCCACTTTCCTGGCTGGTTTGACGGACTTTCCACTTGGCTCGTAGAACGCAACGAGATCCTGGTTGGAGCCCGCGTTCTCCAACCCGGTTGCCGTCATGCCGGCCGGCGCGAGCACCAGGCGTCCGACCACATCGGCGTAGGGAGCTCCCGCGGCGGCGCTGACCACGCCGCTGAGCAGGACGTAGCCCCAGCTCGAATATGAATAGGTGGTTCCTGGCTGGTGCTCGAGCGGATCGCTCTTGAAAACATCGATCGCCTCTTGAATCGTCTGACAGGAACGCGTCCAGAGCGCCTCGTTCCCACGGTAGTGCCTGACGCCCGCCAGGTGTCCGGCCAGCAGCCGGGTGGTGATCTTGGCTTGGGGATTCGGGAAGTCGGGGAGATAGCGCTGGATCGGTGCGTCGAGGTCGAGGCGGCCCTGGTCCCGGAGAGCGATCGCGGCCGTGGCGGTGAGCCCTTTCGAAAGACTATAGGCACGAAAGCGGCTGGATGGTGTTGCTGGAATGCTTCGCTCCAGGTCGCTGAAGCCGAATGCCGCGGACCACACGATGGCCGGACCGACCGCCACGGCGACGGATATCGCCGGAGACCCGGTCGTCAGCGCGGCCACGAGCTTGGCGGCGCTGTCGATGGCCGATTGGTAGCGGGGATCGGCGATACCGGTCCGGGGGGCCGTCTGCATCGGCAGCGCCGGTTGCGCCGCTGAGCGACAGGATCCCGCAACGGTGAGCAACGCGATGAAGGGGAAACGCGCCCTTCGCGTCGGCAAGTGTGTCATGCCGATGAAGGTATGCGCGGGCTCTGGTACATCAGCTCGATTCCGTCCTTCCCCAGGATCACGAAGCCGAGCCGGTCACCTTCCGGTACGCCGACCGTTTGCTGCCAGTCGAGCCGCTCGAGCCAGAGTGGAAGGCAAGGCTCGATGGCCTCCACCATCAGCACCGGGGTGAGTTTCTTGAACAGTGAATCGGCCATCGTGCGCACATCCTTGCTCGGTTCGGTCGGGGAAGGTGTCGCTCGGGGGGCTGGGCCACGGTCGCTGCCCAGCAGCCTGAGCTAGCCGCCGGCGGCATCGTAGGCCTGCTGCAGCCAACCAATCAGCTCGCGATCGACGTCCGCCTTCGCAGCCAGTCTGACGCGGTGGCTCACCATGGCGTTGAAGCTGCCGGAGCGCTCCAAACGCCGGGTCGGAGCGACCCCCTTGAGATTAAGTCCGATATCGACCCGGTTCGCGGCGGACGGCTGGATGATGGCGAACTGCTTGTTCCGCCGGAGACTCACGTACGCCTTTTTCGGCGCGACCTCCACAGCGGACCCGAATCGGTTGACCGCTGCGACGATCGCGTCATAGATGGGACGAAGCCCCGCCTTTGCGCCGGCGTATTGCGCCGCGATGGGATCCGCGCTGCGCGCTGGGCCAGGATCCTCACGCTCCAATGCCTTGAGGGCTACCAGATTGGCGTACCCGTGGGTCAGCCCGTGCTCGGTCTTGAGGAAGTTGAGGACCGCCCGGTGCTTGGTCAGTCCGCTCGCGCGAGCGATCTTTAACCATTGCGTCAGCGACTTCCCGGTTCGCGCGGGGAGGTTCGCGATCATGGCTTCGACTGCCGCATCGGGCGAGCTCATCGGGCGCTCTACCTGCCGGGCTTCCCGGCGCTGCGGCTCAGGAACATCGTGTCGATCGAGACCGCGCGCCCTTTCGCGAAGGTGTGCCAGATCATTTGAATGTGGTCGGGGTCAACTATGACGACTTCCTTGCCGTGCATGTGCAGGTCGCGTACGGGGTCGAGATTCGCTCCCCCCGCGAACCGGAAACCGAGTGCGCTGGGCGGGCTGCGTGCCGCAAGCACCATCCGGGGCTGATTGCCGGCGGCACAGTAGTGCATCATCGTCAAGCCGCTACGCTCGAGGTAATACACGCTCACCATCTCCACCGGATCGTCGATGATGATGCGTTCGATCAGCGCGGTACCCTTGGCCGTCAGCAGGAAGCTGGCGAAGGCGGGGCGGCTGGAGTCGCGCCCGATCTTGCCCTGCCATTCGCCCTCCAGCCGCTGAAGGCGGTCAAACGCAGTCCTGGCTTGCTGCCTCGCCAGAGAGGCGGCCGGCGCTCCTTGAGTCCGGAGGACTGCCGGGACAGCCGTCAGCAGCAGAGTGGAGGCGGCGAGTGAGGCAAGGAGGGCAGGAGAAGGGATCGGCATGCCGCCTCCAGCGAGGTTGGCCCGGCAATTCACTCGGGGAATAGCAGTGGTCTCGTCGTTCCATTACCCGTTGAAGCAGGGACCCTTTAACAGGATCCGGGTCTTGCTTGCGGGTCGGCTGCCGGTCCGGCAATATCCATTCGCCTTTCGGGTAGGGCGGGTTCCCCTCAATCGCGTGCAGGGAGACGATCCTGTTGGCCACCTCTTCGGAGCCGCGCTTCGGGCCGGACCCAGCACCGGCAGACGTTGGGTCTTTCCCCGTCACGCGCTACTCGGTGGTCCGGTCGCTCGGCAGCGGCGACGCCGAGGTGCGAGGCCGGGCCTATGAGACGCTGGTCGCCAGCTATTGGAAACCGGTTTACAAGTACGTCCGCCTGCGATGGCACTCGCGCCGGGAGGATGCCGAGGATCTGACCCAGGATTTCTTCACCCAGGCGTTCGACAAGCATTGGCTGGAGAAATACGACCCCTCCCGCTCCCGCTTTCGCACCTTCCTGCGGACCTGCGTGGACGGCAGCGTAGCCCACGCGCAAAAGGCTGCGAATCGCCTCAAGCGGGGTGGCGGCTTGAGCCGCGTCCCGATGGACTTCGCGGACGCAGAGCTCGAGCTGAGAGGCACGGAACTCTCGGTCGAGAGCGATGTGGACGATTTCTTCAGGCGCGAATGGGTGCGGGCGGTCTTCGAGCTCGCCATTCGCCGGCTCCGGACCGAGTGCGCTCGCCTGGGCAAAGCAACCCACTTCGCCCTGTTCGAGCGCTACGACATCCAGGCCGCGGGCCGGGGAGAAGTCCTGACCTATGCGGCGTTGGCGAAAGAACTCGGGCTCCCGGACACCCAGGTCACCAACTATTTGGCGTTCGCGCGAAGGCGGTTCCGGCAGCACGTACTGGACGCGCTGCACGAGCTGACGGTTAGCGAAGAGGAATTCGCCGCCGAGGCCCTCGAGCTGCTCGGGATCAAGGTATGAGCCGTTCCCTTTCCGATGCGGCGATCAGGCATCTCCAGTCCGTCGTGGAGCTGCCGGAGCTCTCTCACACGAAATACACGATTCTCGGGACACTCGGCACCGGAGGCATGGGCATAGTGTACCTGGCGAGAGACCGGGAGCTCGGCCGGGACGTGGCTCTCAAGGTGGTACGAACTCCTCCTGCGGCCGCCGATTCGGTCGAGCGACTCGTCCGGGAGGCGGAGATTCTCGCGCGGCTGGATCATCCCGGCATCGTGCCGGTACACGACGTGGGCCGGCTACCGGATGGGCGAGCCTTCTATGTGATGAAGCTGGTGAGGGGCCGGCGCCTCGACGAATACGTCATCGCGGCGATTCCTCTGGCCGAGCGGCTACAGATCTTCGAGCGGCTGTGTGAAGCCGTTGCCTTCGCGCACGCGCAAGGCGTGATTCACCGGGATCTGAAGCCGGAAAACGTCATGGTCGGGCCCTTCGGGGAAGTGCTGGTCATGGATTGGGGAGTCGCCAAGGTCAAAGCAGCACCGGAGCTGCCCCGGATGCATGGCGCGGAGCCCGGCGTGCCTCCGGAACGAGGCAGGACCGGTGCGGGGACGGTGCTCGGAACGCCGGGCTACATGGCGCCGGAACAAGCACGAGGCGAGAGCACTCAGGTCGACGAGCGATCGGACGTGCACGCCCTCGGCGTCATCCTGGGCACCCTGCTTGCGGACGGCACGATTCGAGCCGGGGAGAGGGGCTCGGCAGCGCGAGCGCTCCAGGCCATCCTCCGCAAGGCCACCGCGGTGGATCCAGCCCAGCGCTACCAGGACGCCGCGTCGCTCGGTGCGGACCTGGGCAGATTCAGGGCCGGCTTGCCGGTCGAGGCGCACCCGGAAGGACTCCTCGATCAGGTGCGCAGATTGGGCTGGAAGTACCGTTTGCCGCTGGCGCTCATCCTGGCCTACGTCCTCATGCGGGTGCTCCTGCTCGTTTTCGCCCGCGCTTAATGACCCTGAGCGCAAACGGGTAACAAGAGCATGGGTAACGAAGCGTCGGTTCCCTTCGCGAGGCGCATACCATGAGCAAGACCGTACTCGGAATCGTGCTGGGCGGGATCCTGGGAATCTTCGACGGTCTGTCGGCCCTGGTGTCTGCGCCGGAAACGGCGCCGGAAATCGCCTCGATCGTCATCGGATCCACCTTCAAGGGCATCGTCGCGGGATTCCTGATCGGATGGTTCGCCCGCAAAGTGAACTCCCTGCCCTTGGGAATCTTATTCGGCACGGCGGTAGGATTGGTGCTGGCGTTCCTGGTGGCCTGGATGAACGCCGCCTCCGGCAAAAACTACTACTGGCAGATCATGCTGCCCGGCGGGGTGCTCGGTACTATCGTGGGTTTCGCCACGCAACGATATGGGCGCGCTCGCCCGAATTCGTTCGCCGCGGCAGGGCCGGCGAAGCGCTGAATACGCGCACTGGCGTGTTTCAACCTCACCTGACCCGGCTCACCGTGACCTGGAGCAGAACTGGTTGATGCGAGCCGTAGGGTGGCGGGAAGGCCCAGCGGTGACTTGCCTACTCGGCCTTGAGGACCTCGATCGGATCGATCCGCAGCGCCCGCCGCACGGGAAGCAGGGCTGCGAGCGCGCCGATCAGCACGATGACCGCGGCGGCGACGAGGAGCACGAGTGGATCCTGCGGGCTTACCTGGTAGAGCAGCGATTCGATGATCCGGGTGGTCGCGAGCTGGCGATCGTGTGCAGGGCGTTGAACAGAAAGTGGGGATGGAGCTGCATCTTCAGGGCCTGCAGGTCGGCTTGGGCCAGCTGGGTCTCGAGCTGGGACGCGACCAGCTCCCGCTCCCGGAAGCGGCGGTAGTGCTCGACCGCATAGCTCACGCTGAGGATGGTCCAATAGAGGAGCCCGTCGGAAAGCACCCAGACGACGAAGGAGCGCACGGCCCGATCAACCAACGGTCTGGCGTTGGGTGGCTGGGGCAGGAGGTTCGAGACGTGAAAGGTGAAGCCGAGCGACAGGAGAAACACAAACCCCAAGCAGACCGCGAGATGAACTGGCACGCTGGCCGGCCAGCGTTGCCGCGTGAGCGGGAACCGCCGTCCCAGCCATACGATCCCGGGCGTCGCCAGCGCCCAGACGTAGGCCTGCGGCATTTGCAGCAGGAGCGCCGTCGTCCAGGGGAGCGGCGTGCCTCTGGAGAGGGCGTAACTCAGGTACTGCTAGGCGGAGGTGAGTAGGCCGTAGGCGGTCCAGATCCCGAGGATCAATCCCCAGGGCGTCCGCTGCCGCTCACCGACGGGGAGCGAGGTCCTCCTGATGAAAGATGGCCCCGCTTCACCCACCCTGAAAGGCTCGCTCGGCCGCCTATTGGCATCGCACCAGCCGTTTGCCATTCATCGTGCCGCGATCGTTAGGCTGAAAGACGGGCAGCTCACCCATGATTCCGAATTCAGGAACGGCAAGGAGCTCGCCGAAGCAGTTGGCCAGTGGCATCCGCCGATAGGGAAATAGCCCGGCTGAGCCCTCCGCGGCCCCCACCGCGGCGACTTGGAGGACCACCGCGACCTGGGCTGGGGGTTTTAAAACGACTCCGGGCCTACTGCGTGTACCGACGCTCCCTGCTCGGCGACCTGGCGCGCGTCGCCGCCCGCACCCGTTACCGCCGCGGTGCGCGCCACCACCGGCGAGGCGGACCTCCGGGTCGGCATCGTCGCCTGCCTCCAGACCCACGGCTCCCTGGCCAACTGGCACCCCCATCTCCACCTCGTCGTCACCGATGGCGGCTTTCGACCCGACGGGACCTTCGTGCGCTGGCCGGGGTGGCCGAGCCACGACACCGTCCAGGTGACCGAGGCGTTCCGCCGTGCGGTACTCCGGCTCTTCGTGCGCCGCGGCCTCTTCGATGAAGACCGGGCCCAGGGGATGCTCCAGTGGCCGCACTCGGGCTTTCACGTCCATGCCGGGGTGGGGGTGCCCGAGGACGATCGCGCCTTGCCCTCCGGCTGGCCCGCTATTGCGCCCGGAATCCGGTCGCGCTGGAGCGGATGACCTACGATGCGGAGACCGAGCGGGTCACTTACCGCTCCGACAAAGCCGACGGGCCCACGGCCGGCACCGCCACCGGGGACCCGCTCGAGTTCCTGGCCCGCCTAGTCACCCACATCCCCGATCCCGGCCAGGTGATGCAGCGCTACTACGCCTAGTATGCCAGCCGGTCGGCGTGCCCGGGTGTTCCGGAGGGGGCGGCCCACCGACCCCCCCCAGCCGGGCCGACCTGCACGCGGACCAACCGCTCCGAGCGACGCCAGCATCGCGCCCTGAGAAGGCGCGTTTGACGATCGCAGAACCGCCCGGTACGCTCGGGGGGCAAAAGGAAATTCCTATTCTTAACTGGCGGAAGAGGGTCGCCCGGGTTGACATCAGGTGTGATAACATCTATTATCGAGCATGCCCTCGCAACTGCAAATCGAGCTGCAGCAGCATAAGCCGTTCAGCTGCCTCGAGCACGAAGCTCATTTAAGCATTGCCCGGACCGCGGCGGTGCTCGATCACGCGATGGCGGAGGCGCTCCGGCCCCACGACCTGACGCCGACCCAGTACAACGCGCTCCGGATTCTTCGCGGCGCCGGCGAGCAGGGCCTCTGCCGCAACTCGGTCCGGGATCGGCTGATCGCGCGGGTGCCCGATGCCACCCGGCTCCTGGACCGCCTGGAGGAGATGGGGCACGTGACTCGGGTTCGCGAAGGGGAGGACCGGCGTTTCGTCCGCGCCAACATCACCCGCGCCGGCCTGGACCTCCTGCGCCGGCTGGACGCCGAGGTGATCGCCAGCCACCATCGCCTGCTCGGCCACCTGGGCGTCCGCAAGCTCAAGGCGCTGATCGAGCTGCTGGCGGAGGCGCGCGCGGGGTAGCGGTTTTTTTGTAGAAATAGATGTTATAACGCTTGATGAGATAACACATTTACCAGGAGAAGTACCATGACTACCAGCCCATTGACCCTGACCCGCGGGATCCCGTCATCCCGGATCGATGCCGGGCTCGCCATCCTTCGCGCAGTCGTCGGCGGCATCTTCATCGCCCACGGCGCCCAGAAGCTCTTCGTGTTCGGCCTCGCCGGTGTGGCCGGTGGTTTCGGCCAGATCGGCGTGCCGCTCCCCGGAATCGTCGGCCCCGCGGTGGCGCTGCTCGAGTTCTTCGGGGGAATCGCGCTCCTGCTCGGGCTGTTGACCCGCCTCACCGGGCTCGGTCTCTTCTTCAACATGCTGGGTGCCATATTCCTGGTTCACCTGCCCAACGGCTTCTTCATGCCGAACGGGATCGAGTTCCCCCTCGCCCTGGCGGGCGCCGCGCTCGGTTTCGCGCTGATGGGCCCGGGAGCCTTCTCGCTCGACCATGAGCTGGCCCGCCGCCGGGGCGGCGCGTCGGCATGACGTCATCCGGGTCCTCCGCTCCATTCACCATTGCCCCACCCGGGTTCCGGCTTCCGCCGGAGCTCGGGCTGGGCCGCGTGCGGCTTGAGGTCGCCGATCTTCCCCGGTCGCTGGCCTACTACGAACAGGTACTGGGCTTCGAGACTCGGGAGCGCGGGGGAGGGAGCGCCACGCTCGGAGCAGCGGGGGACCCTGCGCCGCTGGTCGAGCTCCGCGAGCGGCCCGGTGCCAAGCCGGTGCCCCGGCGAGGCCGGCTGGGCCTCTATCACTTCGCGATCCTCCTCCCGACCCGTGCGGCTCTGGGCCGACTCATCAGGCACCTCGAAGCGATCGGCGCGCGCCCCGGTATGTCGGACCACCTGGTGAGCGAGGCGGTCTACCTCACCGATCCCGATGGATTGGGCATCGAGGTATATGCCGACCGTCCCGGCACGGCATGGCGCGTCGACGCAGGCGATCTCGCCATGGCCGTCGATCCCTTGAACGTGGAGGACTTGCTTCAGGCCGCCGCGGGAGAGCCGTGGAGCGGCGTGCCCACCGGGACCCGGGTGGGCCACGTCCACCTCCATGTCGGCGACCTGGATCAGGCCGAAGCGTTCTATCACCGGGCGCTGGGATTGGAGAAGGTCCGGGTCCGGTTGCCCGGCGCGCTCTTTCTCTCCGCCGGTGGGTACCATCATCACCTGGGGCTGAACACCTGGGCGGCTGGTGCGCCCCGAGCCACCGAGGGTGACGCGCGGCTCCTGGAGTGGACCATCGAAGTGCCAGCCCGGGCCGATATCGAAGGCGCGGCCCGGTCGCTCACGGCGGCGGGTTACCCGGTGATCCGGGAGGGTGACGACGCGGTTGCAGCCGATCCGTGGGGAACCGGCCTTCGGATCACCCTCCGGCGGTGACCGGGGGGGCAGGGTGAGGGGAGCACCTCACCATCCCAAGGCCAGCCAGACTCGCGAGCCCGTCCTATTCGCGCCGTCCAGCCTGACGTCCTCAGCGCCTCTCATTCCTAGCTGAGATAGTCAAGATCCAGACGGTCGCTGTCCACATATTCAGCGGCCGTCATCTGGCTGAGGCTTACCGAATAACCATCTACTTCCACGAAGGAAACCGTCCTCGGGATTCGATCCATCCAACTGTCGACGAAGTCTTCGAGTCCGGGTGACACCTCGTCGGAATAGGTAATGAACCAGAACGTCAACGATATTTGTGGTGCCTGCCACCCCGGCGATGCCTGAACCCGAATCTCGTGAATCGATCGTACGGCCGCTCCTTCGTCCGAATGGGGTAGTTTGTGCTTGTCCTTGATCCTGTCCTGGAATCCTCGAACTAGCTCTACAAATTCATCGGGGAAAGCTGGACGGCTCCGCTTGCGTGCAAGCGCTTCAGCGAAAGCTCTTCCCTCGGCGTGCGATTCCCACCCTGGGACCCGGATCCAGCTTTCCAGCACGGGCTTCTCCACAGTCATGGCGCGGTCGAGGTCCGCGACTAGCCTGTTTGCGGCGAGAGCAGGGACGACCGCGTAGCGTGGACGCGTTTTCCGTGTGATGTCTGAATAGATCGACACGGAAACCTCTACTAGGGGACAGACCTCGACAAAGGCGCGCTCACTCCGGAGGATGTCGCAGGTTTGAGTGGCGACCACGAGTCCGGCAACAAGTGTCTCGGCGAGATCTGCGCCCTCGCGGGCGGCCTCATGGGCCGCCTCCGTGAGGGGGTTGGTGGGGTCTATGCGGAAGGCAAACCAGTGGTCTCCGAGAACACAGTCCCCCTGTCGCCAGCCGTGCAGCGGACTATTCGCGGCTTTGTGATTCGGGTCCGTGTCATCCGTTGCGCTCACGACGCACCTTCACGCTTTTGGCCGCCCGTCCACCCGGCAGGTCGCGATGCGCTTTCCCATGCAGCGCACCGAGGAGCTCGGCAGGCGGGGGCGGGAGCCGGTCGGTCCAGACACGAGCAGCGGACATCCGAGGGGTGACGGGTGGTGTGCTCGCCAGTAGTTGCGCAACCGCCAGATCGTACCGGCCGGCCACCAGCTGATCGAACGGCGGCACGCCGGTCTCGTCCGCGCGCAAAAGTGCCGTGCGGTTGAAGGCACCCCCCCCCCGGTCCGCTCTCTGAAGCACCGCCAGGCAGCGATAGAGGTGCTCCTCGTTCGTCGGGCTCATTGCCTTGCTGGTTGCCCAGAGGTGGGCGGCCCGCCGGCTCACGCCGAAGAGGCGCGCAAGTTGTTCCCACGAAAGACCACTCAGCGCTCGGAGCTCCTGAAGCGCCGCAGCGTGGTCCTCCAATAACGTCGAGCGGATGCCAGCCGACGTTTCCTGCGCGAGGCACTCGGCCGCCGCCAGTACCTCCGCCTGCTCGGCTGCGACTGTTGAGGTACCGAGCCCACCCAACACCAGACTCGTCGCGAAGAGCAGCCTGCCAATGGTTCCCGTCGCCGGAAAGTCGTCCGCAGAGGTACCATCGGTAGTCGAGCCGATAAATTGGAACATCACGGTGTCCCTCTATAACGTCTCAGGAAATCGTCGGTCACGGCCCAGCGGAAGAACGTGTATATCCGCTCGGCAAACCGCTCGGCATCTGCCATCACGCTGTCAACGCTGAAGGACCTAGGCGCATGGCGAAACATGTCCAGATCCAGCACCCAACTGATCTCGGAGACAGCCTCGAGGGTACCCGGGTCATGGGTAGTGTTCTCCGGGAGGAGCGCCCAGCGGGCACGGAGTTGTTCCGTATTGAGCGTGAACATCGTCTCGGTCAGCGCGTGTGAGGCATGCGCTCCGGAAGGTGTGCCAATCAGCCCGCAGAGCTCCGGTCGAACCATGCGAGTGATATCACTGAGTGCGTCCCCGGTGATTCGATCTATGTAGCGTATTCCGAACCGGTCCACCAGCTTCGGTCCAACGTGTTTTTCGAGTGCGTCGAGTGCGGCGCGTAGGCGGGCAAGGAAGTCTGATCGGGATTGATACCTCGTTGTGTCGAGCGACAGGAAATCCGGGGCGAGAGAAAGCTTCCACTCTTGAGCGACATCAGCGAAGCGCCAAGACGTTTGGGCTTTTGTCGCCTGGGCCCCGCCCTTTCCCAGGAGCACACCCTGACTCGCTTCTTCTCGCAACACGGGATACGCTCCACCGACGCTGCGCTGGAAAGCAGCCACGGAATCCCGACTCTCAATGGATAGCTGCTTCGGAAAACGAACCTGGGCAATTACCCGTGCGAGTGGCGCATTTCCCAACGGCACTTCGGCCGGCGCCTGAGCGGTGAGCGGATCGTATTGGTTGACCATGAGGACAAAATATCCCTAGGATGGCAAAATGTGAAGTATGGTGTGAAGCGACAGTGGCTTGCCATCGTCTCCGACAGGCTAGGAACGGCCAGATCCCTGTGGGCATGGTATAACGCGGAAATTACGTAAGGCTAAGCAAATAAATGCATTAGATCTCGTCTCGGGCTGCCGTCCGGCATTGCCCTCAGGCCGGAGCCGGGGGGCTGAGCGATCGCCGCCTGACCTCTGCTGCAATGACAATGGCCACCCCCAGGAAGATGGCCGCGCCGGCCAGGGCGATGCGCAAGGTGAGCTGCTCCCCCTGAAGCACCAGTGGCGCGACCGCTGTGGTAAACAGCGGCTGCAAGTAGATGAAGCTGGTCACCAACGTCGGCGACACCCGGCGCAGCGACCAGAGATTCAGGAAATAGGTGACCGTAGTCGGGAATACGATCATGTAGGCGAGCCAGAGCAGCAGCCTGCCCTCGAGGATTTCGGACCGCACCGAATCGGCGGCGCCAAGCCCCAGCGGCAGCACTCCGATCAGACCGGTGAGCGTGAGGCAGAACGCCACCGTGACCGGCGAGTACCGTTGCAGCATCTGCTTGGACAGCAGGAAGGCCAGCGCGTTGAAGGCCATTCCCGTCAACACCAGCACATTGCCCAGCGCCATGTCCGGCGCCAGCGACACCCGATCCGGACCGATCAGGTAGATCGTTCCCAGCGCGGCCACCGCCACCCCCAGCCACTTGAGCCGGCTGGGGCGGTCGCCCATCAGCAGCCACCCGAAGATCACGGTGAAGATCGGAATCATGGGGATGAGGATGGCCGCGTTGATCGCGGTGGTCCGGGTCAGCCCCATCAGGATGAGCAGCTGGTTCCCCGCCCCACCCAGCACGCCGAGCATGGCGAATCGCCCCCAGTCTGCCACCGATCGGGGCACACTCCCCTTGATCACTCGCTGGGCGATGAAAAAGACCAGCGAAGCCACGATCATGCGCAGCGTCACGATGACCGGAGCGGGCACCACGGGGAGCAGGAACTTCCCCACGATGACACCGCTGGCGTAGATGATCTGTACCACGAACAGGGCGACCAGAACCGGCATTGACGTTCGCTTTCAAATATTTACGTTTGAATGGCCGTTCAGTCAGAACCGGGGGACCCTGGAGGCCTCATGAAGGACACTATCCTCGGAGCCGCGATCGACGTCCTCGCTCTTCATGGACTGAACAACTGGACAGTGGAGGAGGTCGCAAACCGAGCCCACTGCGCCAAAGGCCTCGTGAACTACCATTACCGCTCCAAACAGGAGCTTCTGGTGCGCTCGGCCGAGACATTGAGGGACGACCGCTCGGCCCGCCGGTTGGCCGCGGTCGCGGTGCCGGGCTCGGCGGCGCTCGACCGGCTCTGGGCTGCGCTCACCCAGGAGGTCGAGTCCGGCTGGTTCGCCGCCTGGACCAGTCTCCTCGCCTCGAACGGGCAGTTGCGGTCAGCCGCCGCCGAGCGCCCCGCGGAAACCGAAGCGCTCGCAGCGACGCTGGGGCGCTCCCTCGGACTGGGCGATCAGCTCAAAAAGCGGGCGTCCCTGATCCAGGCTGCCCTGGATGGCCTCCAGCTGCGGCTGCTGCAAGGTGCCTCCGCCGGGGAGACGGAGGAAGCGTATCACAGGTTTTGGCTCTCGGCAGTTGGATGAGGCTACCGAATCCCCGCCGCCGTCTGGGGCGCTCCGCCCTGCCAGTACTGCGACGCCAGCGTGCGCTGGCGCGGCCAGATCTCGTTCAGCGTGTTGCCCTCGTAGATCCGTCCATTCTTCATCACGTACCGGATCCCGTTGGAGTTCCTGATGTTCTCCAGCGGATTGGCATCGAGGACCAGGATGTCGGCCATTTTGCCGACCTCCAGGGATCCGAGGTCCTGGCCCATCCCGACGGCCTCCGCCCCGTAGATCGTGGCAACCCGCAGGGCATCGTGTGGCGTCATCCCGCCGGTTGTCATGGACCACAGCTCCCAGTGGTAGCCCAGCCCCTGGAGCTGGCCGTGGCTTCCCAGGCCGATCCGCGCCCCGCCCTCGACCATTCGCTTGGCGAACTCCGCGTGCTTGGAGAAGACGTACTCGTCCTCGGAGAACCATCCGCCCGGGCCGGGATTGTTGCCGCGCCGGCGGGCCTTGCCGTCGAGGTGGTCCTTCGGGGTGAACCGTTTGAGCTTGGCGTCGCCCAGCAGGTCGTAGTGGGTGTACCAGTAGTTTTCGCCGAACGGGCCGCCGTACGACACCAGGAGCGTGGGGCTGTTGGTGGTCTGGCTCGCCTTGAAGACCTCGATCACGTCGTCATACATCGGCGCGATCGGCAGGGCGTGCTCGACCCCTGGATACCCGTCCATCGCGTGGGTGAGGTCGAGCTTGTAGTCGAGCCCGCCCTCCGTGGTCGGCATGAGGCCGAGCTCCTTGGCCGCCATGATGATCCACTGCCGCTGCTGCCGGTTACCCGACATGTACATCTTGAGCGTGTTGGTGCCGTAGTACTGGGAATACCGCTTGAGCACGCTGCGGGCGTGGTCCAGGTCGCGCAGGTTTTCGGTGCTGAAGACGCCCGGTCCGGTCGAATAGATCCGGGGCCCCACCATGCCGCCGCTCTCCACCCGGTCCTGATAGCTCAGGATATCGGTGGAGGAGGTCTGCGGATCTCGAGTCGTCGTCACCCCATAGGCCAGGTTTGTGAGGTACTGCCACGCCTGGCCCGGGTGCATCTCCGGAATGAGCCACTGCGCGTGGTAGTGCGTGTCCACGAAGCCCGGTACCAGTGTCTTGCCCGACACGTCGATCACCCGGGCGCCGCCGGGTACCGTCACCTCGCCTCGCTTGCCCACGGCGAGGATGCGGTTGTTCTTCACCACGACGTCGGCGTCCTCGATGATTTCCTTGCCCTTCATCGTGATGGCGCGTCCGCCGCGCAGCACCACCGTCCCCTTGGGGCTGTCACGCGGGGAGGTGACCTTGATCCGGATCTCGTCGGGTTTGTAACCGGGCTTGTCGTCCTTCTTCTTGGCCGAATCGGCGCGCAATGCCACGATCCGGGCCTGGATCGAGTCGGGCACCGTCGCACCCGCCTTCTTC
>JAXIPC010000068.1:0-2936 GCA_045403135.1 Gemmatimonadales bacterium | reverse complement strand
GGCAGGACCATTCACTCACCGCGCAATTGCCTGCCCGGCGCCGGATGGGAGCCCCTCGCGGTCTCCGACCGGGAGATCAGCCTGGGTGGGGAACCGATAATGGTTCGCCGATATGTCCTGGCCAATGACACCAAGCGTGCCCTGGTGTACTACTGGTACCAGGGCCGCGGCAGGATTTCGTCCAACGAGTACCAGGTCAAATGGGAGCTGCTGCGCGATGCCGCGCTCCGCGGCCGGAGCGAGGAGGCGTTGGTGAGGATCGTGCTCCCGCTCGAGGGCTCCGAGTCGGCAGCCGATTCACTCGCCTCTGCCGCCGCCAAGGTCCTTATTCCCGCGATCGACCGATCCCTGCCGGAGTATCCCCACCGCCATATCGCCGGACTTGCGCTGAACAAGTCATCGCGAGGCCCCGAAGGGGCCGTGGCGATCTCTGAGAGGTTTGCCGAGTTCCCTAGCTCCTGGCCTTCTCGGCGCGGGCGCCGACGACCAATGGGGACCCGTCGGCCCGCTTGAACGGGGCGAGCACGGACAGGCTCCTGAACGATCCGAACGCCACCCAGGCCGCGCAGATCGCACCGGTTACATCCTTGACGAGGGCCTTGAGCACGCCTGCATCGAAGATCCGCTTCTGGCCCACCGGCACGGCGCTTCTCATCTGCACCGAATCCAGAATGAACGCCATGCTGAGCAGGATCAGGCCCAGCGCCACGATCGAGCTCAGCACCGCCGTGATGGACAAGACCCGCCGGTTCTCGAACAGGATCGAGGCCACCATCAGCATCACCAACCCGAGCAGCGGTGTGAGCAGGAAGCCGCCGGCGAGGCCGAACGCGCCGTAGCGCCAATTGACCTTATCGAGCTGCAGCGGCCACACATTCATGACGAAGTCCATGAGGGGGAGGGCCAGAAACAGGAAGGCGAGGAAAAAGACCGGCCCTGCCGCACGATCGAATCTCGAGGAGGTCGGGTCGTTCATTGGCCTGGGAGGGTAACGGGTGGCAATATGCCGGCATCAGCCGCCATCGCGAGGCTCCGAGAAAGATAAGCGGGCCGGAGTCCAGTCGACCCCGGCCCGCCGACCCGCTGGAGGTGAACTCCTAGTCCTGCTTCTTGCCCCGGCGGCGGATCTTGGCCAGACCGACTATGCCGAGGAGGCCGGTTGACACCAGGAGTATGGCGCTCGGTTCGGGCGCGGCGGTGACGAGGAATTCCTGACCCCCGCCGGTCTGAAAGGTGCGACCCGCCGTCATGTTGGGATCGCTCAAGACGAACCAGTGCTGCATGTTGATGCTGGCATACTGCCCGTTCGATAGCTTGGACACCCAGAAGGCCTCGCCCGGACGGCCCGTGGTGGGCTGACTCGGGTTCAGTACGTGCCAGATCGCGTAGTGGAGATCCTGCACCGACGCGGCGACGGTCAGCCCGGCGAAGAACTGGGTCAGATACGCGGCCTTTTTGTAGTTGTCCAGGCTGGCGTAACCGAAGCGGGTTCGAGCGTTGAAGTCCGCCGCCGAGGCGTCGAACCGGGTCACGTCGACGAAGCCGTTATTGATGAAGTGGTGATTGAAGTCGACGCACCACAAGTCGATCACCGGCAGCCCGGGCGACTGGAGCAGCCTGGCGGAGTAGGTGCCGAAAGGGCTGTAGGGCCCCGAGCTGACCAGCTGGAGCTGGTCGTTGGACAGCTGGGAGTTTTCATCGAATTGCGCGGCCGTCGGCGAAGCCACAGCCGCAAGCAGAGCCACAACGAAAAGCGGGCGGATCAGCTTCATAGCGCCCCGATGTATCGTCGGTATTCCCGGACCGTCAAATTCTTGAGGATGTAAGCGATCCAGACAGTTGGCGGGGTAGCAAGCCATGGGCCACCGAACGGAGGTTCACCACGGCGTGGTGTAAAGCTTTGAGACCTATGCTTTTATGTTGCTGTTCCAGAACTGAGGAAAACTCGAAGATTTCGCTCTTTTCACGCTTGTGATGTCGTGGTGCTACAACACTTTGAGCAGCACCCGCTGGCTGCTTGCGGCTCGGTGTACGACTAGCCTCGTCGGGTGGGCTCCCAGGTCGGGGTGAGCTCGCGCCGGAAAACCTCGGTCCAGGCGACAAAGCCCGCCACCTGGGCGCCCAGAATAAAGCCAAAAAATGCCACCGGGCGGGGCATCTTCCGGCTCTCCGGCCAGAACAGGGCCGCTGCACCGAGGAGTATTCCGAAGAGGGCCCCGACCAGGAGGCCGGCGGCCCACCCCCATCGAGTGGCGAGGATGGCGAGGCCGAGGAGCGCCCCGGGCGCGGTCAGAAACACGAGCCAGCGGGCCAGTTTGTGGCTCAATAGCTGAAAGGCAAACATGCCGTCGGCCATCCCGACGGCGCGGCGCTTGTACCACAGCGTCTCGAGACCCCGCGCCATCGTCCGGACTTTTCGGCGGTACTCCGCCTGCAACGACCGGGTGCGGGGCACCAGACACACCGCCTCGTGCACCGACACGGCGCGATACCCGTTCTCGACCGCGAGCAGCGCCGAGGCGAAATCGCGGCTGAGCGCGTCGGGAAATACCACGCTGTAGAGATGCCGCCGGATGGCATAGAAGCATCCGCTGGCACCCACGATGGAACCCCGCCGGGTTTCCAGCGATCGAACCCACATTTCGTAGCTCACGTATCCCGATTCCGCCTGGTTGCTCTCCTGGTCGGCGCGGCTCACGCTCATGTCCCGGCCGGACGCAACGCCGATCCGCGGGTCCTGGAAAACCCGCACCAGCTTCTTAAGCGCAGACCGTTGGATGCGAATCGTCGCGTCGGTGCTGACGACAATGTCCCCGATGATGTGCCGCCCGGCGGTGTTCTCGGCCACCGTCTTGCCGCCCCGGACCGGTAGCCGCACCAGATTGACCCCGCGCCCGGCATAGCCGCGCACGATTTCGTCGGTCCGGTCGGTGGAG
>JAXIPC010000107.1:0-1941 GCA_045403135.1 Gemmatimonadales bacterium | reverse complement strand
TACTCGCCCAGCTTCTCGAAGCCGGAGTGCAGGTACCCGATATGGGGAATGCAGCGGATAACCGTCTCCCCCTCGAGCTCGAGCACCAGCCGGAGGACCCCGTGGGTCGCGGGGTGCTGAGGGCCGATGTTGACCAGCATCGGCTCGGCGCCGAACTCGTCGTTGGGGTCGCCGCGGCCGGCCACGCCCAGCGGAACCCGGGTGGGGCGGCCCTGCGCGTCGAGCGAAGGGGTGCTGAGGGCCATCTCCAGAGTGCGGGTGGTCATTTCACGTGTCCCCGCTCGCCGTGCGACAACCGGTGCCGCATCTCCTCCGGCAGCTCATCGTACGCCTCGGCGATGCTCAGCTCCTCCATCGAGTAGTGCGCCTCGGGATTGGCGGCAAGCGCCTGACGGGTTTGCTCGGCGCGGGTGAAGTGGCCCCGCAGCGGAAAATCCTTGCGGAGCGGGTGTCCCTCGGCGTAGGTGTCCCACATGAGGATCCGCCGGAGATCGGGGTGCCCCTTGAAGGTGACGCCGAACATGTCGAACACCTCCCGCTCCAGCCAGTCGGCCCCCTTCCACAGATCAACCACCGAATCCACCTCGAGCGGCAGCGACTTGTTCAGCGGGATCTTGACGCGCAGGTCCGCGCGACGGAAGAGCGAGCGGAGCTGATATACCACCTCGAGGTCGCGCTCCGGATCACGATATTCCACCGCGGTGATGTCGGTGAGGTAGTCGAATCCCTGGGCCGGCGTATCGCGCAGCCAGGCCAGCACTTCGTGGGCCCGAGCCCGGTCGACCCAGACGATGCTGTCTCCGCAGGACACCTGGCTCCGCAGTATGGCGGGGCCGAACGCGGCCTGGAGCGTCGCCACCGAGGGCGACACCACAGGGGTAACGACCGGCGCAGCACTCATGCGGACCTCGTCTGATGGACCGAGTTGCCGAACGGCTCGGAGATCTCGTCGATCTTTTCCGGCGGCAGGAAAAACCCGCGCTCGTCCATCAAGTGCTCCACGCGGAGGGTCGGGTCCGCGATGCTCTCGCCCCGGATCTTCTTCTGGAGCATCGTTATGCCGTAGATGAGACCTTCCGGGCGGGGTGGGCAGCCGGGCACGTAGACATCGACCGGGATGATGGTGTCGATGCCCTGCACCATGGCGTAGTTGTCGAAGATGCCGCCGGTCGAGGCGCAGGCGCCCATGCTGATGGACCACTTGGGCTGCGGCATCTGGTCCCAGATGCGGCGGATGATCGGCGCCAGCTTGAAGGGCAGCCGCCCGGCACAGATCAGCAGGTCAGCCTGGCGCGGAGAGAAGCTCATCCGCTCCATCCCGAACCGGGCCAGGTCGAAGCGTCCGGCCGCGGTAGCCATGAACTCGATGGCGCAACAGGCGGTGCCGAACGGCATGGGCCAGAGAGAATTGGCCCGGCCCCAGTTGGTGAGCCAGGACAGCTTGGTCGTCAGAAAATTGGAGGAAACCCCGGCCAGCTCGGCCTCGCTGGGTTCCCGGCCGGAATCGGAGGACTTCAGTCCCATTGCAGGGCCCCGCGTTTCCATATGTACACGTAACCCACACCCAGCACGGCTACGAAGATGAACATTTCGACGATTAAGAGGCCGCTGATGTCGGTGAGCTGCCGGAAGGCCACCGCCCACGGGATCATGAACACCGTCTCGATGTCGAAGATGATGAATAGCATAGCAACGAGATAGAACTTGATCGAGAACCGTTCCCGGGCATCGCCCAGCACCGGGATACCCGACTCGTAGGGCGCCGATTTGACCGGCGTCCGCCGATAACTGGACAGCACGTGGGAGAGCGCCAGAATGAGGACGGCGTTCGCCACCACGAAAGCGATCAGGACGAGGAGCGGAACGTAGGGCTGGAGCATCTCGACGGTGTGAGGTTAAGCGCGGCCGCAGTCCAGACCGGGGTATTGTAACCCGAGCACG
>JAXIPC010000216.1:0-9316 GCA_045403135.1 Gemmatimonadales bacterium | reverse complement strand
CGTCGTTCCCGTCAAGGAGCGCAGAAACGCGAGGAGATCCTGCTGGTCTCGGGGCGACAGGTGCAAGGCGTGTAATTCGTGATCCAAGAAACGATTGGACCCGCCCCCACGATCGTAAAAACCGATCACTGCCTCCAGCGTCCTCAAGCTTCCGTCGTGCATGTAGGGCGCGGTTCGAGCGACCTCGCGAAGCGTGGGGGTTTTGAATGCCCCGTAGTCGGCCGAGTCGCCGGTCAGGGCGAAGCGGCCCGGATCCACGCTTCCCGTCACCACACCGGTATTGTGGAACCGCTCGTCGGTGAAGTTCGCCCCGGTATGGCACGCAGAGCAGTTGGCTCGGCCGTTGAAGAGTGCCATACCGCGGCGCGCCGCTTCGGGAAGCGCATCCCGCCTCCCCTCGCGATACCGATCGAAGGCAGAGTTCCCGGAGCGCAAGGTGCGAACGTAGCCGGCAAGCGCCTGCGCCAGGCTCGTGGCGTTTATCTCACTCCCGAACGCCCCGGCAAAGGCACGCACATAGTCCGGCTGCGCGCGGAGTCGCGTCAACAGTTCTGCAACCGGCAAATCCATCTCCAGCGAATCCTGCACCGGCTGCAGCACCTGACTCTCGAGTGTTTCCGCCCGGCCGTCCCAGAATTCGAACCTGCCGTAGGCCCGGTTCAGGAGGGTGGGGGTGTGCCGCCGCGTCGCCGAGCCTCGGACGCCCCGGGAACGAGCCCTCGGATCGGAGAAACCGTGGTCCGGTCGGTGGCAGGAAGCGCAGGAGATGGAGCGGTTCCGCGAGAGCAGCCGATCGAAGAACAGGCGCCGCCCGAGGGCGATCCTGGCGGCCGTGAGGGGATTGTCTTCAGGAATGGGAAAGAGCTCGTCAAGTCCCGCGACCGGCGGCAACAGCGGGGCCCGCTGCCCTTCTGCCGCACCAGGCGAGAGAAGGAGAGCGGACCCGAGAAGAGCTGTCGCGAACCAAGCGGGTGGACGCATTCCGAGGGCCCGGCTGCCCGCGGTTCCGGGTCAGGGCCGGGAACCGACCGTCGCGCCGGTGGCGGGCCGGAACATCCAGATCTCGAGCCCCATATCACCGGCCCGGAAGAGCACTCGCTTCCCATCGGGACTGAAGCTGAGGCCTTGGTAGTCCGGGACCGGCGGGGTCAGCGGCTCCGGTGCCCCACCGTCGATACCGACCCGGAACAAAGTGGCTGGGAGCCCACGGCCCGAGATGAGTCCTTGTCCGTAGATGATGCCGCGGCTGTCGAGGGTCCAGCTCCAGGCGTTGGTGGCGCGGAGCCCGCTCACCACGATGTTGTCCTTCCCGATCTCGTGTTCCACGCGCACCAGAGTACGGCTGGCACCGCCCCCCGTCGGCACGATCCGGATCGTCTCCAGCCGGTGGCCGGGGCCCCTCACGGCGCCGCTGTCGTTGACCGCGAACAACAGCCACTTGCCGTCGGGCGAGACCGCGAGGCCATTCGCCCCGCCACCGAAGACGGCTATCACATTGGCCCGGGGGTCCGGCTCAAATGCCATGCGCTCTGCGCCGGTGGCCAGCTCCCGCGCCACCAGTCCTTTCCCGTCCCGGACGTAGAACATCAGGCGCTCGTCGGGGGAGAACGCGGGAGCAGCTTCCCCGGCCTTCTCGTCCAGCAGGAATGGCTCCGCCTCGCCGGTGGCGAAATCGAGTCGAAACAGCCCGTGCCGGGACTTGAGGTCCACGCTGGGGAACACCAGCGCCTTTCCATCCGGTGACCAGGCCAGACCGTTGATATAGCCCATCTTGGGAACCAGCCGCCGGCGCTCTCCTGTTTCAGGAGAGAGAATCGTGATCTCGGTCGTCCCGACCCGGTTGGGCTCGGCAGTGTTGGTGAGGAAGGCGACGAAGCGGCCATCGGGAGACCAGACCGGGCGCCGATGGTTCTCGCCCTTGCGCTGAGTGATGCCCTGGGGATTGGAGACGAGCTTCCCGGTCGCCGGGTCATAGCCCGCGACGAAGATGTCGCGCGAGCCGGTGGGGACGGAGTAGAAAACGCTGCCGTCTCCCAGGCTGCGCATCGGCTTCATGCCCCACAGCTCCGAGCGCAGCAGCACCGGCTCGCCCCGGGGCTTGCCGTCGGCCAGTTCGAGCGCAAACAGCGCGGGGCTTCCTCCGCGCCCACTCGCGAACAGCAGGGCGTCGGACCTGCCCCACCCCGCGAGCTTGTCGTCTCCGGGGGATTTCACCAGCGTGGTTTCCCGCCCGGTTTCCAGGTCGATCAGGTAAATGTCGCGGGCCTGCTGGTCGATCACGGGAGGGTAGTCGTACGCCACATAGCGCCCGCTGGCGGAGACTCGCGCGAGGCTGGGACGGCGCCAATCGGAAAAGGTCTTGAGGACTCGCAAGGCACCTCCCTCGACGGGAACCAGGGCGAGTTGGGTGGTCCGGTCCTGCCGCGTGATGACAGAGAGGATAAACTGCCCGTTGGTGGTCCAGTCCTGCGGCTCGATCCCGTCCAGGTCCTCGCTCTGATAGACAACCCGAGCGGGACTGGAGTCGAGGCCAATAGTCCTGAGCGACGACACGACCCGTTGCCCCTTGGAGGACTCCTGGTCCATCCACCAATAGGCAAGGCGTTTCCCGTCGGGAGAGAAAATCGAAGGCAGCGCGAAGTTGACCCACGGAATCTTGTTGTCGGTAAGGCGACGGGTTGTCCCGGTCTCGAGGTCGCGGAGCGCGAGATCCCCGGTGGCGGGGTCAGTCAAAGAGAGCGAGCGCCCATCGGGAGAAGGACTTCCGTGGTCCATGACCGTCTGACCGGCCCAGACTCGGCGCGGAGCGGCTTGCTGGGCATCGGACCGGCTCCAGGCAGTGAGGAAGAGCGCCACGAGGGCCACGGCTGCTGGTCGGCGAGTCATCTCAGGCTTCCTTGCGAAGAGGTGAGCCCATCCCCTGCATGCCGAGCGCCAGCGACCGCTCCCTGCGCAAGTCGTGTTCGCCCCGCCACTTGGGATCGACACTCTCCGCTCTGGAAGCAAGCCGACGGTAACGAGCTATTACGGTGCGTTCGCCGGTTCCAGCGTGACCCGGACTCGAGTCCCCTCGCCCTCCTCACTCTCGAGCTCGATCCGGCCCCGGTGCGCGGCCACGATGCGTTGGGCCAGGGTGAGGCCGAGTCCGGTGCCCTCGGGTTTGGTGGAATAGAATGGCTCGAAGATTCTCCGGCGCGTCTGCTCTGACATTCCCTGGCCGCGATCCCAGATCGTGACGACGAGGCCGTCGGGTTGCTGCTCGAGGGAAAGCCCCGCGGCTCCGCCATTGGGGAGGGCCTGGGCCGCGTTGAGCAGCAGATTCAGAAAGAGCTGCTCCAGGGCCGCCGCGTCGCCCCGCACGTGGAGCGGCGCGTGGGTCGCGGTCTTGAAGCCGGCGAGGGTGGCGCCGCGAGCGGCGAACTCCGGTTGCGCCGCACGCGCGGCCGCGGCCAGCACGGGCCAGAGGTCGAGCACCTCCCGAACTCTTCGGCCGCTCCGCGCGATCCGCAACGCCGAGGCCACGGTCAGCTCGAGCCGCTCGATGTCGCGCAGCGCGTTCGCAATGGGCACGCCCAAGTCCGAATGCAGCTTCGCCTTTTCCTGCAGGTGCTGCAGGTTGAGCCGGATGGCGCTGAGCGGGTTTCTCACTTCGTGCGCCAGGGCGGTGGCGAATTCTCCGACCGCCGCCACCGCGCTCTGCGCGGAGAGCTCGTCGAGAGTCCGGCGCAGACTCAGGGTCATAGCGTTGAAAGCTCGCGCGACCCGGCCGACTTCATCGTGGGGCCCAGGCTCCACCCGGCGATCGAGATCGCCCGCGCTCACGGCGTCGGCGACGGCCGCGAGCTGAACCAGCGGTCGCGTGAGACCGCGCAGCAGCAGCACCGTCAGGGCGATTACCACCAGGGCAACCAGCGCCAGCGCCAGCAGGCCGTCACGAGCCGCCCGTTTGAAGGGAAGGGTGAATCCGCCGAGCGGTGCGGCGGCGAGCAGCTCGACATAGGGCTCCTCGAGCCGAAGCGCCGCGGTGAGCCATTCTTCTCCCCCCCAGATGAAGCGCTGACGCCGCAGGAGTGCCGGGTCGAACGGCAGCGGAACGACCGTGGCTCCGGTGAAGCGATCCACCACAGCGAGCAGGGCGCCCGCGCCGGCCAAACTACCTGCTGCGGCCGGTATTAACCGTTCCGGGGCGAAGCGAACTGCGACCATTCCGAGCGTGTCCATCGCGAGCGACGACGCGAAGACCGGCACCTGCACACGCAAGAGATCTGCCTCCCCCGCGGGGACGGAGTCGGCTCGCGGCGAGGTGCGAACCAGGCTCGCGCGGCGGCCACGATCGAGCACCAGCATCCAGGGTGCTCTCTGCCCGCGAGGCTCCACGATCACCGAGCGCGCCGAGGCGATCAGCTCGACGACGGCGGAGCGCAACCCGTTCAGGGGAATGGTGTCCGGCTTCCCGCTGCTGTCGCGCTGGAGGAGCTGGCGGATCACGCTGTCTTCCGCGATCGCAAGAATGGCGGAGCGACGCGGTACCCATTGCGCTCCTATCTCGCGCGCCGTTCGGGCGAGCGTGGAATCGAGCCGGTCCCGGAGCAGGCGCTCACCGCTCTGCCGGGTTTCTCGGGCGAGCCACACGCCGACAACCGCGAGAGGGAGCACCGCACCGAGCAGGACAATGCCAAGAAGTCTGGCCCGGAGTGATTGGAAGAGGCGCACCCGCTGCTCGGTCAGGGTTTCAGGTGAGATGGTGTTTTGCGAGCAGCCGGTCGAGGCGGGGCCGAGAGATGCCGAGAGCCCGCGCCGCGCTCGCCTTGCGGCCCGCGCAGGCAGCCATGACCCGTTCGACGTGAGCGCGCTCGACCTCGTCCAGCGTGGAGATCCGCCCCGAATCGGTTGGCTCGGCCCCGACCAGCGCGAGGTGCTCGGGACGGATCACATCGCCCCGCGCCAGCACCAGCGCGTGGGTCAGGGTGTTCTCCAGCTCCCGGACATTTCCGGGCCAGGTGTGGGCGACGAGCCTCTGGAGGGCTTCCGGGGAGAGCACCGGCACCGCACGGTGCAGCGACCGGCTCACCACGCGTAGCAGGTGTTCCGCAAGGAGCGGGATGTCGTCGCGCCGTTCCCGCAGCGGTGGCACCACGATCTCCACGACCCGCAGGCGATAGTACAGGTCGGGCCGAAAACTCCCCGCCGCTGTCATCTCTTCCAGCGGACGGTGCGTGGCGGCGATCACCCGGGCCTCGGTCCGTTCTGGGCGCTCCGCCCCGACGGGGTAGAACTCCCGCTCCTGGAGCACCCGCAACAGCTTGGTCTGGAATTCCGCGCTGGTATCTCCGATCTCGTCCAGGAAGATGGTGCCGTGCCCGGCCAGCTCGAAGCGGCCCCGCCGAGCGGCATGCGCACCCGTGAACGCGCCGCGCACGTGTCCGAACAGCTCACTCTCCAGGAGCGTCGGCGGCAGCGCCGTGCAGTTGAGGGCGATGAACGGCTCCGCGGCGTCCGGCGAGTTGTAGTGAATCGCGCGCGCGATCAGCTCCTTGCCGGTGCCGCTCTCGCCGCGGATGAGCACGTTGCTGCGCACCGTCGCCGTCTGACCGACGCGCTTGTAGATGTCGATCATCCGGGGATCGCGGCCGATCAGCTCGTCGAGCCGATAGGCCGCGGCCTCACCCTCGGCCCGCAGCCGCACTCGCTCCCGCACTCGACGATCCTCCAGTGCGCGGCGCAGGACGGTCCTCAGGTCATGGAGATCGAGCGGCTTGGGGAGGAAATCGACTGCTCCTTCCCGCATCGCCACGACCACGGTGGGCATGTCGTCGAAGGCCGACATCACGATGACGTCGACGGTTGCGGCGCGCTCCCGGATCATCCGAAGCAATGACAGCCCGTCCATTCCCGGCATGCGGACATCGGTCAGGACCAATTCCGGCGGCTCCTGGCCCAGGAGTGCCAATGCTTCCTCCGCACTCCCGGCGACGTGAACTTCCAGCTCGTCACCGAGCCCCTGGACCAGAGCCTCACGGATGGAAGGATCGTCATCGACAACGAGCACTCGTGGCGGCATGAGGAGAAGGTCGAGCGAGCGCAGACGCCGCGCAAGAGCAAGCCTGGCTTTCCTAAGCTCCATCACCGCAACGGCCTACCGGCTCAGCGCCTGCGGCAGGCGTCAAAGCCAGTCACGGCTCGTTACAGTGCGGGCGCCGGGTCGGTACAGCGGTCGACTTACGGCTTCCGCGCCGGCACCACGATTACCACGACGGTATCAGCCCGGGTGCCCAGGGAGGCAACGATCGTGCTCCGGCCCGGGGTTTCAAAACTCGCGCGGAAAGGCGCTGGCCCGACATACACCCGCGAATACCGCCCGTTGTCAAAGCGCGAGACGACGGGTGCCCCTTCGATCACCTGCCCCGCGCGATCCACCGCCTGCACGCCGAATTGCACCGTGCTCCCAACAATGACCGAGTCCGGGCGGGGTGAGATCTTCACGCGCTCGATCGGGACCGTCACCAGGACGTCGCGTGTTATGGAGCGCTCGGGAGGAGTCCGGCTTGGCGTGGTGTCTGAGGGCCCCGTGAGCCCATCGACCCGCAACATGGTGCGGCCCGGCCGGCGCGCCACCAGGAGCGCTTCCGACGGTCGCAATGCGGCGCCTTGGGAAACACCGTGAAGCGCTGTGATGCTGCTGTCTCCCACGAACCAGCCGGAAGCGGTCACAACCGTCAAGCCAATGCTGCAGGCGTCGTGGACGCACCGCATTTCCGCTACGCCGACACGCAGCGAATCACCCACCGCGAGCCAGAGGAGCTCGGTGTACGGCGGCCAGCCAGTGATAAACCGGGTGGTCTGGTGGATACTGATCTCATACCGGCGTCGCTGCTCCACGGCCGCAGCCCGGCGTGCCGAATCGGGGTTCGGAATCTCCGGCGCGACGTATTCGACCCGGACCGTATCGCGCGACCAGGGCGACTCGTCGTAGGGCGCCCGGTGGTATTCGAGAACCGACCCGGGCCGCAGCCCGAAGAGATCGGCGATGCGCGCACCGTCCCTCAAGGACAACACGACCCCGCCATTCTCGACGGTCGCGGACACCCGGGTCTGATCACAGGTCATGATCATGCCCGCGCCACAGAGCGAAGCGTGGCCGGCCGCGACCAGCGAGGACAGTGATGTGAAGTCGCGAGCGGTGCTGTCGGTCGGTTCGACCCGGAGTATCAGGCTGCGGGGACCGCTCGGTGCGTCGATGCTGATTAGCCAGCGGTAGGTCCGGTCCTCGCTTGGGTTCTGCCGATCGGCCCAGCCCCACACCCGCATGGTGTCCCGCGGAAAGAGCACTCTGACCTCACGCCTGCTGGCGAGCACCCGGGTTGCGGCCGGAACCCGCGGAGACCGGCTGCCGGTGCCGGGCGGGGCGAGGCTCGGTAGCCCCGGCACCCGGACCGGAGTCGGCTGGCAGCGTTCGTCTTTCCAGTCGGGGCTGCGGTTCTCGCACGGCACGAACGCGGCACCCCCGCCCTGCACCGCTGCGTCGGTCCCGCCCCAGCAGTAGATCCCGCCATCGTCCGCGGCCAGCGCGCAGGCGTG
The DNA here is from genome assembly GCA_045403135.1 of Gemmatimonadales bacterium. GTDB lineage: Bacteria > Gemmatimonadota > Gemmatimonadetes > Gemmatimonadales > GWC2-71-9 > JABFSM01. Next base: position 1,738 of record JAXIPC010000216.1, on the reverse strand, counting down.
GTTGTAGCCGACCGCCAGAGCCGCCCACCGTCGCCCGGGAGAGACTTCCACCGCGGCAGGGGAACACCGGCCGCCAAGGAAGCAAGGGTCCTCGCGGCTTCCCGTCGGCGCGACCCGGCCGCCGGCAGCCCGGTAGTCGGGCGGACCGCCGTCCGGTCCGGCATTCACCGTGACCAGGGAGCCGAGCTGTCCGAGCCGATTGTCACCCCAGCAGAAGACCCGGAAGTCGGCGGTGCGGGCACAGGCGTGCCAGTATCCCGCTCCAACCTCGACGACGCGTCCGGGAACCTGGATGCGCTGGGCCAGCGCCGACTCGGGGGTGCGGCACCGCCCGAGCGCGCAGCGGTAGTTGCCACCCCAGCACCAGGCACCTCCGTCGCTCGAGGTCGCGCAGGCCAGCCGCATTCCCGCGGCAACCTGGACGAATCGAACGCCACGTCCTCCGCGCCACTCGCCCGGAAGACTCTCCACTGCCACGCGCGCCGGGATGGCGTTGCTGCACGACTTCGTGCGGTAGCCGAGCGGGCCGGTGCAGCCTTTCATGACGGACGAGTCTCCCGTCGCGCCGCTCTGACCATATCCCCAGCAGAACACGGTGCCGCCGGTCCGGGCGATGCCGCAGGTGAGCATCTCGCCGGCGCTCAGCTGAGCAAAGCGCACTCCGCCTGCCACGGCTGTAGGAGTCCTGGAGAAGGCGCCGGTTGACGAGGTCGAATCAGGCGTCCAGGATCCGTTCCCGAGCTGGCCCATGTGATTGTGTCCCCAGCAGTACGCCGCGCCGTTGAGCGCGAGCGCGCAGGCATGGTCCATTCCCGCCGTGAGCTCCTGGAGCGGCACCCTGTTCGGGATACCAGTAATGTTGAGAAGCATGAGGCACTCATTGAATCGACAGGACGCGGAGGGAGGAGTGATGTCGCACAGGGCGCGAACGTCGACATCGAGGCCGCATCGGGCCCAGGTCCGCGGGGTGAGCGAGCCGAACCGGGCCGGACCACCGCCGGGACCCAGCACGCGGTATGGAGCGCCGCGACGCCCTCCCCAGCATTACCCCTGACCGGCGATGGTCACGGCACAAGTGATATCGCCGTTGGCGACGAGTGATGAGAGCGTATCGGACGAGGCTTGCGCGGCCAGCGGGGCTGCGCTCGTCAGGGCGCACCCGGCGACGGCCGCGCCGATCAGTCCGAGCCGCAGGGAGGCTCCTGTCATAGCCAGCAATCAGCCCGTCTTCTCAGGGCAACGCAAGGCGGGCACCGTCGGCCGAGACCACTTTGCGAAAATATTCCTTCCTGGACCTATGTCTGGGGAGGAATTTTCTTGTGAAGTGGCCCAGCTCGGGGGGCCGTTGGGGCCGAGAAGAAGACGCTGATGATCACCCGGAGCGGGGAGGTCATCTCATCCATTTCGCTGCGTCAGGTTCAATCGCAGCAGCAGCGCCTGGAAGCGCGGATTGGTGCGCAGCGTCTTGAAGGTGCCCCCGGCGGCGCGCTCTCTCCGCAGGTTGGGCAGAAAGAGGATCCGGGCGTCATACGCCTTCTCCAGCCAGTCCATGGCCTTCTCGTCTTCTCCGAGGGCGGCGTAGGCGGTGGCGATGAATCACGGGTGCAGGGCGTCGCCGGGCGGGCCCGCCGACTCGACCCGCCGCATGATCTTCCCGCGCAATACGGAGGGCATCATCCAGCGGAAGCTGTTTCTCTCGGTCGAGCCGGGCCCGGAGCGATTCACCCTCCACGTACGG
>JAXIPC010000002.1:0-9563 GCA_045403135.1 Gemmatimonadales bacterium | reverse complement strand
CCGCCGGGCCCACGCTGGTCTCCGGGGTCGTCGTGTCAGACACACTCGAGCTGGTCTGGACCGACAACTCCGCCGTGGAAGAGGGATACGAAGTGTGGGTGATGTTCGGTCAGGGCGACCCGTACCACTCAGGATGGTGGGATTATGAGTGGCTGGTGACGGTGCTGCCTCCCAACTCTACGTCCTACAGCGTGGAGGTCGGCCCTCCCGTCCCCTACACCTCTCTCGGGTACTACGTGGTGGCGCGGAAAGACGGCGGCAGATCCAATCCCATTAGCATCTCGGTGTGGTAGTACGCGGCCAGACTAGGAACTCATATGAAGTATCAGGATGGCAGAATTTCCAGCTTGGTGATCGCGACTCTTCTCGTAGCGGCATGCACCTCCGACCTTCCGACGGCGGCAGAGCCCGCCGGACCGGCGGCCGCGAAAGGCGGCAGCGGCAGCCCGGCGTTCACTGTCACCGATCTCGGCGCCCTGTTGGGCAACTATTCGAGCTCCGCCCGGGCCGTGAACGACGCGGGTGATATTGTCGGCCACACCGTTCACGTTCACCGGTGTGGTCGGGATCCAGCGGACCATCACAGCCGTCTCGCCCCAGACCGTGGGAAGTCAGACCTGGCTCTTCGTCTCGTGGTCCGATGGGGGAGGACAGAGCCACATCATCAGCACGCCGGCGGCGGCGACGACCTACAGAGCCAGATATAAGAAGCGGTGATCGGCTGCGGCAGCTGTCCTGATTCGAGACCCAGGAACGGCACCTGGGGGAGTAGTCAGCGGCCCAGTGTGTGGGTGTATTTCACCAGAAACGCCCTGCCCCGGGTCAGGGGCAGCCGCGGAACGACAAACGGCCGGTCGGTATTAAGCGCCTCGTTGTAGACGATCCAGAGGTCCCGCCCCTCCCGGAAGTTGTAGCGCAGCCGCGCGTTGATGCCGAGCCCATCGTCGGCGTTGTCGTATTGGGCCAGGGTCGCCAGCGAGAGGTGGACGTCCAGGGCGAGCTGGACCCTGAGCCGTACCAGATGCAGATCGGCCGCTTCCCGCCGCTTGGCAAAGCGGACCCGGTTGTAGTCGTAGTCGACTCCGAGCTCCAGGTGGCGATTCGGGTTCCAGGCCGGTCGGGCCGACAGGCCGACCCGGGTCCCGTCGAAGAAGCTCCCCGCGCTGACCATGAAGGTCGGCCGGAAGCTCGCGGTCCGGGGCGCCATCATGTGGAAATCGAAACGGGTGAACCAGTAATCCCCCGGCAGGATGCTGGTCCCGCCGGAGATCTCGAAGGGTTCCCGGATGCTCTCGTAGCTCCGGTGGACCGCGGCCACGATCTCCTGGCCGGTCTTGAGCTCCCCGGCAAGCGCAGCGGACACGTCCCCGGATTCGACGCTGTGGTCTCTGTTGCGCCGGAACGCGTTGCCGAATCCCGTCACCCCCACCGTGCGGAATGCCGTGCGTGATCCCAGCAGCCACTGATACCGAGGCGCCAGTTCGAGGGAGGTGAAGTCGCGCCGGAAGCTGAAGCCCATGCCCGGGTCATACTGGGGTCCTGAGCGGACCAGCTCGCCCGTGTAGCTCAGGCCGAGCGTGTTGCGCCGCTCCCAGCGCAGCAGCTGCAGGCTCTGCTTCCAGTCCAGCGCGGGATTGGAAAGTCCGCTCGTCCAGGTCTGGGCCCATTTGGCGGTGAGGTACTGCTCGCCCACCGTCCGGATCACCGCGTCCAGCCCCGCGGCGACGTTGTACCCGCCGTGGTGGGCGATCCGGCTGGTCAGCATCGCCCCCAGGGTCGAATTGGAGTTGAAGACCCCGCGCTTGACTCGCAGTACGCCGAGGTTTTCCGAGGGGACGCTGTCACCGGCATCGGTGTGCATGTCGAGGAAGCCCAGGTCCCACGATCCCACCCGGCCCACCAGCCGAGCGCCGCCGTAGATCCGGATCAGCTCCCCGCCCACCAGGCCGATGTTGCGGCTGTGGAAGAGTCGCGAGATGCCGCCGGTGTTGAAGTCAAAGATCGCGGCGCGTTCCTGGAAGAACTGGCGTTTCTCCGGGAAGAAGAGCGAGAAGCGCGTGAGGTTGACCTGCTGATCGTCCGCTTCAACCTGCGCGAAGTCGGTGTTGGCCGTGAGATCGAGCGAGAGGTTCGAGGTGGGGCTGTAACGGAGATCCAGCCCCGCTTCCGCGGTGCCATCCGCCGGGCGGACGTAGCCGGTTCCCGCGGGATTCAGCGCGCTGCGCCAGGTCGAGCCGCCCAGCAGATACGGTGTCACATAGACCGGCCGCCGGGCGTGCACGCCCTCGAGCACGATGCGCTGGGCCTGAGATGGCTTGGCGAACGCGAGGTTCCACTGCGGCGGGATGGCCGGGAACATCTGGCGCTCGTTCTTGCGGGCAATGAGCCGGTACACGATCAGCCCCATCGTGACCTCCCCATCGGTATCCTGAAAACCGAGACTCGAAAGCGGAATGCGCATCTCGGCAAACCAGCCCGAATCGCTCCGGGTGGTCGCGACGTCCCAGAACGTGTTCCAGTTGTCGTTCATCGGATCGGTGCCGTTGAACTCGGCGTCGTTGGATACCGCCCGATCGATCCGGGTGCCCGCGGGGTTCACCGTGAACCAGGAGGCGGTCTGCCGGTCGTTGTAGGTGTCGAGAATGATCGCGATGAGATCGTCGCCGGAGTAGCGGTCCCGGTAGAGCGTATTGGTGCGCACGCCCCGGGCGTCCGAGTCGTACATCCTGCCGCCCAGGTACACGTAGCGGTCGTCGTAGGCGACCCGCAGCTCGGTGCGCTCGGTGAGCGGCCCGCGGAAGGTGGGGGTGAGGTTGGTGAGTTGCAGGATCGGGACGGCCTGCCACGCCGGTTCGTCAAGCCGGCCATCGAGCTCGATCGGGCCGCTGAGGCGGGTGAGGCGCAGCGGCTCCTGCGTGGCTTGCGACGCCAGAGGGGACGACCTGACCAAGCCGGTCAGGACGACCAGCGTCAGAACGGGTCCGCGGAAACCGCGGGTATTACCGCCCAAGCGGATCCGCTACGGCAGGCAATTCGAGCGAGGGACCGGCGTGGTCGGCCATGACGGGGTGTTCCTCCGGGGAGGGAATCTAATGGAGGGCGACGGGCAGGGGGGCCCGCGGTATCTTTCCGGCGTGCCGGATTCAATCGAAGCTCTTCGCGCAGCGCTCGCCGGCCGTTACGAGCTGGAGCATGAGCTGGGGGCCGGTGGGATGGCCGTCGTATACCTCGCGCGCGATCTCAGACACGAGCGCCGGGTCGCCCTGAAGGTCCTGCGTCCCGAGCTGGGCATGGTGGCCGGTGCCGAACGTTTCCACCGGGAGATACGGCTCGCGGCGCGGCTGGTCCATCCTCATATCCTTCCGGTCCTCGACTCCGGCGCCGCGGCCGATCGGCTCTGGTACACCATGCCGTATGTCGAGGGCGAGTCCCTGCGGGCACGGCTCGACCGCGAGAAGCAGCTGTCGCTCGACGAGGCCGTGCGACTCACCGGCGAGATCGCGGAAGCACTCGGCTGCGCCCATGCCCAGAACATCCTGCACCGCGACATCAAGCCCGAGAACATTCTGCTTTCGGGCGGCCACGCCCTGGTGGCCGACTTCGGCATCGCCCGCGCGTTAGGCGACGCAGGCGAGCGGCTCACCAATACCGGGATCGCCATCGGAACGCCCGGCTACATGAGCCCCGAGCAGTCGTCGGGCGATCACGGGCTCGACGGACGCAGCGATCTCTATGCCCTTGCGTCCGTCAGCTACGAAATGCTCGCCGGAGAGCCGCCCTTCACCGGCCCGACCGCGCAGGCCGTGATCGCCCGCCGCCTTTCGCTGCCTCCGCCCTCGCTCCGCACCATCCGCCCGAGCGTCCCGGCGGCGCTGGACGCGGCGCTCCAGCGGGCCCTTGCTCCCGTGCCTGCCGACCGCTTCGCGACCACCACGGATTTCGCGCGGGCGCTCTCGCAGAGCCAGGGCGGGGCCTTCGTCGCAGCACCACCAGGGGGTTTCCGGATCCGCTGGCCGCTGGCCGCGGCCTTGGCCCTGATCGTGGTCGTGGCCACCGGGTTGCTGATTCGCCGTCGGGAAGCGGGTCCCCCCGAGCCGATCGCCGAGTCCGGGGGCATCCGGCTCGCGGTGCTGCCCTTCCGGCTCATTGGCGGTGACAGCGCCGACCGCTACCTCGCCGATGGCATCACCGAGGAGGTCACCTCCACGCTGGCTAACCTCGGTGGGCTCCGAGTGCTGGCCCAGAGCTCGGTCGTCCCGCTCGCCTCCTCAGCGAAGAGCGCGCAGGAAATCGCGACGGCGCTACGGGCCAATGCCCTCATCGAAGGGGACGTGCAGAAGGCCGACGGCGCGGTGCGGGTGCGGGTCAAACTCATCGATCCGGCCACCGGAGAATCGAAGTGGAGCCAGACCTACGACCATCCAGCGAGCGATGTGTTCCGCATCCAGTCCGAGGTGGCCACCAAGGTCGCCTCGGTGCTGCGCATCCAGCTTGCCGAGCGGGAATCGAATGCGCTGGCTCGGCCCCCCACCACCAACGCCGCCGCCTACGACAAGTTCCTGCGCGCGCACTCCATCATCCAGGGTGACACCACCCTGTTGGATTCCGCGATCGTCTGGCTCCGGAGCGCAGTGGAGCTGGATTCCAGCTTCGCCGCGGCCCGGGCGCTGCTGGCCGAATACCTGATTTCATCGGTGTTTCTGTTTGACGCCGACCCGGGACGCCTCGATCAGGCGGAAGCCTCGATCGCCAGCGCCCTCGCGCTGGACTCCACTCTCGCCAGGGCATGGAAGGCACGGAGCGATCTTGCCTGGAACGCGGTCAGCGGCTGGCACTTTCCGGAGGCCCTCGCGGATGCGCGCCACGCGGTGGCGCTCCAGCCCAGCCTGGTCCCGGCTCACAATGCGCTGTCGGCGCTCTACTTTCACTATGGCTTCATGGACGAGGGCCGGGCCGAGCTCGAAGCGAGCCTGTCGCTCGATCCCCAGGACGGCTGCGACAACCCAGTGCGGTGCATCGGATTCAGCAAGCCACGGGTGGCGCGCATCCTCTGGTACCAGCAGCAATTCGATTCGGCGCTTGCGGTTCTCGACCGACTGCCGTACCTCGCGGGCTGGGTCTGGGAGAAGGCCGTCGTGCTGAACGGGCTCGGCCGGCCCGCGGAGGGACTGGTGCTGCTCGACTCAGCTCGAGGTCCCGGTGTAAGGGACCGCGCGGATCGTGAAGCGGCGCGTGGCCTGATGTACGCCACGCTGGGAAAGCCGCGCGAGGCCAACGTCCATCTGCAACTTGCCGTCGCACAGCCCGAAAGTCGTTCTCACTATCACCACGCCCAGTTTACCATAGCGTGTGCCTATGCCCGTCTGGGTCGAAACGCGGAAGCGGTCGAGTGGCTGCGCAAGACCGCCGAAAACGGGATGCCCAACTACCCGCTCTTCCGGAACGACCCCAACTTGCGGAGTCTCCAGGGCGACGCCGGGTACGAGGTGTTCATGAGCGGGCTCCAGCGGCAGTTCGAAACAAACGGCCGGCTGGTCAAAGCCGGGATGCCGTGAAACTGCCGGATGCGTGAGACGACGTGGCACGCTGACCTGGCAGGCCTCCTATTGTTACTAGCCTTCCTGCGGTAGGCCGTAGGGCCCGGCTGCCTCCGGCCCGCCCCCCGAAGTAAGTTCCGAGCTCCGGCCTTCCTGTCAGGTGTAATGTCTGTCGAGCAGCTCACTGATGCCCTGGGCGACCGCTACCGCATCCAGCGCGAGCTGGGGCAGGGCGGCATGGCCGTGGTGTACCTCGCCCACGACCTCAAGCACCAGCGCCCGGTCGCCATCAAGGTGCTCCGGCCGGAGATTGCCCGGGCATTGGGCGCGGCGCGGTTCCTGAACGAGATCCGCACCACCGCGGGGCTCGCGCATCCCCATATCCTCCCGCTCCACGATTCGGGCGAAGCCGGCGGGCTGCTCTACTATGTCATGCCCTTCGTGTCGGGCGAATCGCTGCGGCAGCGGCTCGACCGCGACGGACCGCTCCCGGTCCCCGATGCGCTCCGGATTACCCGCGAGGTTGCCGACGCGCTCGGGTATGCCCACCAGCGCCAGATCATTCACCGCGACATCAAGCCGGAGAACATCCTCCTCGCCGATGGCCATGCCTTCGTCGCGGACTTCGGGATCGCTCGTGCCCTGCGCGGCACCAAGGATGCCAGACTCACCCGCACCGGCACCAGCATTGGCACGCCCGCCTACATGAGCCCCGAGCAGGCATTCGGGGAAAGCTCGGTGGACGCCCGGAGCGATCTCTACAGCCTCGCCTGCGTGGTGTACGAGATGGTGACCGGTCACACTCCCTGGACCGGCCAGACCGCCGAAGCCGTCCTGGTAGCGCGGTTCACCACCTCGGCGCCGCGCCTCCCGGACTCGCGTCCCGATCTGCCCGCGACGCTCGGCGACGCCCTGCAGCGCGCCCTGGCCCGGGACCCCGATGACCGCTTCCCCAGCGCCGCCGAGTTCCTGGCCGCGCTCGACCCGGTGGCTCCCGCCGGATCCGGGGCTTCCACCCGCCCGGCCCCCCGCGCCCCCGTCGCCCGCCACTCCGTCGGTCGCGACGCCGAGCGCGCCGAGCTGCTCGCCGCCTTCGACTCGGTCCGGCAGGGAAGGGGTCTCCTCTTCTGCGTCTCCGGCGAGCCGGGCATCGGCAAGACGACCTTCGTCGAAGACGTCCTCGCCCAGCTTGCGGCCGAGGAATCCGTCACCATCGCGCGGGGCCGCTGCTCGGAGCGCCTCGCCGGCACCGACGCCTACCTGCCGCACCTCGAAGCCCTCGAGGGGCTGCTCCGCACCGAGGGTCCCGAGTGCGCTCAGGCGATGCGTGACCTGGCCCCCACCTGGTACGCCCAGGTCGCGGTCCAGCCCGACTCGGGCGAGCGGGCCGCGCTCCAGCGGGAGGTGCAGTCCGCCTCGCAGGAGCGGATGAAGCGCGAGCTGGGCGCCTTCGTGGCGGCGATGGCCCGGCTCCGCCCCCTGGTGCTGTTCATCGACGACCTGCACTGGGCCGACGTCTCCACGGTGGACCTGCTGAGCTATCTGGCGGGACGCTTTCCTAACACGCGGGTGCTGGTAGTGGTCACCTACCGGCCCTCCGACCTCCAGCTGGCCCGGCACCCGTTCCTCCAGCTCAAGCCGGACCTCCAGTCCCGCGGGCTCTGCCGTGAGCTTGAGCTCGCGTTCCTGACCCTGGCCGACATCGTCGCCTACTTGACCCTGATGTTTCCGGGGCACCGCTTCCCGGCGGATCTGCCGGCGCTGATTCTCGCCAAGACCGAGGGAAGCCCCCTCTTCATGGCGGACCTGGTCCGCTACCTCAAGGACGGCGGAGTGATCCGCGCCGAGCCGGAGGGATGGGTCCTGGCGCAAGCGATGCCGGACCTCGAGCGGGTGCTGCCGGAATCCGTCCGCGGGATGATCGAGCGCAAGATCGGCCAGCTCCGAGATGAGGACCGCAGCCTCCTGATTGCCGCGAGTGTGCAGGGCTACGAATTCGATTCCGCCGTCGTGGCGAAGGCGCTGGAGCGGGAGCCGCTCGACGTCGAGACCCGGCTCGAGGAACTGGAGCGGGTTCACGGCCTGGTCCGGATGATGGACGAGCGCGATCTGCCCGACAGCTCCCCCTCGCTCCGCTTCCGGTTCGTCCACGCGCTGTACCAGAACGCGCTCTATGCGACGCTCCGCGCCACCCGCCGCACCCAGGTTCATACCGCGGTGGCCGTTGCGCTCGAGGCCCTCTCGGCGGAAAAGACGGCCGACGTGGCCCAGGAGCTGGCCATGCTGTGGGAGGGCGCCCGCGAACCGGCTCGCGCGGCGGGTTACCTGCTGGTCGCCGCCCGGCAGGCGTTCGAGGTTCACGCCAACCACGAATCGGCCGAGCTGGCGGCCCGGGGGATTGCGCTGCTCGATGGGCTGCCTGAATCACGGGACCGGGACCGCCGCGAGCTGGCGCTGCAGGTTGCGGCGGGTGGCGCGCTCCGGATCACCCGAGGCTACGGCGAAGCCGAGGTCGGCAAGGCGTACCGCCGCGCTGCGCTTCTTTCGGAGCGGTCCCGGGACGATTCCCAGCTGGTGGCGATTCTCCGCGGGCTGTGGGAATTTCACGAGCTTCGCGCCGAGTACGGCGTGGCGCTCGACTTCGCCAAGGAGCTGTTCACCTTTGCCGACCGGCGGCGGGACCCCGCCCTGCTGATCGTGGCGCACGACGCGCTGGGAGACACCAGCCTCTGGACCGGTGAGCTCCGCGCGGCACGCCGTCATCTCGAGCGCGGTGCCGAGCTCTACGACCGGGAGGGCCTGGGGTCCGACGCGACGCTGTTCGGCTATGACTCGGGCGTGGCGTGCCTCTCGTTCCTGGCGCTCACCCTCTGGTACCTGGGGTATCCCGACCAGGCCCTCCGCCGTTCGGAGGAAGCGATGGCGCTGGCTCGTGCGCTTGGTACCCCGGCCGGCATGGCCCAGACCATGTTCTTCACCGCCTGGGTGCACCAGCTGCGGGGCGATACGGAGACGGCAAGAACCCGGACCGACGAGCTCATCACCCTGTGTGAGGACCAGGGCATTCCCATGTACCTGGCGGCGGGACGGCTGCTCAAGGGCGTGCTGCTGGCGGAGGAGGGGAGAGCGGACGAGGGCGTGGCGCTCATGCGGGAAGGGATCGCCGGCCATCGCGCCACCGGCACCGAGCTCGGGGCGTCGGTGTGGTCGGGCGGGTGGCTGGCGGAAGGATTGCTCCGCGCCGGCCTGGTCGAGGGCGCCCTTCACGTGGTGGACGATGCGCTGGCATTCGTGGAGCGGACCGGAGAACGGTTCCACGAGGCGGAGCTTTGGCGGCTCCAGGCCGAGTCGCTCCGGCAGAACGGCGCGGGCGAGGCCGAGGTCGAAGCGGCGCTGCAGCGGGCCCTGGTGTCGGCCCGGCAATGTAACGCGAAATCCTTGGAGCTCCGAGCGGCGATGGCGCTGGCCCAGGCGCGACAGGGTCGCGAGGGAAGTGCTGCGGCAGCTGCGGAGCTTGCCCGCGTTCATGAATGGTTCGGCGAGGGTCGCGAAACCCGGGATCTGAGCGCGGCCGAGGCCTGGTTGAGCTCGACGAGAGCGGAGGGGTGAGTGGACAACCAGCTCGAGCAGCTGCGGAACGCACTGGCGGAGCGCTACCGCGTTGGCGACGAGATCGGCCGGGGCGGAATGGCCACGGTCTATCGCGCCCATGATCTGAAGCACGATCGTTCCGTCGCCCTCAAAGTGCTCAAGCCCGAGCTGGCTGCGGCCCTCGGCACCGAGCGCTTCCTGCGCGAGATCACCCTCACCGCTCGGCTGGATCATCCTCACATTCTCCCCCTCCTCGATTCGGGCGAAGCGGCGGGGCTGCTCTACTACGTGATGCCGTACGTGGAGGGTGAATCGCTCCGGGCCCGGCTCGACCGAGAGAAACAGCTTCCGCTGGATGATGCCCTCCGTATTGCGCGGGAAGATCATGCGGCGGGTCGAGTCGGCGGGCCCGCCCGGCGACGCCCTGCACCCGTG
>JAXIPC010000191.1:0-4020 GCA_045403135.1 Gemmatimonadales bacterium | reverse complement strand
TCAACGTGGCTCGAGGAGCTCTACCACGGCATTGGCCACCGCGATCCGGAGCGGGAAGATCCGTGGGTTGTTCCGGATCGGGTGAACCCGGTTGCTGAGGAGCACAATCACCAGCTCGCGACTGGGATCCATCCAGATCGACGTCCCGGTGAATCCGGTGTGGCCGAAGCTTCCCTCGCCGAGTTTGGTTCCGGCACTGCTGTTGGGCGACGGGGTGTCCCACCCCAGCGCGCGCGAGGAGCCCGGCACGAGGTCCTGGCGACGGGTGAATTCGGTGAGGACGGACGGACTGACGGACGGACGGACAGAAGGGAACTCTGGTTGTGTCCGACTATCCGCCTCTCCGCCTGTCCGACTTCGCAGAATCCACTCTCCAAAACTCAGCAGATCCACGGCACTCCCGAATAACCCCGCATGCCCGGCCACTCCGTCCATCCTGGCCGCCTTCTCATCGTGGACTTCTCCCCGCACGATGCGCTTTCGCCAGCCGGTGTCGTACTCCGTCGGCGCGATCCGGGACAGCCACGATGCGGTGGGCCGGAACCGGGTGTCGGACATCCCGAGCGGCCGGAATATTCGAGCCGTGGCGAGCCGGTCGAGCCGGCCGCCCAGCACCCTCTCCACCACGCGGCCGAGCACGATCGCCCCCATGTCGGAATACACCATTCGCACACCCGGCGCCGTATCGAGCGGCTTCGCGAGCACGAATCGGAGCGCGGAATCGGCCGTGGGGGTTTGGCGCCACAGCGGCGAATCGGCCCGCAGGCCGCTGGAGTGGGTGAGCAGGTGGCGGACGGTGACCCGCTCCTTGCCGGCGCCCCGGAATTCGGGCAAATACCGCTGCACCGGCGCATTGAGCTCGAGGCGTCCCTCGCTCACGGCCTGCATCGCCAGCGTAGTGGTGCCTACGACCTTGGTGAGCGAAGCGAGGTCGTAGACGGTGTGCCCGTCGGGCCGACTCGGGTCGTCCAGCGCTAGCCGTCCGGCGCCGTAGACGTAGCGCGCGCCATGAAAGGAGACGCCCAGCACGGCGCCCGGCGCCGCTCCGGCGGCAAGCGCCGAATCGAGCAACGGCACCAGCCGGTCGAGCACGCAAGGGCCAGCGAGGCACAAGGGCTTCGGCGCCGCGACATGCGGCCGGGAGCACGCCGTCACCGTCAGCAGCGCCAACGTCCAGCGCGCCGCGATCACTTGGCGGGCTTCATGATTCCGAATCCTCGAGGATAGCCCTGGGGTAGATCGATGGGGAGCCGGCCGGTGATGGCTTCGCCGGCCAGCGCCGCCGTCACGGCCTCCTCGGTGAGCGGGTTAGCGGTCCACGCCAGGATATAGGCGTGCACGCTCGGCGCCTGAGAGAGCAGGTACGGGCTGCCGAAGGAGGCCAGAACGGTCGGCCGGTCGTCCGCCGACGATTCGATCAAGCGGGTCATCGATTCCGCCATGCCAATGACCCCCCGGCCGGATCCGAACCGCACCGACGCGGCGAACAGGGCGAGCGGCGCGGCACGAACCACAGCCGCGGCGGAATCGTAGCTTGCCGGGCCGCTCGCGCCGGAGAGTCGAAAGGACGCCACCTGATAGCCGCGCCGGACCAGCTCGGGGATCAGCGTCGTGCCCGGCGCGTACACCGCGTTCCCGTCGCTATACGTGATGACCGCGAGGCGACGCGGCCCGGCCCGCAGGCTGTCCAAGGCGCCGAGGCTGTCGCGCACCAGCACCAGAGCGCGCTTCGACATCGAGAGCGCGCTGTCCCGGTGGGCCCGCCGCCCGACGATGCCGCCGAGTTTGTTGAGGTCAACGGTCCGCTTGGTGAAGAGTCCCAGCCGTTGCTTGGTTTCGAGCACCCGCCGGACCGAGGCGTCGAGCCGGCTTCTCGAGACCCGGCCGGAGCGAACCGCCTCCACCATCGCATCGATCGCGACCTGGGGATCCGGAGGGATGAGCAAGAGATCGCTTCCGGCCAGGAAGGCCATCACCGTCGCCTCGCCGGTCCCATAGGTGTTGACCAGCGCGCCCATCTCGAGCGCATCGGTGGCGATGATGCCCTTGAATCCGAGCGAGTCCCGGAGCACTCCGGTCAGGATCTCCGGGGACAGCGTCGCGGGCACCATCGATCCGCTGTCGAGGCCGGGGAGGGCAATGTGGGCCGACATCACCACCTTCACGCCAGCGGCAATGGCCGCGCGGAAGGGGACCAGCTCCAGGGAATCGAAGCGCCGCCAGTCAGCGCGGATGACTGGGAGGGAAATGTGCGAATCCACATCGGTATCGCCGTGGCCGGGAAAGTGTTTCGCGGTGGCGAGCATACCGGCATCCTGCGTCCCACGTACGGCGGCCGCAACCAGGCGGCCCACCTGACGGGCGTCGCTACCGAACGACCGGGTGTTGATGATGGGATTGGCCGGATTGTTGTTCACGTCCGCCACCGGCGCGAACGCCACATGCACTCCCGCGGCGAGCCCCTCGACGGCGGTCACCTTGCCCATCAAGTAGGCATCCTGTTCCCTCCCGGTTGCCCCCACGCCCATATTTGTGGGGAAGGGCGTGCCGCCGGTGAACCGGAAGCTGGTTCCGCCCTCCAGATCCGAGGAGATCAGGAGCGGCAACTTGGAGCGGCGCTGCAGGGCGTTGAGCTTCGAGGCGATATCGAGCGGCGATCCGATCGACACGATGATCCCGCCCACCTGGAGCGTATCCACCCATGCGCGAGCCTTATCCAGGGCCCGGTCGTCGAACGCTGCATACGAGCCCAGCAGGAAGGGCATGACGAGCTGGGCGATCTTCTGGCGGACCGTGAGGGTCCGCAGCAGCGAGACCACCCGCGGGCTGGATCGGGCCGGCCGCGAAGCAGCCTGCGCCTGGGCCAGCGCTGGGGATATCACCATCAGGGCAAGGAGACTCGAAACAAAGTGACGACGAACCGGCACGGCAGACCCTGGGTAAAGGTGACAGTAGTGTCGCTCGGCGTGCTGTTGGGCGCGTGCGCCGGCGCCTCGGCGCCGCTCCCAACGCCCACGCCGGTTCCGGGGCTTGGTCCGGCGCGGTCAACCGGTCCGGTGCGTCCCGGGATCGAGGGCATCCTGGGCGACAGTGCGCATCTGATCCGGGGCCGCGCGGTCGGGCTCGTTTCCAATCACGCCGCCGTGGACGGGGCCGGCGTGAGTGACGTAGACCGCTTGCTTCGTGCCGGAATCCGGCTGGTGGCGTTGTTCGGCCCTGAGCATGGCTACCGCGGCACCGCCGACGAGGGCGAGACCGTCGCCTCGACGGTGGACAGCGCGACCCGACTACCAATCTATAGTCTCTATGACCTCAAGTCCGCCCCCATCGATAGCACGATGTCGGGCACCTCCGCTCCCAGCGACACCATGATGGCCGGCGTGGAGGTGCTGCTGGTTGACCTCCCCGACGTCGGCGCCCGGTACTACACCTACCTCGCTACCACCATCGAGGTAATGCGGGCCGCCAAGCGTCTGGGCCGGACTGTTATCCTGCTCGACCGTCCTAATCCGATCGGTGGGGCGGTGCAGGGCAACATGCTCGAGGCGGCGCACCGCTCGACCGTCGGTGCCCTCGCCATGCCCATGCGGCATGGCCTCACGCTGGGCGAGCTGGCCCGGCTGGCCAACCTGGACCTGGCGATCGGAGCCGATCTGAGGGTCGTGCCGGTAGCGAACTGGACGCGCACGGTCACTCTGGCGGACACCGGCCTTCCCTATTTCGCTCCGAGTCCCAATCTCAAGGACCTGGAAAGTCTGTTTCACTATCCCGGCACGTGCATGTTCGAGGGGACCGCGCTGTCGGTGGGGCGGGGGACCGACTTGCCCTTTCACCAGATCGGCGCGCCCTGGCTCGACGTGCCCGCGGTGCTGGAGGCTTTGCCAACCACGCGGCTCCCCGGGGTCCAGTTTCTGGGTGTGAGGTTCACTCCTGTCAAGCCCTCGGACCTGAAGTGGGCGGGGGTCACCGTTCCAGGTATCCGCCTGGTGCTGACCGACCCAGAGACCTACGACCCGACCC
>JAXIPC010000052.1:0-5447 GCA_045403135.1 Gemmatimonadales bacterium | reverse complement strand
GCCGCCGAGAGCAGCTCACCCGCCAGCCGGGCCCGGTAATCCGACAGCCGTTCCACCCGCCCGGTCACTTCCGCCGCAGGAAAGCCCAGCACGCTCCGGGCCCCCGCCGAGCGGAAGCGAATTCCCACGACATCGGCCGGTCCGCGCGGCAAGAGCCGAAAGGGCGAGGTGAGCTGTCCCGCCAGCAGCGCCTCCCCTTGGGGGCGTGCCACTCCATCGGGCCCCACCTCGGAAAACGGCTCGCCCAGATGAAGCACGATCTCCATCCGCCCGTCGGGCACCACCGGCTGCACCTCGGCGCCCGCCATCGGCCCGCGCAGGAACCAGAAACAGTGGATCAGCGCGTCGAAGGGCGGCGGGGCCGGGAGCTCCAGGTACTCGGGGCGGGTCATACTGCTGAAGGTAGCCCAAAGCCCGCTCAGCGTCGTAGCCTCCTAGCGTCTTAGCGTCTTAGCGTCTTAGCGCCCTAGCGTCATAGCGTCTTACGCCTTCCCCAAGCCTATATCATGTAATAGCTTAAGGAGATGGCACCCATCCAGAAGCACTATCGAGTGGTCGACGCCAACGTGGCCTGGCGGGTCGCCGACAAGGAGGCTGTCCTGCTCCATGCCGACAGCTCGGCCTATTTCGGGCTGAACCAGACCGGCACCCTGCTGTGGGCCCAGCTGGCCGAGCATCCGCTGACACTGGACCAGCTCACCGGCTGGACCCGGGCCCGCTTTCCCGATGCTCCGGCCGCTCTCCCGCAGGAGATCGCCGACTTCGTCGATCGACTGGTGGAGTACGACCTGCTCGAGAGCGCCGACACGGCGGAGGCCGCAGCTCCACGCTCGAACGCTGGGGAGGAAACGCCCCCCTGGGAGGCGCCTGTGGTGGAGCGTTTCGGGGAGCTGGAGAAGCTGATCCTGAGCGGTGAATAACCGATGGACGTCGAGAGACCCGAGACCGGCGGACCGCGCCTGATCGCGAAGGAGCTGCAGCTCGAAATTTCCTCGAAGCAGCGAACCCTGCATTTCCACGGCGAATCGATGCGGCCGTTCCTGGTCGAGGGCGACGAGGTCGTGGTCGAGCCGGTCGAGTGGGACCGCATCCGGCTTGGTGATGTCGTCACCTATCGCTACCTGGACCGCTTTCCTACCCGCCGCGTCGTCCGGAAGACGGACGAGGCTCTCCTCCTCTGCTGCGACAACTGGCCCGACCGGACATTCAAGGCGGCTCACGCCGACGTCCTCGGCCACGCCGTCGCCCGCCGGCGCGGGGACGCCTGGCTCACTGCCACCGACCTCGCCTGGAAGCTTGCGCGCGTCCGGGCCATGCTGCGCTGGCGGCTCCGCCACACTCGCCGCGTCACGCTGCCGAGGACCCTTCGGCGGGCCCGTCGCGCTCCCGCCAAGGTTCTCCGCATGGTCGGGCTGCTGCCGCCGCTCGGAGGGAAATGACGGCATCGCCCCGGGCGATGCTCCGCTTCGGCAGCCTCCATGGCCGGTTGGAGTCCGCAAGGCAGGAATACACCGACGCGCTGGCCCTGGTGTTCGGCGTCGGGCTGCACCCGCTCACCCGAGACCAGGAAGCTCGCCGGCACTTCGATCTCATCATCACCGACGCTCCCGCCGGCCTCGCCGGCGGCAGCGCCTCCGCGGTCCGCCCCAACTACCTGCAACTCGGCGGCACGCCCGACGGCCCCACCATCACGACGGATGCGCTCCGGGCCGAGCTATGGCTGGACCGGCAGCCGGTGGACATCCGGGTCACCGTGTTGCGGGACGACGTTCCCTTCCCTGCGATGTGCGTGCACTTCGGCGTGGTCATCCACAAGCTCCTCTTCCATCTGGACCGGGTGATCCTGCACGCGGCGGCGGTCCAGGTCGATGGCGAGGTCTGCCTCTTTGTGGGAGAGAAAGGGTCCGGCAAGAGCACCACCTGCCTGGCACTGGCACGGGCCGGCGGGACCGTCCTGGCGGAGGACTCGCTGGTCCTCCGGCGGTCCGGGGGCGGGTATCTCGTCAGCGGAGGCGACGAGCGCTCCCGGGTCACCGAGCGCACCGAGCGTCACTTCTTCGCCGAGCCGCTCGCGGTCCAGGCCAGAGACTTTGCCGGCACCATGAAGAAGGAAATCCGGATGGGAGACTTCTTCCGGTCCGCGCCGTTCCAGGATTTCCCCGCCCACCGGCTGCTCTTTCCGCGGGTCACCGGCCGATTCCAGCTGCGGCCGCTCAAGGCCCAGCCGGCGCTGCTCCGCCTGATGGCCTATAACGGACACTTCCAGCGGTTCGAAGGAGCCAGGGACCAGGCCGATTTTCTCGATTATCTCGCCGGCTTCATTGCCACGGTGTCCTGCTGGGAGCTCACCCTCAGCGATGATCTGACCGAGCTCGACCTGCTCGCCAAGCAGCTCCGGAGTGCCTGAGGTGCCGGTATCGGTCGCGTTCCAGGGCCGCCGCGAGGGCCGCTCCGCCTTCGCGCTCATCAACGAGCGGTGGAGCCGCACCCTCACGGCCGCGGGTTACGTCGTGGGTGACTACCCCACCGGAGTCGCCGCGCCCGACATCCTCATTCATCATGACTTCGAGTCCCACTTCACCGCCTTCGAGCCGCCGCCGGGTGCCAGGTGCGTGGCCGTGCGCACCTGGGACTTCGGCCCACTGCCGAAGGCCTGGGTCGAGAAGATCAACCGCGAGTTCGCTCAGTACTGGGCCCATAGCGCCTGGATCGCCACGCAGGCCCGGGAAGCGGGCGTGACGCCGGATCGCATCAGGATCGTGCCGCACGGCATCGACCCGATGGTCTTCCGTCCCGACGGGCCCCGCTACGAGCTGGCCACGGACAAGACGTTCCGCTTCTTGTTCGTGGGGGGAGTCAGCCTGCGCAAGGGCACCGATCGCTTGCTCACGGCCTACCGCCGAGCCTTCTCGTCGGCCGACGATGTGTGTCTGGTCCTCAAGGATCACTCGGATGATCTGTTCTACCGCGAGAATCACGCGCGCGGCCGGATCAAGGAGCTGCGAGCCGACCCGGAGGCGCCGGAGATCCTTCATCTCGACGAATTCCTCCCCGAGGCCGATCTGGCGTCGCTCTACCGGTCCTGTGATGTCGCGGTGTTTCCCTATCGCGCCGAAGGCTTCTGCATGCCCATTCTCGAGGCGATGGGGTGTGGAACGCCCGCCATCGTGCCGGAGTTCGGGGCCTGTCTGGACTTCTGCAGCGCGGAGAGGTCGTACCTGACGAAGGTGCGCCGAATCCGGGCGCCGGTCTCCCGTAGGTTTCGCGTGGCTCTGGGATTCGAGGAGGATGTTGCGGAGGTGGACTTCTGCGAGGTGCCGGTGGAGCGGCTGGTCACCGCGCTGCAGACCGCTCGGGGCGCGGCGCCGGCCGATCGCCGCGAAAAATCCGCCGCCGGCGTGGCCGGGGCGCATGGATCGTTCACCTGGGACCACGCCACGGCGATCGTGCTGCAGAGTATCCGGGAGCTGTCACCCTGACCCTGAGCAACGCGAAGGGGAAGGGGCGGAGCTCCGCGGCTTCGCTCCGCTCAGCCTGACAGCATCGCCGCATACGCCCGGACCGTAGCCTCCGCGGTCCGTTCCCACGAAAACAGCGCGGCCCGGCTCTGGCCCCGCCGGCGCAGGTCGGCGGCGAGCCCGTCGTCCGTCACCAGCCGCAACAGCGCCTCGGACAGCGCATCGGCGTCCGTTGGAGGCACCAGGAGGCCCGCGTCGCCAACCACCTCGGGGAGCGAGGTGGAGTCCGAGGTGACCACCGGCGTCCCGCACTGCATCGCCTCGAGCACCGGCAAGCCGAAGCCCTCGTACAGCGACGGGTAGACGAACCCGCGGGCGCCGGAGTACAGCGCGGCGAGGTCGGTGTCGGGCACGTACCCGGCCAGCACGACCCGCGCCCGCAGATCCGGATGCTCCTGCAGAAGGGCGAACACCGGATCGGCCTTCCACCCTGTTGGCCCGACCAGCACCAGCCGGAGCGCGGTCGGCTTTTCCTGCCGCAGCAGGCGGTGAAAGCACCGGAGCAGATGCACCAGGTTCTTGCGCGGCTCCAGCGTGCCGAGACTGAGGAGATACTCGCCGGATGGAATCCCGTAGCGCGCCTTCACCGCGTCGATCCGCTGGGATGACTCTTCCCGGTAGAACACCTCCTTCGAAGCGGCGAAGGGCGTGACGAAGATGCGTTCCGGCGGAATCCCCAGCACCGCGGTGACGTCGGTGGCGGTCGCGTTCGAATTGGCGATCACGAAATCCTCGGGCAGGATGCTGTCGGTGACCGCGCGGACCTCGGCCTCCGCCGTCGGGTACATCCACTCCGGGTGCAGCAGCGGGATCAGATCGTGAATCGTGAGCGCGCGCACCCGGGTGGGAACCCGCTCCGGTGCCGGGAGCGGCGTCCGGAGTGAGTGCACCACGTCGAACGTTTCGGGCAGCCCGATCCGGCGCGCGGTGGCGTTGAGCAGCGTCAGGGTCGCGCGGTCCCGTCGCGCATCGCGACCCGCGGCCTCTTCCGCCACGACGTGGGCGATGAGCGCGCTCGCCTCCGCGTCGGGCATCCCCGGCTGCTCCCACGCCCGCAGGATCTTCCGAGCCAACCTGCCGCCCTTCTCGCGATCGTAGGCGAGCAGCAGCAGCTCACTGGCCCAGTTGGCCTCGGCGGCAACACCGAGCATGATGTCCGGCCGCCGCAACATCGCCCCCACCAGGTTCTCGGTGGCCCGGAAGATTCCCGTGCGGCTCACCTCGGCACCGAACCCCCGGCCCAGGAGGTTGGCGTCCAGGAGGACGTTGATCATCCGTCGCCCCAGAAATCGCTGGCCCGGACCCGGCCCGTGAGCGCCGCCGGGTACCGCGCCAGCTGCGCCCCGCACAGGGACGCGAGGGACAAGAGCCGCCGGACCGGTCCTCGCGGTTGATGCAGCAGCTCGCGCCAAGCGCGTTCGCGCCGGCCGGTCGCCATGTCCCGCACCATGCCCCAGCGCGCGGCGGTGCCCTCCGTGCACCACAACGCCAGCAGATCGCGCACCGCGCGGCGCCCCGCCCGTTGCCCCAGCGCGACGCCGACCGGATCGAGCATCGCGAGATGGGTCCGAACCGTTCGCGACAGCCCGAGTCCGCCGAGAAACCCCCGCGGAATCGCCGTGCCGAGCAGGAGCTCGGCCAGCCGGAGCGAGAGTGCAACCACCCCATCGGCGGCCATGCGCCGCGCCTCCGAGCCGAGCCGGCTCCAGTCGAAGCCAGACCCGACCGCCGCGATGATGCGATCCACGTCTACCAGCCGTCGCAGCGCGAGGCCATCCTCCACGTTCTGCGCCGAGAGGTGAATCACCATGTGCTCCGGCGCCGGCACCCGAAACGCGGAGCCCGACACCGTCCGCGCCGGCACCGCGTCGCGCCGGAAGCCCTCCGGATCGAGCCTGATAGTGGAATGCCCCGGCGCCAGCGCCCAGT
>JAXIPC010000069.1:0-2601 GCA_045403135.1 Gemmatimonadales bacterium | reverse complement strand
CCGGCGAACCGTTCGCAAAGTGCTTTCTGAAAGCGAGTGGGTAGAAACGGCATTTGAGACCCACAGTGGCTCTGAGCGGAAGGTGACAGAGATTCGAGCGCGCAGGAAGCCGTAGGAGCAGCTTAACCCCGTTCTTGGAATTGAGCAGTCAAGGACATAGGTAACAAAACAGTCTAAGGACATAGGTAACACTCATCGGTGGTTCCGCCGTCGATGGCGGCCGAGGGCGTCTTCGATGAGATAGGTGCGCTCGTGAAAGCGTCCGAGCCGGAGCGGGCCGAAGTAGACGTCCCACTCCCCGTCGTCGATCTCGACGAAGCCGAGGTGTTCGCCCCCCAGCGTCTGACTCACATTCACCCAGCGCGCGCGTGCCAGCGAATGCCACCGTTGCGACTGACGAGCCGGCGTTCGTAGTGGGCGGGATACTCGAGCGGCGCCAAGCCCGTGGGGTACGGCCGGGGGGATGGCGCGTAGCGCGAGGCCGGGGTGGCATCGCCGAGCGCCTCATGCGGGCGCAGCGCATTGAATTCCCGGCGCCAGGTATCGAAGCGGCGTTGCTGGGCGCGGAACGAGGGCTGCGGCGGGCGCGCGGTATCGCGCTTCAAGGTCCGGTGCATGCGCTCATGGCGGCCGTTCTGCTGGGGCGAGGCTGGCTCGATCAGGTCCGGGAGGATCCCGAGCCGAATCCACCACACCGAGAGCGGCGACAAACGACCGAGGGCCTGGGTGGCAAAGGGCACCCCGTTGTCGGAGCGGATGCGCACCGGGAGTCCATACATGCGAAAGAGCTGGCGGAACACCGGCTGACTCTCGGCCGCGGTGACCCCCGTCAGGGCCTGGCAGCCGAGAAGCATCCGACTGTAGCCGTCGGCCACGGTCAGCGGATAGCATCGCTGGCCATCGCCCAGGCGGAACTGCCCCTTGAAGTCGGCGGTCCAGATCGCATTAGGGGCATCCATCGGGGCCTGCGGCCGGCCGGGGTGCCCGGGGCGGCGCACTCGGCGGGGTGTGACCACGAGCCCCGCGCGCTGGAGATGCAGCGCCATCGTACTGCGTGCGGGCCACGGCGCGTCGAACATCTGCTGGCGGAGAATCCGCAGCAGCTTACGCGGCCCCCACGTCGGGTGGCGGTGCCGAGCCTCGAGGAGCGCCTGGACGAGCTCCACGGGAGTCGCGTGCGGGGAGGTGTGGGGCCGGCGGGATCGATCCGTCAATGCCGCGGCACCGTCGGCCTCAAACCGCGCGAGCCACTTATAGCCGGTCTTCCGACTGATGCCGTACGCGGCGCACAGCTCGGTCATTGGTGTGGCCCCGCTCTGCACGTCCTGGACGAACTGGCGACGCAGCTGCATCGTAGATTCCTCCTGCCACGGCATCGGCCCCTCCTTGAGGAGCCCGAAGCATGGCGAAGGTGTCACCTATGTCCTTGGACTGTTCTGTCACCTATGTATTTAGACTGTACCTGAACGGGGCCTAACAACTGCATGCAGCCGACGGCGCGCGGCCCGCTCGTAGCGGTCACAGCGCGTTTATGCTCGCGCTCCGCGGCTGATGCAGAACGTTAGGCGGCGCACGGGGAGGATACATGTCGCGACCGATCGTGTTGGTGGCGCTTGCGCTGGTACCGGTGTCGCAGGCGGCCGGGCAGGGCGCCTCTGCCTTCCGCGAAGGCACCTACATACCGGTGGAGGCCCAAGATCCCCGGACAGTTACGCGCTACGCCGGGCTCGAGTTTCGCTTCACTGGTGGTCGCTACGAATTACGCCGCGACGGCGAGCTGCGAGTGTCGGGAAGCTACCAAGCTGCCGGGGACCGACTCACACTCACTGATCTCGAGGGCGTCTGGGCATGTACGGCAGACTCAACACGATCCGGCATGTACCATTTGCGGGCAAGCGCCGACTCTTTGAATCTTTCACCTGTTCACGACGCCTGTGCTCGTCGCACAAACCGAATTACTGGCACATTGCTGCTGGGTCAGGCGCCAGCTCTCCTCGCGCCGGTAGAAGCCCCCCCTACGCTACGAGAGAGCTGGCGCCACTTTTGGCTGGAGTCAAATGCCCCGGGATGGATCGACCGCGTCTTCACGCCGGATGCCATAGCGGAAGACGGAAATCGTCGCCTCGCCGGCATCGATGCAATCAAAGGCTGGTTAGGAGGACAAGACTCCCGAGGCCCACAAGCATTTCCCTTCGAGTTTCTGGTGTCGGGGCAACACATCGTCGAACGTGGGCGCTATCGTGACCTCTTTGGTGGGCCGGACGGCTCAACCCGCGTCTTGGTTGGTCGCTATCAGATCACGTGGGTTCCTGCCTTGGCTGGCGGATGGCAGGTGCGGGAATGGCTGTTGCGCTAGTGTTTCGCGGGCTCTGCCTGAAATGCAAAGTGGGCGCCTGAAGCCGCCTAACAGGCGTTGCAGCTGGCAGTCGATGACTAGTGGCCGCCGCGGCAATCGTCTGATCGCCTGCAGCTGAACGCTTTCCGTTAGGCCGAAGGGGAAGCAGATCATGGACTCACGAGGGCAGGTCGTGATACTCCTGACAGCCGTCATGAGCCTGACTGGTTGCGCGCATCCTGCCACAAACGCATGCGGCCACCCTG
>JAXIPC010000148.1:0-43677 GCA_045403135.1 Gemmatimonadales bacterium | reverse complement strand
GGCGCGGGCGCGAAGCGCCCGTTGAAGAATTGCTGCTGCTGGTCCTGCACCAGGACCCGGCCCCCGGCACGGGCGTAGTCGAGGAGCCTGGCGTTGTTTTCCACGAGGGCGGGATCGACTTCGTAGGCGCGGCTGCCCACCACGATGACGTCGTAGCGCGATAGGTCCCCGCGCTCCAGCGCGGCGGCGTCGAGCAGCTCGACCGGGAGCCCGATGTCGATCAGCGCCTCCGGTACCCGGTCCGAGGCGCCGCGAATGTACCCGACGCGTGTTACGGCCGGGAGCGCGATCGGCGCCGCATGCATCGAGCTCGCGGCCTCTTTGGCCCAGGCGCGCAGCCGAATGTGCGGGTACTCGACCGTGCTCTGCCCGGCGGCGTAGCGGCGCCCGGCGGAGTCGCGCGCCACCGCGCGAACCTCGTAATTGCCGGGGGCCAATCCGGGCGGCGCGCGCACCTGGAACACCAGGGTTTCCCGCTCCTCGGCCCGGGTCAGCGAAAACTGCTGGGCCGGCAGGGCCGGCCACCCGGCCGGCAGCTCGAGAGACACCGCTCCGCGGGTGGGTTCCGCGACACCGTGTTGCAGCGTGACCGTGAAGAACTGGGGCGAACGCCCACCGTTGGGCCAGACCTTCTCGGCGGGATCGAGCTTCACGTCGACGCGTGGCACCACGAGGAGCGGGGTACGGACTTCACCAATGGCTTGATCCCGGTATCGATCCACTACCTCGCGCTCCTGGAGCGCCGGGCTGCCGCCCTCGGGAGTGAGCGTGACCCGGGCGATCAGCGCCGGAGGCTCGAACGGCTCACCCCACGCCGACGGATCGCCCTGCCACCGGTACATCGCGCCGTCCCGGGGAGCCCGTAAGAAGTACTGCGTGGTGAGCGGCGCGTCTTCCGCAACGGCCACCTCCATCGCGCAGGCACTTACCGTCCCCGGGGCGACGGTCACCAGCGCCGGGGCGCAGGACGTCACGGTCCAGCCCGTCGGGGCGCTGAGCCCGAATTCGGCGGTAGCCGGTCTGGCGCCGGCGTTCCACACGGTCAGCCGCACCGGCAGCCGCTCTCCCGGCACGATGCGCCCGTCCGTCGACCACGCGTCCACGATCAAACCGGCCCGGATCACCGCGGCATCCGCCGCATGGCGCGCCTGATCCCGCCCGGCGATTCCGTCGCTCCCCGGCGCCGGGGCGGTGGTATCGATTCCGGCCCACAACCCGCCATCGCCGGCACCGGTGCGATCGGTGAGCAGCGCCAGCCGGATCGTGGATGGGCCCGGCTCCTGCAGGACGCCCATGTCCTGGGACCGGTGCAGACTCCTGCCCCGCATGGCCACCTGCCGGTAAGACTGCCCGATGTCCTGGTCCAGGACCCCACCGTCGAGCGAGAGCGAGGCCCCGGCCGGATCGAAGCGAGCCGATCGATAGAGCTTGACCGGTGTCCACGGCTGGAGTCCTTCCTCGCGGAGCAGCTCGGGAAAGCGCGCTGGATCCCCGGCCGCCTGGAAGGCTTCCTGAGCAGCCCACCCGGCCATTTGGTGCTGACCGTGGCCGTCTCTGGGCGTGCCGGAGAAAATCGAAATCATGATCTGAGGCTGAAATCTTCGGACGATCCGCACCGCGTCCTTGAGCACCGAATCCCGAGGCCAGAAGCGGGACGTCTCGTCGATGTTCTTCGAGAAGCCGAAGTCGAATGCCCGGGTGAAGTACTGGCGGGCCCCGTCCAGCACTCGCGCACCGAGCAGCTCCTCGCTGCGAATAAGACCCAGTGCCTCACCCAGTTCGGGTCCGATCAGGTTCTGGCCCCCCTCGCCCCGGGACAGCGACAGGTAGGCCGCCTCGGCTCCCTGGCCGCGGACCAGCACGGTGAGCAGCTCGGTGTCTTCGTCGTCCGGATGCGCCGCCACCATCAGCACCCGCTTGGTGTGCCCGAGCATCCGCTCCGCCTGGCGAAGCGCCACGGTGCCGCCGGTGGACGCGCCCAGCGCCTGCGCCGCCAAGGCGCCTGGCGCGACAAGCCAGAGGCAGGCCGCAGCGCGCAGGAGCATCCTGACGCCGCTCATCCGGCGTCCCCCAGGGAGTCGGTCGGTGGGCCCTTGGAGTCCTTGGCGTGGGGATCGGACGAACGGTCTTTGCGGCCGGATATGAACGCTCCCACGAAACAGACCAGCGCCACGACCAGAAGGGCCTGCCCGAAGCCGGTGGCGACCCCGTAGAGGAGCAGCAGCATACCCGACGACACCACGATGGTGCCGATGGCGCGGAGCAACTCGTCCAGGTTCTTCCAATTGGTCTCCCGGCCCCAGTAAATGGACGCGCCGAAGCCGAGCAGGCCAAGCAGCATGATCCCGTACCAGATGACGATCCAGATGCCCCGGCCAGCGACCATCCCGCCTCCTCGAAATCCGCTCAGGTTCCGCTGCAGCGCGAGCAGCGGCAGTCCCGGCGGAGCCGGTCGAACGTATAGATACCCGTTCCGTGACCGTCGCTCCACCGAACCCGGAGACCGTACGCCCCCACCAGGTGGATCTCGATCGGACGAATACTTTCGGGCACCGAGGCGGGATCGAGGATGGGGCGCCCGCTCATCTCTTCCACGCACTCGGCGCAGGGACAGGCTAGCCGGAGGGCCCGCGCGCCGTAGAGCGCCCGATGCCCGGAACGGTCCCACTCGATCAGCACACCATCGTCACGCCGGGTGATCGCCACCGGAAGCGGATCCGACTGGGCCACCGCGGTATCCTTCCCCTCCCACGCCACGCGCGGGCACTTATCTTAGAAATCTTGCACCAGAGACCCGCCATCCGACGGAGCCGAGCCCGATATGCCTGCCGCCACCCCTGATGCCTTCGGCAGCCGAACCGACCTGACCCTCGACGGTGGGCGCGCGGTGATCTTCCGCCTTGGCGCGCTGGAGCGCAAGGGCATCGGCACGCTGGACCGGCTTCCCTTTTCCATACGCGTGCTGCTCGAGAACGCGCTGCGGCACGCCGGCCGTGGGCTGGTGACGCTGGACCATGCGGAGGCTCTGGCCCGCTGGAGCCGGGAAAAGGCCTCAGGCGGCGAAATCCCCTTCATGCCCGCCCGGGTCGTCCTGCAGGATTTTACCGGGGTGCCCTGTGTCGTGGACCTCGCGGCGATGCGCGACGCGATGGCCCGCATGGGGGGCGACCCGGCCCGGATCAACCCGGTGGTACCCTGTGATCTGGTGATCGATCACTCGGTCCAGGTGGACCACTACGGGACGCCCGCGGCGTTTCGACAGAATGTCGTGCTGGAATTTGAGCGCAACGCCGAACGCTATCAACTGCTCAAGTTCGCGCAACGTGCGTTCCGGGATTTCCGGGTCGTGCCGCCCGGCACCGGGATCGTCCACCAGGTCAACCTCGAGTACCTGGCACCCCTGGTACAGCTTCGCGACCAATATGGCTCCCCAACCGCCTATCCCGATACCCTGGTCGGCACCGACTCCCACACGACGATGATCAACGGCCTGGGGGTCCTGGGCTGGGGGGTGGGCGGCATCGAGGCCGAGGCCGTCATGCTGGGCCAGCCCTATTTCATGCTGGTACCCGAGGTCGTCGGGGTGAAGCTGACCGGCGACCTCCCGACTGGCACCACCGCCACCGATCTGGTGCTCCGGCTGACCCAGATGCTCCGGAAGCAGGGTGTCGTAGACAAGTTCGTGGAGTTTTACGGACCGGGATTATCGCGCCTGGGGCTGCCCGATCGGGCCACCATCGGCAATATGGCGCCCGAGTATGGCGCCACCGTGGGGTTCTTCCCAGTGGACGACGAGGCGATCGGCTACCTCACCCGCACCGGACGCGCCGGCGAGGCCGCGCGCGCCGACCGCTACTGCAAGGAAGTGGGTCTCTTTCGCACCGACACGACCCCGGACCCCGAATTCACCACCAGCCTGAGCCTCGACCTCGGCACCATCGAGCCCAGCCTCGCGGGGCCCAGGCGTCCCCAGGATCTGGTGCCGCTCCGGGAGCTGAAACGGAACTTTGCCCTGTCGCTGCCGGGACTGATGACCGCAGGGACGCCGGCGGAGCGCCGTGCCGTCGCGGAAGCCAACCACTCGCGCTGGGTCGACGAGGGCGGATCGAACGGTGCCGCCACCGCGGCACTCGATGCGCCGCCGGAGCCGGATCTCCCGCTCAACGGGCGTGAGGTGCCCCATCACGACGGACTCGTGGTCATTGCGGCCATCACCAGCTGCACCAACACCTCCAATCCGTCGGTCATGGTCGGCGCCGGCCTGCTGGCGCGGAAGGCACTGGAGAAGGGGCTTTCCAGCAAGCCCTGGGTCAAGACCAGCATGGCGCCCGGCTCGCGGGTAGTGTCAGCCTACCTCGAAGCCGCGGGCCTGCTGCCGTCGTTCGAACGGCTCGGCTTCAACATCGTGGGCTTCGGCTGCACCACCTGCATCGGCAACAGCGGGCCGCTGCCGGAGCCGGTGGCTGAGGCCATCGAAACGTACCAGATGGTGGCGGCGGCGGTGCTGTCCGGCAACCGGAACTTCGAGGCGAGAATCCATCCGCAGGTGCGGGCCAACTACCTCGCCTCGCCGATGCTGGTGGTGGCGTTCGCGTTGGCCGGCAGAGTGGATGTCGACCTCCTCACCCAGCCCCTGGGCACCGGCAGCGACGGGAAGCCGGTGTTCCTCAAAGACGTCTGGCCCAGCGCGGAGGAGATCCGCTCGACGATGGCCGCGTGTCTTCGTCCGGAGCTGTTCCAGGAGCGCTATGCCTCGGTCTTCGAGGGAGACGAGGAGTGGCGCGCGCTGCGGGTGCCGGAAGGGGACCGCTTTGCCTGGGACTCAACCTCCACCTATGTCCAGGAGCCGCCTTTCTTCCAGGGTTTGCCGAAACATCCCTCGCCGCCGCCCGACATCCGGGGAGGCCGGGTGCTGGTGTCGGTGGGCGATTCGGTCACCACCGACCATATCTCGCCGGCCGGCGCCATCCCCAAGAACGGGCCCGCCGCGCGTTTCCTGCTCGATCGGGGTGTGCCGCAGGTGGACTGGAACACCTTCGGCGCCCGCCGCGGAAACCACGAAGTGATGATGCGCGGTACCTTCGGCAACGTGCGCATCAAGAATTCCCTGGTTCCCGACAAGGAGGGGAACTGGACGGTCCATATCCCTTCCGGCGAGGTGATGTCGATCTACGACGCCGCGATGCGGTATATCGCCGATCGGCAGCCCCTCCTGGTGCTGGCCGGCAAGGAATACGGCACCGGCTCCAGCCGCGATTGGGCCGCCAAGGGGACCGCGCTCCTGGGCGTGCGCGCCGTGCTGGCCGAGAGCTTCGAGCGCATCCACCGGAGCAATCTGGTTGGCATGGGCGTGCTGCCGCTGGTCTATGAAGCAGGGCAGACGCGGGCCACGCTGGGCCTGTCCGGGCTCGAGGTGTACGACATCACCGGCATCGCCGAGGGACTGGTCCCCAACGGCCGGGTCAGCATCAGCGCTACCGCGCCCGACGGAACCCGGAAAACCTTCCAGGCGGTGATCAGACTGAATTCACCGGTCGAAGTCGAGTACATGAACCACGGGGGGATCCTGCCCCGGGTGCTCCGGATGTTCATGGAGACATAGCAGCACCGCGTGCCCACCTTACCAACCGACACGAGGCATCGACCGATGTCGCACGCCCGATACCCCAGGTACCTCACGGCGCTGCTCGCGATTGCCGCCTGTGCGCCGTCCCGAGCCGCCGCACCCGCGCCCCAGCCCGGCCCGACGCCGGCCGTCCAACGACCCGGCGGCGAGCCCGGTGCCCCCGCAGGTGCGCGACCGGTGGGCGCCCAGGACACCACGTCGCGCGCGGCGCCCGGCGGGGCTCCCGGCGCCGATCCGGCGCCCCGGCCGTATGCCCGGGTCATCACGGCGGAGGCCAGGACCCGGGACGGACTCTTCAAGACCCACCGGATCGGCAGCCGGCTGTATTTCGAGATTCCCCGCCGGGTGCTCAACCGGGAGATGCTGCTGGTGAGCCGTACCGCCCGGGTCCCGGTTAATCAGGGCTACGGCGGCCAGCAGTCGAGCGGCAACCTGGTGCTGAAGTGGGAGCGCCGCGACAACCGGGTGCTGGTCCGTACCGTCTCCTACGAGACGGTGGCCGACTCGACCTCCGCCATCTATCAGGCGGTCCGCAACTCCAACAACGACGTGATCCTCGCGGCGTTCAACGTCGAGGCCTACGGCCCCGACAGCGCGGCGGTGATCGAGGTCACCCGGCTCTACACCGCGCCGCCGCCGGAGTTCGTCCCCGCGGCGCGCTCGCGGACGCCGCCGGACGCCAGCCGGTCGTTCATCGAGCGGGTGCTCTCGTTCCCGACCAACGTGGATGTCGAGGCCTCGCTCACCTATCCACCGGGGCCGGCAGGAGCGCCCGCGGGTGGTGGCGGCGGCGGACAGGCCGCACCGCCGGTGACCTCCACCATCGTCATGCATTGGAGCATGATCACGCTCCCCGAGCGGCCCATGATGCCGCGTCTGGCCGACAAGCGCATCGGCTTCTTCACTCTCGACCAGCTCGATTACGGACGGCCGGAACAGCGAGCCGAGACCCGCGCGTACATCGTCCGCTGGCGCCTGGAGAAGAAGGATCCCAACGCGGCCATTTCGGAGCCGGTCAAGCCGATCACCTATTATGTCGACCCGAACACGCCCGCCTGGCTCAAGCCCTACGTGAAGAAGGGCATCGAGGCGTGGCAGCCCGCGTTCGAGGCGGCCGGCTTCCGGCGCGGCATCGTCGCCGCGGACGCGCCAACCGCGTTGCAGGACCCCGACTGGGCGCCCGAGGATGCCCGCTATTCCGTGGTGCGCTGGTTTCCCTCGACGGTGGAGAACGCCACCGGGCCCAACGTCCACGACCCCAGGACCGGCGAGATTCTCGAGTCCGACATCTACATGTACCACAACATCATGAACCTGCAGCGGTCCTGCTATTTCACCCAGGTGGGGCACCTCGATCCGAGGGCCCGCATGTGGCCGTATCCCGACTCGCTGATGGGGCGTCTGGTCGAGTTCGTCGTCGCCCACGAAGTGGGGCACACGCTGGGCTACCAGCACGACCAGAAGGGAAGCTCGACGTACCCGGTGGATTCGCTGCGCAAGCGCAGCTGGTTGACCCGGATGGGACACTCCCCGTCCATCATGGACTACTCGCGGTTCAACTACCTGGCGCAGCCCGAAGACAGCATTCCGCTCCCGAACCTGATCCCCAACATCGGCCCCTGGGATCTGTACGTCACCCGCTGGGGCTACACGCCGATTCCGGCCGCTCGGACACCGGATGCCGAATGGCCGACCCTCAACCGCTGGTCGCGCGAGCAGGACGCGACGCCCTGGTATCGCTTCAACATGTCGGACTCCCGCGGATCGGATCCGGGAGATCAGAGCGAGGCGGTTGGAGATGCCGACCCGGTCAAAGCGACCGGCTGGGGTCTTAAGAACATCAAGCGCATCGTGCCGCTGCTCATCCCGGCCGCGGTGCGCGAGGGCGAGGACTATGATGACCTGAGCATGTTGTATGGCCGGCTGATCAATCAGTGGGCCACCGAGCTCCGCCACGTGGCCATCATCGTGGGCGGCGCCGACGCGCAGGAAAAATACGCCGGACAGACCGGCCCCCGGTATCGGCCCTGGCCCCGCGCACGACAGAAGGACGCGGTGCATTTCCTGAACGACAACGGTTTCGCCACGCCCACGTTTTTCGTGACCGACGACATCCTTCGGCTGATCGAAGTGGAAGGGGCGCTGCGCCGGATCAACCAGGCCCAGGCGGGCATTCTGGGCACCCTGTTCAACGACCGGCGTCTCGAGCGGGTGGTCGAGTTCGAAGCCCTGGCTCGAGGCGCCGGAGAGACCTATGGCCTCACCGAGTTCCTGGGCGACGTGCGCAACGGCATCTGGCGGGAGCTGGGGTCGTCCAGCGTGACGATCGATCCCTTCCGGCGGGAGCTGCAGCGGAGCTACCTCACCGCCGCGGCGGCCAAAATCAATCCGGCTCCGTTCGTCCCTCCGGCGGGGCTCCCGGCCCAGTTCCTCAACCAGATCGGACCGGCCCGCGCCACCAGCGACATCCGAGCCGCCTTCCGGGCGGAGCTCCGCTCGCTGGAGAGCCAACTCCAGGCGGCGATTCCCCGGGCAAGCGGTATTACCCGCGCGCACCTGCAGGATGCACGGGATCAGATCAGGAAGATTCTGGATCCGGTAGGACGCTAAGACGCTAGGACGCTAAGAAACTGCCTCAGCAAACGCCCCCCGATGCACTCGCACCGGGGGGCGTTTTCCTAGCGTCTTAGCGCCTTAGCGTCTTACATCAGCATCCAGTCAGGCGACTAAATCCTTGAGCCGCTCCCCGGTCTCACCCTCGCGCAGGCGGACCAGCGCGCGGTCCCGGAGCTGGCGGATCCGCTCGCGGGTGACCCCCATCATCCGGCCGATTTCCTCGAGGGTGCGGCTCTGACCGTCCTCGATGCCGAAATAGAGCCGGAGCACCTTGGCGTCCCGAGGAGGAAGCGTGGCCAGCGCCGCTTCGATGTCCTGAGTCTGGCTGTTGGCCATGGTGCCGGCATCGGTGCCTTCCTGATCAGCGGCGAAGCGCTCGATCCGCTCGTTGCCATCTCCATCCCGGGTGGGATGGTCGAGCCGCACCGCCTCGGAGTTCAGGGCGGACAGCGACCGGACCGCCTCCGGAGTGAGGCCGGTAGCCCGGGCCAGCTCTTCGGTGGTGGGCATGCGGCCGAGCTTTTCCTTGAGCAGCGTGGTGGTTCGGCCGAGCCGGGACAGGTCCGCGGTGCGGTTGAGCGGCACCCGAACCGGACGGCCGTGGCGCGCGATGGCCGCCTGGACAGCCTGCCGGATCCACCAGACCGCGTAGGAAATGAACTTGACGCCCCGGTCCGGATCGAACTTCCGTGCGGCCGTCATGAGCCCGAGGTTCCCCTCGCCGATGAGATCGACGAGCGGCACCCCGCGATTCTGGAACTTCTTCGCGACCGACACCACAAAACGCACGTTGTGGCGTGCCAGCCTTTCCTGCGCTGCCACGTTGCCACGGAAAGCCTTCCGGGCCAGCTCCATCTCCTCATCACGAGAGAGAAGCGGGACCCGGCTGATCTCATCGAGGTAGAGATCGAGGCTTTCCCGGCCCTCATCGACCGCCTTGGCGATCTGGGCCGGCTTGACGGCGTTACGCTTGGTGCGAGGGGCTGTCGCCACGCCGCTGCCTCCTTCGTCCTTGCGTGTTTTGGCGGTTCCTTTGGCGGGAATCCGTGTCCCTGCCATCTCAAACCCAAGCCGTCAATATAGCGCCTAACCCACGGAAACTCAAGGGGTTAGATAAACACATGCACTCCACAGGCTTGCGGGACTTCTCGTTTTCTGGACAAATCGGCGGGAATCTCGGGACTACTACCATCCAGCTCGAAACGCGTGAAACGGACACCCACTGACTTGCCATCTGGTAGGGGACGACCTACCCGCGCGGAAGTGCACGTATTACAGGGATTTAACCTCAGAAACCAGGCGGGTGAGCGACGCCTTCGCGTCGCCGAACAGCATGAACGTCCTCGGATCGAAGAACAGCTCGTTCTCGATGCCCGCGAACCCGGCCCCTTTGCCTCGCTTCAGCACCATGACCGACTGCGCCTTGTCGACGTCGAGGATCGGCATGCCAAAGATCGGACTTCCGGAATCGGTTCGGGCGGCCGGGTTGACCACGTCGTTGGCCCCGATCACCAGCGCCACGTCGGTGCGGGGGAATTCGCCATTCACCTCCTCCATGTCGAAGAGTCGGTCATAGGGAACATTGGCCTCGGCCAGGAGCACGTTCATGTGCCCCGGCATCCGGCCCGCCACGGGGTGGATCGCGTATTTGACCTCAACGCCCCGCTTCTCCAGCAGGTCGGTAAGTTCCCGGAGCGCGTGCTGGGCCTGCGCGACTGCGAGTCCGTATCCGGGCACCACCACCACCAGGCGGGCGTAGGCGAGCCGGACCGCAGCGTCATCCGGGGTAATCGCGCGCATCTCGCGGCCGTCGGCGAGCGTGCCCAACGCCGCTGCCGCGGGCGCACCGAAGGCCCCGAAGAGCACATTGGTGAACGAGCGGTTCATCGCCTTGCACATCAGGATCGAGAGCAGGAATCCGGAGGCACCGTCCAGCGCCCCCACGATGATCAGGAGGTTGTTGTCGAGCGCAAACCCCATCGCCGACGCCGAGAGGCCGGCGTAGGCGTTGAGCAGGGAGATCACCACCGGCATGTCCGCGCCGCCGATCGGGAGCACCATGAGCACCCCAAGCCCCGCGGCGATCGCCACCATTGTCCAGAAGGCCGTGGAAAGCGCCGGGTTGACCATAAGCACGACCAGCAGCGCCACCGCGACTGCCAGCAGGAGCAGATTCAACACGTTTTGAAGCGGCCAGGTGACCGGTCTGCCGGGGAGGATCTCCTGAAGCTTGCCGAAGGCCATGACACTGCCGGTGACCGTGAGCGCCCCCAGCAGCACCTCGAAGCCGAGTGCGGCCATGGTGCCCGTGGCGATCTCCGGCCGGAGGATCATGTATTCGTTGATGCCCACCAGCGTGGCCGCCACCGCGCCGGCGGCATGGGACAACGCGACCCACTGCGGCATCGCGGTCATCGGCACTGAGATGAAAAGCGGACGCCCGATGACGACGCCGATGATCGTCCCGATCAGCAAACCGCCGATGAGCCACTCGAACCGGACGATTTCGGCGTGCAGCAGGGTGCCCACGATGGCCAGCAGCATGCCCAGCGCCGCGTAGCCCATCCCCGCGCGAGCCTTCTCGGGGCTGCTCAAGCCTCGGAGACCGACGATGAAGAAAACGGAGCTGACGAGGTAGGTGCCCTGGATGAGCAGCTCGCGAAGCGGGAGGCTCTCGTTCACGGGGCCTTCCGGTGATCGCGCTTGAACATCTTGAGCATCCGGTCCGTGATGAGGAACCCGCCCACGACGTTCACCGTTGCGCAGATCACGGCGATGAATCCCATCACGGTGCTCAGAGTGCCGTGGTCACTCCCTGCGGCCACCAGGGAGCCCACCAGGGAAATACCGGTCAGGGCATTGGCCGCCGACATCAGGGGGGTGTGCAAGAGTGGTGGGACGCGGCTGATCACCTGGTAGCCCACGACACTGGCCAGCACGAACACATAGAGCTGGATCACGGTGGTGAGGTTCATCGTCGCTCCGGCTGGTGGTTCAGTGAGCGCTTGCGGTGGCGCTTCGCGCCACCGTCATCGGGCCTGTGAGGGGATCGTCGGCGGCCAGCGCCGCCCGCCCGTCCTTGACGAAATACTCGATCAGGTTCAGGAGGTTCCGGCTGTACATGAGGCTGGCGTGCTGGGCGATGGTGGAGGCGAGGTTGACCGGTCCCAGGATGGTGACTCCGTGGTCCAGCACCGCTTCGTCCGGTCTGGACAGCGCGCAGTTACCACCGCTCTCGACCGCCAGGTCCACCACCACCGAGCCCGGCTTCATGGTGGCGATCATCTCGGCGGAGATCAGCCGCGGGGCCGGCTTGCCCGGAATCTGGGCTGTCGTGATCACCAGATCCATTGCCGGCAGGTGCTTGCCGATTGCCTCCAGCACGTTCCGGTGCTGGTCCTCTCCCAGTTGCTTGGCGTACCCGCCGGTACCCTCCGCGGCGGCAGTGACCGCGGCTGCTTCGACAAAGGTCGCCCCCAAACTCTGCACTTCCTCGCGCACCGCGGGACGCACGTCGAAGGCGCTGACCACGGCGCCCAGCCGGCGCGCGGACGCGATGGCCTGGAGCCCGGCCACGCCGGCGCCCACAACGAACACCTTGGCGGGGGGAATGGTTCCCGCGGCGGTGGTGAGCATCGGGAGCATCCGGGAGAGCCGGCTCGCGCCGACCAGGACGGCCGCGTACCCCGCAACGGTGGCCTGCGACGACAGGGCGTCCATCGCCTGGGCCCGAGTGGTCCGGGGCACCAGCTCCATGGCGAGCAGCGTGAGGCCCCTCGCGGCGGCGGCGGCGAAGTAGTCGTCCCCGGCCGCTGGGTGGAGCAGCCCGATCACCAGCGCGCCGGCAGGGAGAGACTGGAGTGCGCTGCTCGGCGGCCGTTGCACCGCAAGGAGAACCTCGCAGCCCGCGAGTATCGTCTCATGTTCCGGGGCCACCACGGCGCCCGCGGCGGCAAACGCTGCATCGGGAAAGAAGGCTCCCTCCCCCGCTCCGGACTCGATCGCCACTTCGTGCCCCGCCTTGACCAGCCGCTGCACAATCGGCGGGGCAAGGGCTACACGACGCTCGTGCGGGGCGGTTTCCCGGAGAACGGCAATGCGCATTTGGCTAGGGGCTAGGGGCTAGGGGTTAGGGGCTAGAAAGTATACAATCCTGCGATGCCCGCACAGGTCCACGTGTTCGCTCCCGGCTCGGTCGGCAACGTGGGACCGGGGCTGGATGTGCTTGGCCTGGCCATCGGCGGCGCGGGCGATGAAGTGATCGCGGAGCGCGCCGGGGCAAGCGGCGTCATCATCGCGGAGTCGGGCCATCCGGCGCTGCCGACCGACCCGGATGCCCATTCGAGCGGTATCGCGGCCCGCGAGGTGCTGCGGGAGGCGAGAGCATCGTTCGGGGTGCGCCTCCGCGTGCGCAAGAGGCTGCCGCTCGCCGGCGGGCAGGGGGGCAGCGCCTCGTCGGCGGTGGCCGGCGCCCTCGCGACGAGCCTCCTGCTCGATCGGCCGCTCCCCCTGGATGCGCTGCTCCGCGCCGCCCTCGAGGCCGAATCGGTCGTCGCCGGGCGACACGCGGACAATATCGCCCCGATTCTGCTGGGGGGGCTGGTGCTGATCCGGTCGATGGAGCCGTTGGAGGTGGTCAGGCTGCCGGTGCCGGCCGGGCTCCGCATCGCACTGGCCTGCCCGGATCGCGCGATGACGACGCGGGCCGCACGGGCCGTTTTGCCGGCCCAGGTCTCGCGGGAGGTGGCGCAGCATCAGGCAGCACAGGTAGGCGCCATCGTAGCCGCGGCACATTCCGGTGACCTGGCGCTGCTGGGCCGCGCGATCGACGACCGGATCGCCGAGCCGGCCCGCGGACCGCTGCTCCAGGGGTTCGGGGAAGCCAAGCGCGCGGCGCTCGCGGCGGGAGCGCTGGGCTGCTCGATTTCCGGAAGCGGACCTACCGCATTCGCCATAGCCGACAGCGATGGATCCGCCGAGCGTATCACCGGCGCGATGGCCGCGGCGTATGAAGCGCTGGGCATCCGCTGCGTCACCCGGGTCGCCGCGCCCGATATGAGGGGAGCCCGCGCCCTGTGAGCCCCACCACCGATCGGCCCGCCAGCTGGCAGGTCTGCCTGGTATGCGGCAACGAAGCGCTGGAAACCGACGCCTCGGTCCGGTGCCGCGCGTGCGGCGGCCTGCTGGAGGTGCGGCACCGGCGGCCGGACCTGCCGGGCGCCGTGCTGCGCGGACTGTTCCAGACCCGCTGCTGCAGCCGACCCGACACGACCCGGTCGGGTGTCTGGCGGTTTCAGGAGCTGGTGATGCCCACGGTCGGCCCCAACCCGGTGTCGCATCCCGAAGGGAATACGCCGCTCCTCTACCGCGGAGCCATCGCGGACTGGGCCGGTGTCGCGGATCTCTTCCTCAAGCACGAGGGTCACAACCCCACCGGCTCCTTCAAGGACCGCGGCATGACGGTCGGCATCACCCAGGCGGTGCGCATCGGCGCCCGCGCCGTGGCGTGCGCCTCGACCGGCAACACCTCGGCTTCGCTCGCCTCCTACGCGGCCCACGCGGGCCTGCCCGCCTTCGTGCTGGTTCCGGCGGGCAAGGTGGCTCGTGGCAAGCTGGCCCAGACCGTGGGGTACGGCGCCACGGTCCTGGCGGTGCGGGGCGACTTCGACGCCTGCCTGCGCCTGGTGGACGCGACCAGCGAGCTGCTGGGGCTCTACCTGCTCAACAGTGTCAATCCGTTCCGCCTCGAAGGGCAGAAAACCATCGTGTTCGAGATGTTGCAGCAGCTCGGGTGGGAGGCGCCGGACTGGATCGTGCTGCCCGGGGGCAACCTGGGGAACACCGCAGCGTTCGGGAAGGCGCTGGAGGAGGCACATACCTGGGGCCTTATCGACCGGGTGCCGCGGCTCGCGGTGGTGCAAGCGCAGGGGGCCGCACCGTTCGCGCGGGGATTCGCCGGGGAGTTCATCCAGCGGGTGCGGGTGGAAGCGGAGACGGTGGCCACCGCCATCCGGATCGGCGACCCAGCCTCCTGGGACCGCGCGGTGCGCTCGATCCGCTACACCGATGGAGTGGTGCTGGCGGTGCCGGACGCCGAGATACTCGCCGCGAAGGCGGTCATCGACCGCAATGGGGTGGGGTGCGAGCCGGCGAGCGCCGCGGCCCTGGCCGGAATTCGCCAGCTCACCGCCACCGGGAAGATCGCCGCGGATGCTCGGGTGGTGGCGGTGCTCACCGGCCACATGCTCAAGGATCCCGAAATCCTGCTCCGCGCCACGGGGAAGGACTCAATGCAGGAAATCGACGCCACCCCGGAGGCCCTCGCCGCGGCGGTGGGGCGAGTTCACGGTTGAGCAATCAATTCCCGCCGCTTATCTGCTTGACCTTCTCCCCCAGCTCAGTGTAAGCGGTCGGATCCACCTCGCGGAACGGCGCCATCACATGCGCGATCTTGCCTTTCGCATCGATGATGAACAGCGTCCGGTTGTCGAGCACCCGACCATCCGGAAACGCCCGGGTCGAGCCGTATTTCCTCCCGACCACCGCGCCGGAATCGCTCAGGAAAGTCCAGGGCTTGTAGCCCTTCTCCTTGGCCCAGGAGGCCAGGGTCGTATCGGCATCGACGCTGATGGCCACCAGCTTCACTTTCGCGGTATCGCCGAACAGCTGCGCGTACTGATCACGGTACGCGTTCATTTGATTCGTTCAGCCACCGGTCCGTGCCTTGAAGAAGAAGGCAATCACCACCGTCTGGCCGCGCAGATCACGGAGCCGGACCGGGCTGGCGCTCACTCCGGCCTCGGTGGCCGCGGGCAGGGTAAAGTCCGGCGCTTCCGTTCCCACCGCGAGCGGTGTGGGCGGCGGAGGCGGGGTTTGGGTCGGCTGCGCGGCCAGCGGCGCGGCGGCCAACCCCAGGAGTAGCAAGACGTTCGGTTTCATCACGGCTCCTCGTGGTACGTGAACCTGACTACGGCCGGTGCATCACCCTCCAAATCTTCTCCTGCAAATCCGCCCCGATATAAAGCGATCCATCAGGCCCCACGGCAAGTCCCGAGGGGCGGATCGAGGTCGGCTCGCCGGCGGGAGCGGCGAACGTCTCCCAGGGACCGGCCGCCTTTCCGTTCCGGAGCGGTGCGAATACCACACGATAGCCCTCCTGCGGCGCGGGACGGCGATTCCACGAGCCGTGGAACGCGATGAACACGCCGCCGCGATACGCCGCGGGAAACTGGGTGGCGCGGTAGAAGGCGGTCGCGTTGGGCGCCCAGTGCCCTGGGAAGGAGAGCACCGGATCGTCCTTCGCGGCGCAGTCGCCCGCCTTGGTGCCGTCGCCGCCGTACTCCGGGTTCTGGAGCTTCACCTTCTTGCGGGAATCAAAGTAACAATACGGCCACCCGGCGTCGGCCCCTTCCCGCAGCGCATAGAACGTCTCGGCAGGATTCTCCCGCCCTTCCTCGGCGAGGAATTTCCAGTTTTCGGTCAGGTTGTCCCGGCCGTGGACCGCCGCGTAGAGCGCGCCGGTCGCGGGATCGACCGACACGGCCATGGGGTTGCGGAGCCCGGTGGCCCAGCGCTTTCCGTCGGCCGGGGTCTGATTGAGCTTCCGCGCATCGAACCGCCACACTCCCGCGCGCTGCTCCAACTCGGTGCAAGGGTTCGGGCTCGGAGTCGGCAGTTTGCGGTCACCCTCCGGCGGCTGGCAACTGTTGCTCAGCGAGCCGAAAGACACAAACAATGCCCCGCCGGGTCCGAGCGCGAGGCCCTTTTGGTCGTGACCGCCGGTGGGAAGGCCGGTCGCGATGATCTCGGGCATACCGGTCGGCTTGAGCTCCCCGGGTTTCCAGGGGAACCGGAGAATGCGATCGGTCTGAGCGAAATACACCGCGTCCGGGGCGAGGGTGATCCCGCTGCCGCCGGGTCCCTCGTAAAACGCGGAGACAACCTCCGCTTTACCGTCGCCGTCGGCATCGCGCAGCACCACGATCCCGCCGCTACCGCCGCCTTGCCGAGGGGCGCGCCTGGCGGCGAAGATGTCGCCGTTGGGAGCTACGGCAAGGTGGCGCACGACGCCGACGCTCTCCGCCACTACCAGGGCACAGAAACCTTTCGGCAGCGTGAGTCCGGCATTGTCGGGCGCGCAGGCCGGCCGCTGGGCCGAAACCGGCGTCGCGAGCGCGGCGAGCAAACCGAGAATGGGGAAACGCATGATGGTCCTCGGGTGTGGAGGTATTCGGTCCGGCCAACCAAGCCCACAATTCTGGAGACGAATCTACCGGGAACGGGTGGACGCCGCTCCGTCTCTCCGCCACCTGCACCGTTCCTCCAGATGGGGGGACCGTGGTAGCTTTCCTGGCTTATGGCCAACCCCCAATACATCTACACGATGGCGAATCTCCGGAAGGTTGTCCCGCCTAGCCGGGAGATCCTGAAGGGGATTTACCTCGCCTTTTTTCCGGGCGCGAAGATCGGCGTGCTCGGAGCCAACGGCGCCGGCAAGAGCACGCTGTTGCGCATCATGGCCGGCGTGGACAAGGACTTCCAGGGCGACGCGCGCCCTGCCGACGGCATCCGGGTGGGGTATCTGCCCCAGGAGCCGGAGCTCGACGCGACCAAGGACGTCCGCGGCAACGTGGAGGAGGCGGTTCGCGAGCAGCGCGCGCTGCTGACCGAATTCGAGGCGATCAGCGCCAAGTTCGCCGAGCCGATGGACGAGGCCGCGATGAACAAGCTCCTCGACAAGCAGGGAACACTGCAGGAGCGAATCGACGCCCTCGGGCTGTGGGAGCTGGACCGGCACATCGACATCGCGATGGATGCGCTGCGTCTGCCGCCCGGCGACGCGGACATCGCCACGCTCTCGGGTGGTGAGCGCCGCCGGGTGGCGCTCTGCCGAGTCCTGCTCGAACAACCCGACATGCTGCTCCTCGACGAGCCGACCAACCACCTGGACGCCGAATCGGTGGCCTGGCTCGAGCGACACCTCCAGGAATTCCCCGGCACGATCGTCGCCGTCACCCACGACCGCTATTTCCTCGACAACGTGGCCGGATGGATCCTCGAGCTGGACCGTGGCGCGGGAATCCCCTGGGAGGGCAACTACTCCTCCTGGCTCGAGCAGAAGAGCAAGCGGCTTGCGGTGGAGGAAAAGCAGGCCTCGGCTCGCCAGAAGACCCTGGAGCGCGAGCTCGAGTGGGTGCGCATGGCACCGCGCGCCCGCCACGCCAAGCAGAAGGCGCGCATCGCGGCCTACGAGGAGCTGCGCGATGAGGGAGAGCGCCAGCAGGAGGGCACCGCGGAAATCCTCATCCCGGTGCCGCCTCGTCTGGGAGAAGAGGTCGTCGTGGCCGCTGACGTGTCCAAGGGCTTCGGCGAGCGGTTGCTGTTCGAAAACCTGAACTTCGCGTTGCCGCGCGGCGGCATCGTCGGGGTCATCGGACCCAACGGCGCCGGCAAGACCACGCTCTTCCGCATGATTACCGGCCAGGAACAGGCGGACGCGGGGAGCCTGACGGTCGGCTCGACAGTACAGATCGCCTATGTGGACCAGAGCCGGGACGCGCTGGACCCGAACCAGACCGTGTACCAGGAGATCTCCGGCGGGCAGGACCAGCTCATGTTCGGCAAGCGCAGTGTGAATGCCAGGGCCTATAGCGCGGGCTTCAACTTCCGGGGCGCAGACCAGCAGAAAAAAGTGGGCACCTTGTCGGGAGGAGAGCGGAACCGGCTGCACCTGGCCAAGCTGCTCAAGAGTGGAGGAAACCTCCTGCTGCTGGACGAGCCGACCAACGACCTCGACGTCGACACGCTCCGCGCGCTGGAGGACGCCTTGCTCGGCTTCGCGGGCTGCGCGGTCGTCATCAGCCACGACCGCTGGTTTCTCGACCGTATCGCCACCCACATCCTCGCATTCGAGGGCGACAGCGAGGCATTCTGGTTCGAGGGCAACTTTCAGGAGTACGCGGCGGACTACAAGCGTCGGAAGGGCGTCGCGGTGGATCAACCCCACCGGATCCGCTACAAGAAGCTCGTGCACTAAGGGACGACGCCATGCCGCACAGCCGGGCGAAGGTCGCCGTCCTCCCGCCGCGCCTCGAGGGGCTGTCGGCGTTGGTTACCAACCTCTCGTGGAGCTGGAACCGCGAAGCGCGCGAGCTGCTCCGCTCCATCGACCCGCCGCTCTGGCGCCAGGTCCGTCACAACCCGATCATGCTGCTCCGCGAGGTCAGTCCCTCGCGGCTGGAGCAGCTCGCGGGCGACGCCCAGTTCCTCCAGCAGTACGACCGGGTCATGGAGTGGATGGCGTCGGATCGCCAGTACGAGCGCACCTGGTTCGCGCGCCACTACCCGGATCTCTCCGCCCGGCCGGTGGCCTACTTCTGCGCTGAATTCGGCCTCCACAATTCAGTTCCCATCTACAGCGGCGGACTGGGCGTTCTGGCCGGCGATCACTGCAAACAGGCATCCGATCTCGGGGTGCCGCTGGTGGGCGTCGGGCTGGGGTACATGAAGGGGTATTTCGACCAGCGGCTGCGGGGAGACGGCTGGCAGGAGGACAGCGACGATCACGTCGACCCGGTCCTGACTCCCCTGATCGAGCTGAGCGGTCCCCACAATGAAGCGTGGCTCACGGTGGTGACCACCTTCGGCCGCCCGGTCCACGTCCGGGTCTGGACCCTCCGCGCCGGCCGGGTGCCGCTCTATCTCCTCGATACCAATCTCGACCAGAACCACCAGGAAGACCGCACCCTGCTCAACAAGCTGTACTCCGGCGGCCCCGGCCTCCGGCTCCGCCAGGAATGGCTGCTGGGAGTGGGCGGCGTACGGGTGCTCCAGGCCGTCGGCATCGATCCGGGCGTGTGGCACGCCAACGAGGGGCATGCCGCTTTCATGATGCTGGAGCGAGTCCGCCAGCTCACCGTGAAGGGAGTTTCCTTCGCCGACGCGGTGACCGAGGTGCGCCGGACCACGGTATTCACGACCCACACCCCGGTGCCGGCCGGGCACGACGCCTTCGACGCCGAGCAGCTGATCGAATGCACCGGCCCAATCTGGGAGGAGATGGGGGTGTCGCCGGAGGAAATGGTGGCCCTCGGACAGCATCCGCGGGGCGAGGACCGCCGGTTTCAGATGACGGTGCTCGCGATGAACTTTTCGGCCCGGGTCAACGGGGTCTCGAAGCGGCACGGCCAGGTTTCACGCGAGATCTGGCACGACCTCTGGCCGGGTCGTTCCCAGGACGCGGTCCCGATCGGCTCGATCACGAACGGCGTGCACCTGGCCACCTGGATGGCCAATCCGATGATGGGGCTTCTGGACCGCCACTTCGGGCCCGAATGGGGCGCCCGGCTCGATGATCCGTCGCTGTGGGAGCAGCTCCGGCAGCTCGATCCCGCCGCGCTGTGGGCGGTGCACCTCGAGCTCAAAGGCACGCTCATGGGTTTCATCCGTGAAGAGGCACGCCGCCGCTTCGCCGATCAGTGGAAGGAGGCCAGCCAGGTGGTGGCGGCCGGAACGCTGCTGCATCCCTACGCGCTCACCATCGGGTTCGCGCGGCGGTTCGCCACCTACAAGCGGGCCTCGCTCTTCTTCCACGACAAGGAGCGGCTGCGCCGCCTGCTCTGCGACCGCCGCCGCCCGGTGCAGATCATCTTTGCGGGAAAGGCCCATCCAGCGGACGAGCCGGGCAAAGAGATCCTGCAGGAGGTGTATCGTTGGACCCACGATCCCTACTTCGAGGGGCGAGTGGCCTTCCTCGAGGACTACGACATGCACCTGGCCCACGCGCTGGTCGAAGGGGTTGATGTCTGGATGAACCTGCCGCGGGTGCCGCTCGAAGCGAGTGGGACGAGCGGGATGAAGGCCGCCCTGAACGGGGTGCCGCAGCTGGGCACTATCGACGGCTGGTGGGAAGAAGGCTACGATGGGAGCAACGGGTGGGCGATTCCCCTCCCGCCCGACACGGGGGACACCGCGGTGCAGGACGCGCACGACGCCGAGCACCTCTACAGCATCCTCGAGGAGGAGATCGTCCCGCTGTATTACCGGCGAGACGGCCGCGGCGTGCCGATGGCGTGGGCCGACCGGATGCGGAACGCGCTCCGGGTGGCGGGGAGGTCATTCACCGCGCGCCGAATGATGATCGAGTACGCCGACAACTACTACGTTCCCGCGATGCGCGGCGATCCGTTCACCGACGACCCGCCGGGCGGCTAGGCCCATGGACGAGCGCCGCTCCGAAGATCGCGGGCGCTACCCGCAATCCGCGCTGCAAAACGCCGCGGGGGAGCCCGTCACGGTCATCCACCTGGCCGCGGAGTATTACCCATACGCCCGGAGCGGCGGTTTGGCCGAAGCGGTTGCCAACCTGGCGCGATTCCAGTCGGAGTCGTCGGTGCGAAGCATGGCACTGCTGCCGCTCTATCGCTCGGCGCGTCAAGCAGCCGGGCCGCTGGTTCCGGCGGGCCCTCCACTGAGGATCCGCCTTGGCGCAAGCGAGCAGGAGGCCCGCCTCCTCCAGCAGCGCGACCTCCGCCCGGGAAGCCGGATCTATTTCGTCGAGGCCGACCAGTACTTCGATCGGGAGCGCCTGTACGGAGATTCCCGGGGCGACTATCCCGACAACCACCTCCGCTACGCCTGCTTCACGCTGGCCGCGCTCGAGGCCCTGCCCCACCTGGTCGCCGGGCCGGTGCTGCTCCACGTGCACGATTGGCACGCGGCCCTGGCGCTGGTGTACCTCCGGACCCGTTACGCCGGTCATCCGCGGTACGACGGCGTCCGCTCGGTGCTCTCGGTCCACAACGCGGGTTACCAGGGCCACTACCCGCCCACGGTGATGCCCGAGCTCGGGCTTCCCTGGGACCTGTTCAACTGGCGCCAGCTGGAGTGGTACGGCAAGGTGAATTTCCTGAAGGGCGGCCTCGCGTTCGCGGACCGGGTGGTCACCGTGAGCCCGAACCATGCCCGCGAGCTCCGGACGCCGGCGGGAGGCTTCGGGCTGCAGGAGGTCTTCGAGGCGCTGGGTCCGCGCTTCAGCGGGATCCTCAACGGGATCGATCAGCAGGCGTGGGATCCGAGCGCCGATCCGCTGATCCCCGAGCCCTTCAGCATCGAACACCCGGAGCCCAAGGCCGCCTGCAAGCGCGAGGTGCAGCACGTCTTCGGCCTGGCCGAGAACGAACGGCTGCCGCTCTTCGCGATGGCGGCCCGGCTGGTGACCCAGAAGGGTATTGCGCTCCTGACCGAGGCCTCCGCGCTGCTCTCGCTCCGGGCCCAGTTCGTCTTCATCGGGGCGGGCGAGCCGCGTTTCGAGCAGGCCTTGACCGCGCTGGCCGCGCGGCATCCCGACCGGATCGCGGTGAACACCAATTTCACCGACCGCCTGGAG
Source organism: Gemmatimonadales bacterium (assembly GCA_045403135.1). Classification (GTDB taxonomy): domain Bacteria; phylum Gemmatimonadota; class Gemmatimonadetes; order Gemmatimonadales; family GWC2-71-9; genus JABFSM01. The sequence continues at coordinate 22,048 of JAXIPC010000148.1, read as the reverse complement.
CATTTGCTGATGGCCGGCGCCGATTTCTTGCTCATGCCATGCCAGTACGAGCCCTGCGGGCTGACCCAGATGCGCTCTCAGCGGTATGGCGCGATCCCGGTGGTCCGCCGGGTGGGCGGGCTCGCCGATACCGTGGACGACGGCGTCACCGGCTTCGTCTTCGAGCCATACCACGCCGAGGCGCTGCTCGGCGCCGCGCTCCGGGGACTCGACTGTTACGCCAATAAGGCCGAGTGGGCGCGGCTCCGGCGAAATGCCATGTCGCGCGACTTCAGCTGGGAGCGCTCGGTGGAGCGCTACCTCCAGGTGTATCGTCTCGCGCTGAACGGGACCTGAGAGTGGATTTCGTCCTGACCCTGCACAGTCACCTGCCCTGGGTGCTGAACCACGGCCGCTGGCCCCACGGGAGCGATTGGCTCTGCGAGGCCGCGGTCGACACCTATCTCCCGCTGATCGAATCCCTGGACACGCTCGCCGCCGAGGGCACCGCCGCACCGATCACCCTGGGCGTCACCCCTGTCCTGGCGAACCAGCTCGCCCATCCAGGTCTGGCCAAAGAACTCAACGGGTTTTTTGCGCAGCGGCTGCTGGCCTGTGACGAGGCCGAGCGGGCGTTCGCGGATTCGGGCGAGGAGGACCTGGTGCCGCTGCTCTGCTACTGGCGGGAGCGGTACCACAGGCTCCGCCGGCTCTTCGAGCGGTGCGGCGGCAACCTGGTTGGCGAGCTCCGACGACTGGCCGACGCGGGCCGGATCGAGCTGCTTTCCTCGGGCGCGACCCACGGATTCCTGCCGCTCCTGGCACGGGAAGAGAGCATCGGTCTGCAGCTCGCCGTGGGCGTGGCCGAGCACCAGCGGCTTTTCGGCCGGACGCCGTCGGGTTGCTGGCTTCCCGAATGCGCCTACCGCCCCCGAGGAGACTGGCATCCCGACCCAGCGGCGCCGTTCCTCCCGGACCGTCCCGGGCTGGAGGAACATCTCGCCGCCCACGGGTTCCAGTTTTTCTTCGTCGACGCGCACCTCGCGGAAGCGGGGCAGCCGCTCGGACTCTATCGGGAAACCGGCCGGCCCGACGGCCTCCCCCTCACCGACGAGGAGTGGTCCGCGGTCGCCATCCGTCGCTCTCCCCACCGGACCTACCTGGTGTCCCCCCGCGAGGGCCGGGCACCGGTTGTTGCTTTTGTGCGAGACCCGCACACCACCCGGCAGGTCTGGAGCCGGCACGGAGGCTACCCCGGAGACGGCGGGTATCTCGAGTTCCACAAGATTCGCTACCCCGGCGGTCTCAAGCTGTGGCGGGTGACCCACCCCGAGGCCGATCTTGGCCTCAAGCAGCCCTACGAGCCGAACATTGCGCGCGCCCGGGCGTGGGGCCACGCCGGTCACCTCCATACGCAGCTCCGGCAACACGCAGCGGCAGCGCAGGTACCGGGAGAATCGGTGACGGTGGCCCCGTTCGATACCGAGCTCTTCGGGCACTGGTGGTTCGAGGGAGTGGACTTCATCGCGGACTTATATCGGCGCCTGGGCGAATACGGCGGACCCACTCCGCGCACCGCGTCGGCGCATCTGGAGGAGCACCGTCCGGCCGCGGCCGTGGCGTTTGCCGCCGGATCGTGGGGAGCCAACGGCGATTTCAGCATGTGGCTCAATCCGGGCACCCGCTGGACCTGGGAGCGGCTCTGGGCGCTGGAAGAGCGGTTCTGGTCGCTCGCGCCGGCCGCCCTCGCCGAGGCGGCGGCAAGCCCCGTGCTGGCGCAGGCGGCGCGGGAGCTGTTGCTGCTCCAGTCCAGCGACTGGCAATTCATCATCTCCACCGGCGCCGCGGCCGACTACGCCTCCAAGCGGTTCCTGGGCCACGCCCTTGATCTCACCGAGCTGCTGGATGCCCTCGAGCCCCGCCGGCGGCGCGGGCTTCGAGCGGCCGCGGAGCGGGCCCGGATCATCGAGGAGCGCGACGACGTGTTCCCCGGCATCCTTGCCGTGCTGACCACGGTGCTCGCCCAGCACAAGGCGGTTCCGGCTACGAAATGAATGCCAGTCCGGTTGCCTCGGGCCAGCGGCCCTCGCAATGACATCAGGTCGTTCGGCCGTCATCCACGCCCACTTCTATCAGCCCCCCCGAGAGGAGCCCTGGCTCGAGCTGCTGGAACGGGAGGCCGGCGCTGCGCCGTTTCACGATTGGAACCGCCGGATCGAGCGAGAATGCTATCGCGCAGTCGTCGCCGCCCGGCTGCCCGCCGCGGACGGGCGCATCGACCGCATCGTGAATACTCTGGAGCAGATCAGCTTCAACGTCGGACCCACCCTGGCCGAGTGGCTGGAGCGCGAGGCGCCCGACACCTGGGCGGCGATACTGGCGGCCGACCGGATCAGCGCCGAGCGGCAGGGCGGGCATGGCAATGCCATCGCCCAGCCGTTTCATCACGTCATCCTTCCGCTGGCGTCCCGGCGGGACAAGTCCACGGAGGTGCGCTGGGGCATCGCCGATTTTCGCCGCCGGTTCGGGCGTGAGCCGGAGGGGATGTGGCTGCCCGAAACGGCGGTCGACGACGAAACGCTCGACGTCCTCGCCGAGGAAGGCATCCGCTTCACGATTCTTGCGCCGCACCAGGTGGAGGAGCTCCCGCCCGCGGGTCATCCAGGCAAATACACCACGGCGAACGGCCGCTCCATTTCGCTGTTTCTCTACGACGGCCAGCTCGCCCACGACGTCGCGTTCGGTCCGCTGATCGGCGACGGCGGCCGCTGGGCCGATGCCATGCTTGCTCGGCCGCTGCCGGGGGCGGAGCCGGGACTGGTCTCCGTCGCCACCGACGGGGAGACCTACGGCCATCACCACCGGTTCGGGGAGATGGCGCTCGCCACCGCGCTGGACCACCTCTCGGCGCATGCCGACGCCAGGGTGGAGAACTTCGCCTCCTTCCTGGCGCGCCACCCCGCGAGCCATCCGGTGCGCCTGGTCGAGCCCAGCTCGTGGAGCTGCGTTCACGGAATCGAACGCTGGCGCTCCGACTGCGGCTGCCGCACCGAAGCGGGAACCACCCAGGCGTGGCGGGGTCCGCTGCGGGAGGCGCTCGACTGGCTGGCGGCCGAACTGCACACGCGATTCGCGGAAGAGGCGGCGGCCTTTTTTCCCGACCCCTGGGTGGCGCGGGACAGCTATGCCGCGATCGGGTTGCCGTCGCACCTGCCGGTGCGGGCGCGGGAGCTGCTCGAAATGGAGCGCGGTGCCCTTCGAATGTTCACATCGTGCGGCTGGTTTTTTGATGACGTTGCCGGCCTGGAGACCGTCGTGTGCCTCCGCTACGCGGCGCGGGCCATCGAGCTGGGCGGAGCCTCGGCGGCAGACCTCGAGGCTGGCTTTCGCGATCGCCTGGCGATGGCGCAGAGCAATGATCCGACGGCCGGGAACGGACGCGACGTCTACGACCGGGCCCGGCCCGCGCATTCCGGCGAAGTGCGCGCCGCGGCCGGGTACGCCGCGCTGCTTGCGGTGGCTCCGGAGCGGGTGCGCCCGACGATCGGGGCTTTCCTGGTCGGCCCGGGTGAAGACGGCGCGCTCTTGGTCCGCCATCGCCGCACCGGTCGGAGCTGGTTGGTGACCACGCGCGCCGAGCGGATCCACCCCACTCGGCTCCGGGTCGCAGTCCGGGTCGAGGGAGACGAGACGGACCACGTGGTGGCGGAGAGCGCGCTGCCGGAACCGGAGCGGGAGCTCATTCAACTTGCTTTCCGCCGCGAGCTCCGGCTCGGGGTCCTGGGCGCGGAGGAGGACCGGCGGATCGCCGATGGGGTGCTCCCGTTCCACCGGGCCATCGGGCTCGCGCTGGTGAACCAGCTTCCGGAGGACCCCGCTGCTCCGGAGGGCGTGGACCTCGACCGGATCGTGCGAACCCTTGACCTGCTCGCGCTCGAGGAGCAGGCAATTCCCTTCGACGCGCAGACCCGGTTCTATCGTCTGGTGACGCAAGGCCCTCGCGAAGTGCGGCGCATGCTGGCGCCGCTGGCGGGACGGTTCGGCTTCTCCCGAATCCCGGAGCCGGCGCGCCGATGACCGAGCCGATCCGCTTCGCGTTCGGGCTGCACCTGCACCAGCCGGTGGGCAACTTCGACTCGGTCTTCGAGCAGCACGTGCTCGAGGTCTACCGTCCCATGATCAGGGAGATCGTCGGAGCCGGATGCGCTCCGGTGACGCTGCATGTCTCCGGCCCGCTGCTGGACTGGCTTCTCGCCCACGACGCCGGGTTCGTCGACGAGCTGGGCCGTCAGGTGGCCGATGCGCAGATCGAGCTGCTGCTCGCGGGTTACGACGAGCCGATCCTGGCGGTGCTGCCGCGGGCGGACCGGCTCGAGCAGCTCGGCCGGATGCGGGAGACACTCCATCGGTTGTTTGGCGTTCAGGCCACGGGGCTCTGGCTCACCGAGCGGGTCTGGGAGCCGGATCTGGTCGCCGATCTTCACGACGCCGGGGTCCGCTACGCGCTGGTGGACGACCGGCACTTCCTGATCACCGGCCTCGAGCACGCCGCGTTGCACCGGCCCTGGCGCACCGAACACGGGGGCAAGAGCATCGCGCTCTTCGCCATCGACGAGTCGCTCCGGTATCTGGTGCCTTTCCGCCCCCCGGCCGAGCTGGGAGACTATCTGCGCGACCGCCGGTCCGAGGGTCACCCGCTGGCCGTCCTCGCGGACGACGGGGAAAAGCTCGGCGGCTGGCCGGGAACCCGGGCCTGGGTCTATGAGCGGGGCTGGCTCAAGGACTTCCTGGCCACGCTGGACGATCTGCGGTCGTCCGGTGTCGCCCGCCTGGTGACGTGCTCCCAGGCGCTGGAGGAAGTGGCGCCCGGGGGACTCATCTATCTGCCCAGTGCCTCCTATCGCGAAATGGAGGGGTGGGCGCTGCCGGTTCCGGCCGCCACCCGTCTGGGCGAGCTCGAGCGCGAGCTGGGCGAAGCCCGGCTCAAGAGCGCGGTGGGAAGCCTGGTGCGCGGCTCGCACTGGCGCCACTTCTTCGTCAAGTATCCGGAATCGAACCGCATGCACAAGAAAATGCTCGCGCTCTCGGCGCTCTGTCGCGAGCGGGGCGACCCGGCGTCCGCGCGGCGCGCCCTGGGCCGCGCCCAATGCAACGACGCCTACTGGCATGGCGTGTTCGGCGGGCTCTATCTCCCGCATCTGCGCGAGGCGGTCTGGCGCGAGCTGGCCCGCGCCGAGGCCGCGCTGCGCGCCGGCGAGGAACTCACCTGGGAAGTCCGTGACGTCGATTTCGACGGGGCGAGTGAGCTCTGCATCCACGGCGGCGCAGTGTCGGTGGTCCTGAGTCCGGCGCGCGGCGGTGCGATCGAGGAGCTGACGTCACTCGAGACACTGGTGAACCACGCCGCCACCCTCACGAGGCGACGCGAGGTGTACCACTTCGAGGCATTCGAGGGCGGCGAGGCGCCGGTCGACCTGGAGCAGCGGGCGGTGCTGCAGGAACGGGCCTGGCCCGCAGGAGTGTCGACCGCCGACTGGGTCGCCGGCACCGGGACGCCGCTCCGCTCCTGGGCATCCGATCCGGCCGCGTGGGACGTGCAGGCCACGCCGGAGAGTATCACCGTGGCGTTCCGCTTCGAGGCGCTCGAAAAGTGGATCACCGTCGCGGCCAACGGCTCCCTCTCGGTCCGGCTTCGCTGGGAACCGGATACCGGCTGGCCGGCGGACGCCTGGTTCACCACCGAGCTCTCGTTGTTCCGGCCGCTCACGGTGAGCGCCCCGGGTTCAACGGAGTGGCGCTATCCCATCGAGACGGTGGCCAAGTCCGAGAGGGGACTGGACCGCACGGTGCAGGGAGAATCACTGACGGTGGGCTGGCCGGCCGCCGCCCGGGAGGCGCGGTTCACGCTCGAGCTTCCCGCAGCGGTCAATACGTGATGGGAACCTCGAAGGGCGCCCGGACCACCAGGCGGTAGGAGTACTCCCAGCGGGATTTTCCGAGGGCAATGCTCTTGAGATTGTCGAGCCGGTGGACCCGCAGCTCCCCGTCGAGCGTCACCGGCCCTTCGATCGTGGTACGCCGCAGCAAACCCACTTCCCAGTACTTGCGCCTGGAGCGGTAGAAGGCGGGATCGGCCCCCACCGAGTTGTAGTGGTTGTCGCCCTCGGCGGACAGGAAGTCCCTGCCCCACCAGGAAATCGAGAACAACTCGAACCAGCCGCGCGGCGTCACCGAGGCACGCAGGTACCATCCGTGTCCCTTCCGGGGCCGCCCCGGAGGAGCGCCGGGATCGATGTTGCCCGAGCTCCGAAGCCAATACCAGCCCAGGGAGCTTCGGCCCAGCCACCGGAGCGAATCCGAAAGGACCGCGCCGAATGCCATCGCCGAGTTGTTGGTGACGGGCACATCGGCGTCGAACAGCTGCCCTCCGTGGTGCACGCCGTGCAGCTGGCTTTCGAGCGAAAAGAATCGCACCGGCCTGACCGCGAGGATCCAGCCGTAATCGAAGGCTTCGCGCTGGTTGGCGAGATTGAGCTTCTGCCAGTTGACGTACGCCTCGCCGGTCCAGAGGCGCCGGTGCTCGATCCACTGGAGTCCGTACTCGACCGGACGAGTGAGCTCCAGGGTGGTGACTTGCAGCGGCTCCAGAAACCCGTGGCGCCGCTCCGGGAACAGGGCGCCCAGCGCCCCGGCGGACGTGCCGGTGTGATACTGGAAGCGGATGATCGGCTGAACGCTCGCGACGAATTCATCACTGCCGGAGCGGTGATCCCCGAACACCCCGAGCTGGAAGCCGGTGCGCGCGCCGGTCCGGAATCGGAGTGTGGAGATGAACTGTCCGCCCAGAATCGTCTCACCAACACGGTACGGCGTGAAGAACTCGGTGTTGTCGCCGTAGAGCGTGGCAGTGGTGGCCCAGGTGAGCGACTGCGCCGCCACGGCGCGCGGCGCGCCGAGCAGCAGGGCGATCAATGCGGTGCGCGCGGTCCGTGACATGACCCGCAATATCATTAGCTTTCGCCGCCATGACCACTCAGTCACCGGCGCGCAGCATCGTGATCGGACTGCCGCAGCTGCGCGGCGGGCCCGATGCCGTGGAGAACCTGGAACGGACCATCGCGAAGATCCGCGAGGCGGCCGGGCGCGGCGCGCAGCTCGTGTGCACCCAGGAGCTGTTCCTGGGTCCCTACTTCTGTCAGAGTGAAGACCACGAGTTCTTCAAGCTGGCCGAGCCGGTTCCCGGCCCCACGACCGAGCGGTTGTGCGCGCTGGCCGCGGAGCTTGGGGTGGTGATCGTCGCGTCCCTGTTCGAGAAGCGCGCCAAGGGACTCTACCACAATACCGCGGTCATCATCGACGCCGACGGCCGCTACCTGGGCAAGTACCGCAAGATGCACATCCCGGACGATCCCCAGTACTTCGAGAAATTCTATTTCACGCCCGGAGACCTGGGCTTCCGGGCCTGGGACACCCGGGTGGGCCGAATCGGCGTGCTGGTCTGCTGGGACCAGTGGTACCCCGAGGGCGCCCGGCTCACCGCACTCCAGGGCGCGGAGATTCTCTTGTACCCCACCGCGATCGGGTGGCTGCCGCCGGAAAAGGCCGAATTCGGCGAGCGACAGCAGCAGGCCTGGGAAACCATGCAGCGCTCTCACGCGATCGCCAACGGCGTGTTCGTGGCGGCGGTGAATCGGGTCGGCTTCGAGGCGGGCCCGGCCGGAGGGATCGAATTCTGGGGCGGGAGCTTCGTGGTTGATCCGGACGGCCGCATTCTGGCGCGCGGCGGGCAGGACGAAGAGCTGCTCATCGTGCCCTGCGAACTCGGACGGATTGACCTGGTCCGCACCCACTGGCCGTTTCTTCGGGACCGCCGAATCGATGCGTATGCCGGGATCACCGAACGGTTCCTTGATAGTGAGAGGTAACCGCTCACCGCCGTTCCGGATGCCCGCGGAATGGGAGGCCCACCGCGGTACCTGGCTCAGCTGGCCCCACAAAGAGGCCTCCTGGCCCGGTGCGTTCGAGCCGATTCCCGGCATCTTCGCCCAGATCGTCGGCCACCTCGTGCCCCAGGAAGAAGTCCACATCAACGTGGGGGATGCCGGGCTCGAAGCCTCGGCACGGGACGTACTCCGCTCTGCCGGCATCTCCGTCACGCGGGTGTTCTTCCACCGCCACCCCACCGACGATGCCTGGTGTCGCGACCACGGGCCGATCTTCGTCGAGCGCAGGGAAGGCGGGCGCGCGGAACCGGTGATTCTCGACTGGGGCTACAACGCCTGGGGCGGGAAATACCCCCCGTACGATCAGGACGACGTGGTGCCCACGCGGATCGCGGCCGAACTGAAGCTGCCGGTGGTCGCGCCGGGGATGGTGCTGGAAGGCGGAAGCATCGACGTCAACGGCGCGGGCACCCTGCTCACCACCGAGCAGTGCCTGCTCAACCCGAACCGGAACCCGGAGCTCACCCGCGCGGACATCGAGGGGGCGCTGCGCGATTTTCTGGGCGCGCGCCACATCCTCTGGCTGGGTCAGGGCATCGAGGGCGATGACACCGACGGCCACATCGACGACCTGACCCGCTTTGTGGACCCGGTGACCGTGGTGACCGCGGTGGAGGATGACCCGCGGGACGCCAACTACGAGCCGTTGCGCGCAAATCTGGAGCGCCTCCGGCGCATGACCGACCAGGACGGCGGTCCGCTTCGCGTCGTGGCGCTCCCCATGCCGCCGCCGCTCTTTCGCGACGGCCAGCGTCTCCCGGCAAGCTACGCGAATTTCTACATCGGCAACGGCGCAGTGTTGTTGCCGGGGTTCGACCCCGGCCGCGATGAGCGCGCCCAGGCGGTGCTGCAGGGTCTCTTTCCCACCCGCCCCGTCGCCGTCATCAATTGCGCCGACCTGGTCTGGGGCCTGGGCGCGATCCACTGCGTCACCCAGCAGTGGCCCGCCCAGTTACCCTGAGGGAGCCACCGCCTCGCCTTCGGCGAGGAGCTCCTCGAGCGCCGCGGCCAGCGCATCCGGCGAGAACGGCTTCTGCAGGAACGCCTGGTGCGGCCCCCGGACCTCATCGCTGACCTCGTCGCCGGTGTAGCCGGAGAGGAACAGCACCGGCAAGTCGGGCCGCCGGAGCCGGAGCCGCCCCACCAGCTCGCGCCCGCTCATCCCCGGCATGACCACGTCCGACACCACCGCGTCGATGCGGGGGCTGCCCGCGTCCAGCAGCTCCAGCGCCTCGGCGCCATTGCGTGCTTCGATGGCGCCGAACCCGAACTGCTCCAGGATGCGCCGGGTCAGCTGGCGAACTCCTTCATCGTCCTCGACGAGGAGCACGGTGGTGCGGCGTCGCCGGCTCGCGGTCCGGACGGTTCCCGGGGCCGGGTCGGTCGAAGGCACGGCCACTTCGTCCATCCGGGGGAGGAAGATGCGGAAGCTGGTCCCGGCGCCGGGCTCGCTTTCGACGGTGATGACGCCGCTGCTCTGCTGCACGATGCCGTACACGGTCGACAACCCGAGCCCGGTGCCCTCCCCGAGCGGCTTGGTGGTGAAGAAGGGCTCGAAGATCTTCGCCTGCGTCTCCCGATCCATGCCGGTCCCGGTGTCGGTCACCCGGAAGACCACGTAATCGCCCGGCGGCACGCCGCGGGTCGACGCCTCTTCGCGGCCTGCCGGAAGTATGGTCCGCCGGGTCTCCAGGGTAAGCGTCCCCCCGCCCGGCATCGCATCGCGGGCGTTCACCGCAAGGTTGAGGAGCACCTGTTCGAGCTGGCCCGGGTCGGCCCGGACCCATCCCGTGTCGGGGCCGGGTACCGTGACGATGGTGATGTTCTCCCCGATCACCCGGCGCAGCATCTGTTCCATCTCCTGGACCAGGGCGTTGAGATCCACTTCCCTGGGCACCAGGACTTGGCGCCGGCTCAGCGCGAGCAGCTGCCGGGTGAGCGTCGTGGCGCGATCGGCCGCGCGACGGATTTCCCGCACCTCGCCCAATCGGGGGTCGCCGTCGGACAGCTCCCGGGTGAGCACGTCGGCATAGCCCCGGATCACCGTGAGCAGATTGTTGAAGTCGTGAGCGACGCCGCCGGCCAGCCGCCCGAGACTGTCCATCTTCTGGGATTGGAGCAGCTCCTCCTCGAGCCGTTTCCGCTCGGTGATGTCCACGATTACCCCGTTCCAGACCACCCGGGCCACATCCTTGCGAGGGATCGCGGTCGCGATGTCCCGCAGCCAGCGGATTCGTTCGCCGGGCCCCCGGACCCGGAAATCGAAGCTCCAGGGCTCCAGCGTGGCCGAGGACCGGTTGAACTGCAGGGTCATCGCGGCCCGGTCCTCGGGGTCCATGGTGGTCCAGGCACACTGAGGATCGGCGAGGATCTCCTCGGCGCTGGCGCCCAGCAGGTCGCGGGCGCCCTCGCTGACGAAGACGAAGCGCTCCTGCTGGTCCGGCCCGACCACATACTGGTAGACCACTCCCGGCACCGCTGCAGTGATCCGGTGCAGCTGCTCTTCGCGCTCGCGAAGCGCCTGCTGCGCGACATACTGGTCGGTGATATCGGAGAGGGAGAGCACCACGGCGGTGATGATCCCCGCGGCATTCCGAAGCGGCGCGGCGTTGACCGACACGATGACGCGACGGCCGTCGGGCCGCTCGACGGCAAACCGGGCATCGGTCACCGGCTCACCGGTCCGTGCCACCCGGCGCGCCGGACGAGCCTCATCGGCGAGCGGAGTGCCGTCGAGGTTCACCAGCCGCCACCCCGGCGGGAGGTCTGTGGTGTCCTTGACCTGCTCCTTGGTGAGGCCGAGCACCGCTTCAGCGCTCGGGTTCAGGAAGATGACCCGGCCGACCGGGCTCACCACGATGATCCCGGCGACACTGGTGCTCAAGATGCCGTCCAGGAGGTCTCGTTCGGCGCGGATGGCGGCTTCGGATCGGCGCCGCTGGGTAATATCCCGCACGATGGCCTGCGCCAGTCCCTCGGCGGTGCGGCGCACGCTCAGCTCGGCGATGAAGGTCGAGCCGTCTTTGCGCTGCAGCCGGCGCTCCCGGATCACCATCGAGCTCCGGAGCAACTCGTCCCAGCCCAGCGGCGAACGCTCTAACTCGCCGGCCTCGTAGAGGCTCCTGAGCGGCAGCTGTAACAACTCCGCCTCGGCATAGCCCATCATCTCGCAGATCCGCTGGTTTACCAGCACCATCCGGCCGTCAGGCCGGGCCAGAACGATGCCGTCGGACGCCTGCTCCAGAAGATGCCGGTACCGGGTTTCGCTCTCGACCAGCTCCTTCTCCCGGCGCGCCGTGGCCTTGCGCTCCCGCTCCAGTCTCCAGCCCAGCAGGTCGGCCAAGCCAAGGATGCCGACTTGGATGAGCAACGGAGCATCCAGCCCCGACCCGACCCGGAACAACGCCGGCAGGACGACGAGCTGCGCCACGATCGCGGGTCCGACGCCGAGGAACAGCAGTGCCACCAGCGTCACACACCAGAGGGGGAGGTAGGTCGCTTCGCGCACGACGTACGACGACGACAGCAATACCGCGACGCCGGCCGCGCCGATCAGCAGCGCGGCCAGATAACGGAGCCGGGTGTCGAGCCGCCAGCCGTCGCGCACGGGTCAGCTCCCGCCGGGCGCGTCTGGTGTCGGTATCTGCATATCCCCAAGTAGATTAGAGCCCCAACGACCCCTACCGGCGATCGCTCATGTCCGCGTTGATCGAATGCGTGCCGAATTTCAGCGAGGGGCGGGACCTCGACGTGATCCGTCAAATTACCGCCCGCATCGAGTCGGTTGAAGGGGCGACGCTTCTCCATGTGGACCCCGGCAAGGCCACCAACCGCACCGTCGTAACCTTTGCCGGCGGGCCCGAACCGGTGGTCGAGGCGGCCTTCCGCGCCATCACCACCGCCGCCCAGCTGATCGACATGCGGCAGCATAGCGGCGCCCACCCCCGGATGGGGGCGACGGACGTGTGCCCCCTGGTGCCGATCTCGGGTATCTCCATGGAAGAAACCGCCGGACACGCCCGCCGACTGGCCGAGCGGGTGGGCCGGGAGCTGGGAATCCCGGTGTACCTCTACGAGGCGGCGCAGCCCAACCCGGCGCGGAGGAACCTGGCCACCATCCGGGCCGGCGAGTACGAGGGGTTGGCCCGAAAGATGGCTGATCCCGCCTGGAAACCGGACTTCGGACCCGCCGAGTTCAACCCGCCGAGCGGCGCCACCGTAATCGGCGCGCGGGACTTCCTGGTTGCGTTCAATGTCAACTTGAACACCACGTCCACCCGGCGAGCCAATGCGGTGGCCTTCGATGTCCGGGAAACCGGCCGTCCCAAGCGCGAGGGGGACCCGGTTACGGGAACGGTGGTCAAAGGCCCCGGCGGGGAGCCGGTGATGATTCCGGGGTCCCTCAAATCGGTGAAGGCCATCGGGTGGTTCATCGAAGAGTACGGCCTGGCCCAGGTATCGATGAACCTGACCGACCTCTCCGTCACGCCGCTGCACCTGGCGTTCGACGAGGTGTGCCGGCGGGCCGAGGTTCGCGGACTCCGGGTTACCGGGTCCGAGCTGGTCGGGCTGATCCCGCTCGCCGCGATGCTCGAAGCCGGACGCTACTTTCTTCGCAAGCAGCAGCGCTCGGTCGGCGTATCCGAGGCGGAGCTGATCCGGATCGCAGTGGCATCCCTGGGGCTCGAGGACCTGGGCGGCTTCAACCCGGAGGAACGCATCATCGAATATCGCATTCACCAGCCGGAACAGACTCGCCTGGCCGACCTTTCGCTCCGCGAGTTCATCGACGAAACGGGGTCCGAGTCGGTCGCGCCGGGCGGCGGGTCGGTTGCCGCAACGGTCGGAGCGCTCGGGGCCGCGTTGGGCACGATGGTGGCGAACCTCTCGGCCCACAAACGCGGCTGGGACACCCGGTGGGAGGAATTCTCCCGCTGGGCCGAGCAGGGCCAGCGGCTCAAGGACGACCTGGTTCGTCTGGTCGACGAGGACACTCTCGCGTTCAACCGGGTCATGGCGGCACTGGCGATGCCGAAAGACAGCGACGCCGAAAAAACCGCCCGGGCCGCGGCGCTGGAAACGGCCAACCTGGGCGCGCTGGAAGTGCCCTGGCGGGTGATGCGCTCGGCAGGCGGCGCATTCCCGTTGCTCCGGGCCATGGCCGACCAGGGCAACCCCGCCTCCGCTTCCGATGCCGGCGTGGGAGCGCTCTGCACCCGCGCCGCCATCCGGGGAGCCTGGCTCAACGTCCGCACCAACGCGAGCGGCATCAAGAACAAAGCGGCGATTGCGGAGATCCTGAGCGAGGGGGCCAAGCTGGAGGAGGCCGCGGCGGCGCAGGAGGCGGAAATCCTGGCCATCGTGGAACGGAAAATGTCACCCTTGGGCTGAGGCTGACATCGTCCGCCAGATCTCGCGCCCGCGCGCGACCGTCCACACGCAGGCGTTGGGACGCAAGTGGTAGAGCCATTGCTCCACCGATTCTGCGTCAATGACCGCAAAATCAGCCGACTTCCCCGGCTCGAGCGACCCGATCTCCCAGTCCAGCTGGAGCGCGCGCGCGGCAACCACGGTGGCTCCCCGAAGGGCCTCCGCGGGGGTCATCCGCTGCATGGTACAGGCGAGCGTGAGCGCCACCGGCAAGTGATAGCTGGGCGCCGACCCAGGATTGAAATCGGTGGCGACGGCCACCGGCACGCCGGCTTCGATGAGCTTCCGGGCCGGCAGCGCGTCGACGCCAAGGTAGAGCGAGGCGAAGGGGAGGCTCACCGCCACGACACCGGCCGCCGCAAGGGCACGGATGCCGGCCTCGGAGATCTTCTCGAGATGGTCCGCGGAGGCCGCGCCCAGCTCTGCAGCCAGCTCGGCACCCCCGCCCGCGGTCATCTGGTCGGCGTGGAGCTTGGGCGCCAGCCCGTGGCGGCGAGCCACCGTGAGAATCCGGCGGGCCTCCTCGCGGGTGAAAGCCGATTCCTCGACGAAGACGTCGCAGAACCGCGCCAGTCCCTCCCGGGCAGCCCGCGGGATCATCTCCTGCTCGATCAGATCGACGTAGCTCGCGCGGCGATCGCGAAACTCGGCCGGAACGATGTGCGCGGCGAGCAGCGTGGGCACAATCCGCTGGGCGCCGCCGGCCAGCCGGCGATACACCTCGAGCAAGCGGAGCTCGTGCTCCAGGGTGAGCCCGTATCCGCTCTTGGCCTCGACGGTGGTGATCCCCAGACGCGCCATCGCGGCGAGGTGGGTAAGGCAGCTCGCCTCGAGCTCCTCGGCCGTCGCCGCGCGGGTCTTCGCCACGGTCGACGCGATGCCTCCGCCGGCGGCCGCAATCTCCAGATAGCTGGCGCCGCGAGCCCGGAGGGAGAACTCGTCGGCCCGCCACCCGGCAAACGCCAGGTGGGTGTGGCAGTCCACCAAGCCGGGGATGACGAGACGGTCGCCGGCGTCATGGCTCGGCCATCCGGCAAACTCGGCCGGGAGATCCGACTCCGCGCCCACCCAGCGGAGCGTGGCCCCCTCCCAGGCCAGCGCGGCGTCCCGGATGATCCCGGCATCATCGGCGGGTCCGGCGGAGGCACAGCGGGCAAGCGTGCCGATGTTGTTTAAGATTGGCATGGCGCGGGCGGTCAGGCGGTCAGGCGAACGGGGCGTGGCACTATCGTCCGCCCGTCCGTCCGTCCGCCTGTCCGTCCTGTATCATCGGCAGATCTATCCCCCGCTCCCGCGCCGTCTCGATGGCCAGCTCGTATCCGGCGTCGGCGTGCCGCATGACACCGGTGCCCGGATCGGCCGTCAGCACGCGCTTGAGCCGTCGATCCGAGCTGTCGGTGCCGTCGGCCACCGCCACCATGCCCGCGTGGATCGAGTACCCGATGCCGACCCCGCCGCCGTGGTGCAGCGAAACCCAGCTGGCGCCGCACGCGGTGTTCAGCATGGCGTTGAGCAGGGGCCAATCGGCAATCGCGTCGCTCCCGTCCTTCATCCCCTCGGTCTCCCGGTTTGGCGATGCGACCGAACCGGTATCCAGGTGGTCGCGTCCGATGACGATCGGCGCCTTCAGCTTCCCCTTCTTCACCAGCCAGTTGAAGCGGAGCCCCATTTCTGCGCGCTCGCCGTATTCGAGCCAGCAGATCCGGGCCGGCAGCCCCTGAAACTGGACCTTGGCCCGGGCCTGCCGGATCCAGCGACCCAGCGGCTCGTTGTGGGGAAATGTTTCGAGCACGGCTTCGTCGGTGACGGCGATATCGGCCGGATCGCCCGACAGTGCAGCCCAGCGGAACGGACCAGCGCCGCGGCAGAAAAGGGGCCGGATGAACTCGGGAACGAAGCCGGGAATCTCGAACGCCCGGGTCATTCCGCGGCCATCGGCCACCTGGCCACGGAGATTGTTACCGTAGTCGAACACGACGGCGCCGGTCCGTCGCAGGGCCAGCATCGCCTCGACGTGCACCACCATCGAGTCGAGCACCGCCGCCTCGTAGCCGCCGGGATCCCGGGTGCGAAACGCGGCGGACTCCTCAAGGGAATAACCTGCGGGGATGTACCCCACCTGCAGGTCGTGCGCCGATGTCTGGTCGGTGACCACGTCCACCGGCACGCCGCGCCGGACCAGCTCCGGGAGGACCGTGGCGATGTTTCCCACCAGGCCGACCGAGAGGGGGCGTTGGGCCGAGCGGGCGGATTGGGTGAGCTCGAGCGCTTCGTCGAGGTCGGTGGTCATCCGGTCGCAGTATCCGCTCTCGACCCGCCGCGCCACCCGGGCCGGGTCCACGTCGACGCCGAGGAGTACCCCGCCATTCATGGTGGCCGCGAGCGGCTGGGCCCCGCCCATGCCGCCCAGCCCGCCGGTCACGATCAGCCGGCCGGTCAGGGTCCCGCCGAAATAGCGCCGGGCGCATTCGGCAAAGGTCTCGTAGGTGCCCTGCAGGATGCCCTGGGTGCCGATGTAGATCCACGAGCCTGCGGTCATCTGGCCGTACATCGTCAGGCCCATCGCCTCGAGCCGGCGGAACTCGTCCCACGTGGCCCAGCGGGGAACGAGGTGGGCGTTCGCGATCAGGACGCGGGGCGCCTCGTCGTGGGTTCGGAACACCCCGACCGGCTTCCCGCTTTGCACCAGCAATGTTTCGTCGTTGTCCAGACGGCGAAGCGTCTCCACGATCTTCTCGTAGCAGGCCCAGTTGCGGGCGGCCTTGCCGGTGCCTCCGTACACCACCAGGTCGTCGGGCCGCTCCGCGACGGCCGGGTCGAGGTTGTTCATGAGCATGCGGAGCGCCGCCTCCTGGTGCCACCCCTTACAGGACAGGGTCGTGCCGGTCGGCGCGCGGATCGCGGTGGGCGCGAGGCTGGTCATGCGGACAGGCTCCAGGAGGGCCGGATAGGCACAAAGATACTTCCAACGCTGCCCTGTCCTGCCGTATCCCAAGGCTGACAGTTGAATCCCGGTGAGCCCCCCGCCCGTACGTCGGTTCTGACCACACGCATCCGAGCCACGAGAGAGAGAGCCCCAATGTCCGTTTCCGCCCTGATCGCCCTTGCCGCCTTGCACCTGGGTCCGGCCCGCCCTGCCCAATCCGCCGACTTCCAATGGCGCCGGGCTCTGGCCGCCGGCAAAACCATCGAAATCGTCGGCATCAACGGCGCGATTGACGCGTCGGGAACCGGCGGGCGCGATGTGGAAGTCGTCGCCGTGAAGAAAGGGCGCCGGAGCGATCCGGAGACCGTCCGAATCGAAGTGGTGGAGCACCCCGACGGCGTCACCATCTGCGCGGTGTATCCCCACCCGCCCCGGCGGGAGCCCAACGAGTGCCGGGAGGGCGGCAAAGGCCGCAGCAACACCAACAACAACGATGTACAGGTTACCTGGACGATCCGGGTACCGGACGGCGTCAAGTTCACCGGACGCACGGTGAACGGCGACGTGGTCGCGCGGCGGCTCACCGCGGAATCCGAGGTGCACACCGTAAACGGCGACATCACTGTTGAAACTACCTCGTGGGCCACCGGCTCCACTGTGAACGGCTCCATCGATGCGCGAATGGGCCGCACCGATTGGCGGGGTGACGCCGAATTCGAGACCGTCAACGGCGGCATCACCATCGACCTGCCGGCTGGCGCTGACCTGGAGGTCGATGCCTCGACCGTCAACGGCTCCATGAGCACCGAGTTCCCCCTCACCATCCGGGGCAAGTGGGGCCCCCGGCACATGAGCGGGACGATCGGCCATGGCGGCCGCTACCTGAGCCTCAGCACGGTCAACGGGAGCATGAACCTCCGGCGAACGCCTTAGATCCGAAGGCAGCCCTCGGTTCCGAAACCGGTGTACTTTCCCAGCGCGCCGGGTCCAGCATCGGACCCGGCGCGCTTGTCTGCCCGAATGGGAGCCGGCGTGAGCCTCGAGGCGTTTTCACAAGGGTGGGCAGAGGCCTGGGCGAGCGAGCTCAACGCCAGCGAGGCCTATCGGACTACCGCGGAGCGCTGGGAGGGCGCTGTGGCGTTGGTGCTCGAGGACTCCGATCCGGCCGCTCGTCGCGCCGTGCTCCTGGATCTCTGGCATGGCCGCTGCCGCTCGGCGCGGACGGCAGACCCGGACGGCCTGGACGAGGCGGTCTACGTGTTCACCGGAGGCCTGGCGGCGTGGAAACTGGTGCTCGCCACCGGGGGGTCGCCGGTACTGGCGCTCATGACGGGAAGCATCCGACTTGCCAAGGGAAGCCTGACCGCTCTCCTGCCCTACGCCTCGGCGGCCAAAGCGCTCCTCGAGCTGGCTGGAAGGGTCCCCACCCGGTTTTCCGAGGGTTGATCCCCTGGGGTTCCAGGCGCATTATTCAGCGATTCCAGTCGGCTTGGGCCGGCGCCCCTCTAAGTTGCCGTGTCAGCTTCACATGAATCCTGTCCGCCGCTTCGTGTCGAAAGTACACGGATGGGCGGATGACTGTGATCCAACTGCTTGCAGGACATCGCACTTGGGGCCAGGCGCACACGGCACACGCCATGCGCTCAAAACTAGATTCCTGGTGCCGACCCCAACCGGCCCAGGCGCGGCTTCTCACCCTCTCGAGGGACACTCCATCATGACCACCGCAGGACGTCGCAGTTCCGGTCGCCGGGCGCTGCTCTCGCTCGGCTTCGTTGTTGGGTTGGCGGCATCGGCCGCGGCGCAGGGCATCCTGTCAGGGAAGGTGGCCGACCAAGCCAGCGGCTCGCCACTAATCGGCGCCCGGATGGTCGTGGTCGGCAGCAGCCTGACCGCCTATACGAACGCCGAAGGGCGGTATCGCATCGCGAGCGTGCACGCGGGGACGCACCAGGTGCGTGCCTCGCAATTCGGCTACGCCTCGGCCACCAAGTCGGTGACCGTTACCGACGGGGCGGCCGCCACCGTGGACTTCGCGCTGTTGCTCACGCCCTTCTCCCTCGACGAAGTGGTGGTGACCGCAACAGGAGACCAGGCCAAGCGCGAAGTCGGCAACGCGATAGCCACCGTGGACGCCACCGAGCTGGTCAAAACCACCCCGATCGCGAACATGGCCGACCTGCTGGTGGCCAAGGCGCCGGGCGTGCAGGTGCTTCCGGGCAACATGACGGGCGCCGGGGCCCGGGTGCGGATCCGGGGGAACAGCTCGCTCTCGCTGTCGAACAACCCGATCTACGTGGTGGACGGCATTCGGGTCACCTCCGACGTGAACTCTTCATCCATCGGCATCGGCGGCACCAACCCCGGCCGGGTGAACGATCTCAACCCCGAGGACATCGAGTCCATCGACGTCGTGAAGGGACCCTCGGCTTCCACGCTGTACGGGACCGACGCGGCCAACGGAGTGATCGTCATCAAGACCAAGAAGGGCAAGGCGGGGCGGCCGGTGTGGAACGCCTACGTCGAGCGCGGTGCGATCAAGGACAACAACACCTACCCGTTCAACTACCGGCCGTGGCGGACCGGCTCATCGACGGCCAGCAACGCGACGGTGTGCCGGCTCTCCGACCAGATCGCCCGGCTGTGCACCGTGGACAGCCTCACGAAGTTCAATCCCTGGAAGGACAAAGACTCCTCCCCGCTCAGCACCGGAAATCGGCAACAGTACGGGCTTCAGGTGAGCGGCGGCACTGACGCCATCCGGTACTTCGTGTCCGGCGAGTGGGAAGACGAAGTCGGCGTCGTCACCATGCCCACCGCGTTCGAGCGGCGGCTCATCGCCACGCGGAACATCGGCAAAGTACCCTACGAGCAGCTCCATCCCAACGGCCTCCGGAAGACCAACGTCCGTGCCAACGTGAGCATGAACGTCGGCGAAAAGGCCGACGTGCAGGTCAACACCGGCTTCGTCAGCAGTACGCAGCGGCTCCCTCAGACCGACAACAACACCACCGGCCTGGGCTCGAATCTCTACGGCGGCCCCGGGTTCAAAAACAACCTGGTGATTCCCGGCAATGGGGTGACCGTCGCCCGGAACAATCTCGGCTACCGGCTGTTCACCCCGGACGAGTTCTTCTCGGAAACGGTAAACCAGGACATCAACCGCACCATCACCAGCGGCACGTTCAACTACCGGCCAACCCACTGGCTGGCTACCCGGGTCGTGGGCGGCTTGGACTACATCGCCCGGGAAGACGGTGACCTCTGCCGGCGCGACGAATGCGCGCCTTTCTCGGTCGTCAACCGGTCGGGCTTCCGGGCGGACAACCGATCGAACTTCTTCGCCTATACGCTCGACGCCAATGCCACGGCCAACTACCGGATGGGCGACAAGGTCGGCATGAAGTCGACCGTCGGCCTGCAGTTTGTGAAGGAAAAGTTCGCCCGGAACGCCGCCTCGTCGGAGAACCTCACGCCCGGTGGAACCACGCTCGGGTCGGGCAGCAACCCCAGTGTGAGCGAAGCTACCACCGTCACCGCAACCGCCGGGATTTTTGCCGAGCAGAATATCAGCTACAAGGACCGGCTCTACCTGACGGCCGCGGTCCGTTCCGACCGCAACAGCGCCTTCGGCCGAACGTTCCAGCGGGTGTACTATCCAAAGGCCGCGGTTTCCTATGTCCTGTCGGATGAGAGCTTCTTCCCCAAATCCGATGTGCTGAGCAGCCTCCGACTCCGGGGGGCCTACGGCGCTTCGGGCCGTCAACCGGGCCCCAACGATGCCATTCCGTTCTTTGGCTCACTGACCACCAATGTCGACAACGTGGATAGCCCCGGCCTGGTGGTTTCCTCCCTGGGTAACTCCAGTATCAAGCCTGAACGCACCGCTGAGCTCGAGCTGGGCTTCGACGCATCGCTGATGAACAATCGGGTGAACTTCGAGTTTACCTACTACAAGAAGACCAGCAAGGATGCGCTGATCTCGCGCACGTTGGCGCCGTCGGCCGGCACCGCGGGGAGCCGGCTGGAGAATATCGGGAAGACCCAGAACGAAGGGATCGAGGGGTCGATCAACGCCAGCATCGTCGACAGCCGGCGGTTCGGCTGGGAGCTGACGCTTTCCGGCTCGTACAACAAGGGCAAGATCGTGAGCCTGGGCGGCAACCCCCCGAGCATCGGCACCACCAACTCCGACATCGAGGGCTACCCGATCTCGGGTTGGTGGCTCCGGCCGTTCACCTACCAGGACAAGAACGGTGACGGGCTGATCGCGTTCGTGCCCGACACGCTGATCGGCGGCACGCTCGTCGCAAACCCCCGAAGCGAAGTCTCGGTCGGGGCCAGCAACGTGTACGTGGGCCCGCCGCTTCCTCCCGCTGAATTCACCGCCTACAACACGTTCGAGCTGTTCGGCCGGAAGCTCCGGGTGCAGACCCTGGTGGACGCGAAGGCCGGCGGCTATCAGCTCAACGGCAACGAGCGGATCCGCTGCCAAAGCCGCTCGAACTGCCGGGGTGACATGGACCCGAGCGCGCCCCTGGACGAGCAGGCCCGGGCCGTGGTGGTGCGCCAGGTTCCTGGCTTCTCGCAGTATGGCTACGTGGAAAAAACCAACTTCATTCGGCTCCGCGAGCTGTCATTCACCTGGTCCTTCCCGGACCGCTGGGCGAGATGGTTTGCCGCTGACCGGATCAGCGCCACGCTCTCGGGCCGCAACCTCGGAGTGCTGACGGGCTACAGCGGGCTCGATCCCGAGTCGGGATACTACGGGACCAACGTCGGCGTGGTCAGCGACTTCCAGACCGCTCCGCCGGTGTCCTACTACACGTTCCGCCTGAACGTGACGTTCTAGGTCTCGGCCAATGGCATACACCTTTTCGGGACTCGACATGACCAGCCCTAGAATCACGGGAGCTCGGCGCCACCTCGGCGTCGCGGCGCTCGGTGCCACCCTGATCCTCTCCGCCTGTGACGCGATGCTCCGGGCTAACGACCCGGACATCGTCACTACCGCCACGTCGGCCGCGGGCGCGATCGCGCTCCGGAACGGCGTGGTCTCCCGGTTGAACGCGGCGACCGTCGGCGCCCAGGGACCGGACGGAATCTTCCTGTTCGGGGGGCTGTTGGTGGACGAATGGCGCTCCGGCGACACATTTGAGCAACGGAATACCGCGGATGCACGAACCGTGGATCCGACCAACAGCTTCCTGGCCGAACCGTTCCGAAATCTGAACCGCACCCGGGTCGAGGGGCGGGCCGCCGTCAACGCGCTCCGGACCTACGCGCCCGCGCCCCTCAGCAACGTGGCGCTGATGTTCGCGCTGACAGCCTTTGCCGAGAACCAGATCGGCGAAACCTGGTGCAACGGCATCCCGTTCAGCGACGTGGTGAACGGCGTGATCGCCTTCGGCAACCCGGTGTCGGTGGACTCCGTGTTCAAGCGGGCCATCAACTCGGCCGATTCGGCGCTGGCCAACAACGGCGGGGCGGCCGCCGACGTTGCCCGGATGACCAATCTGGCCAACATTGTGAAGGCCCGCGCGCTGGTGAACCGGGCGCAATTCACTGCTGCGGCCACGGCGGTGGCGGCAGTTCCGACCGGCTACACCTACACAGTGACCTTCTCGCTAGGCACCCGGGACAACCAGAACTGGGCACTCGGGCAGAGCGTCGGAAGGTACGTGGTGCCGGACCGTGAGGGAGTCAACGG
>JAXIPC010000116.1:0-23628 GCA_045403135.1 Gemmatimonadales bacterium | reverse complement strand
CCGGTGACCGTGTACTCGCTTGCCTACTATCCGCACAACATCCATTTCCTCGCATTTGTCTCGACCATGGCTGGGCGGAGCGCCCAGGCAATCGAGGCCGCCCAGGCGTTGAAGGCAAAGGTGAATCTCGACGTGGCGCGGATAGTAGGCAAGCGAGTACACGGTCACCGGCTTCTGACCCTCGATGAACGTCTCGTCGGTGTGGATCGCGTGAACGTTGCTCGCGGCGGCGTCCTGGTACCTGCCGACGCGGACATAAATATGGGCCGGCATGTGCACCATGTGTCCCACCCCTGGCATCAGACGGGCCAGACGCTCTGCACAGGGGACCGCGAGCTGGGGATTCACCGCCTCTACTGCATGGATATAGTAGTGACACGCTGCGGGATGCTCTGGCTTGCGCGCGATAACTCGCTCCAGTTGCCGCACGATCTCCTCCGTACCGGGATACGGCTTTCCCTGCGGCGTCCAGTAATTCCAGGGTCGCAGATCCATCAACGACTCGGCGTAGAGTGCCGCGGCGTCGAGATCGTTCGGAAAACTGCGGGCGACAGCTGCCATGGCGCGGACGTACGCGGAGTCGAGACTGGCGCGATTGGCGGGCGGCACCGGTGCGTACCGCGCGGCCACGGCCCGGACATATGCCCGCTGCCAAGGGGTTGCATCACGGCTGAGCGAGAGCGCTCTCTGTGCCGCGTCGTACGCTTTCACCCCACTCGCAGAATCCATCCCCGCATTCACATGAGGCCCGTAGGCATACGCGATTCCCCACCAGCATATCGCGCACGTCGGGTCCAGCTCGGTCGCACGTGCAAAGGACCTGATCGCCTCCGCGTGATTGAAGCCGTACACCAATCGGAGACCTTGGTCAAAGTATTGCTGCGCGAGGGGGACTCGCGTGCCTATTGCTTTGTGGTGGGTGCCGAGGTCCTGATAGAGGGGCGGCGGGGCCTGCTGGGCCAAAAGGTTCGACGCGACGAGCAGCAGAGCGGGAGCGATGCGATGAATCACGGTAACTCCTTGTTGGGTACACACCGGGTACAAAGGTAGCACGGCTGGCCGGGAACAGAGCCGACGACCTACATGCGACAGGCGCGGGTTGGGGAGCGGAACGATCGGGACGCTCCTGCTGGCGGGAGGCACCCAAGCGTCGGGCGGGGACCACTAACTGCAGCCGTCTGTGGCCGAATCGCTACGCCTCGACCGCCGCAGCCGTTCCTCCATTTCCGTTCGGCGCCACGCCCGCCTCGACCGGCAGCTCTCCTTCCAGGTAGGTGTACCCCTCCAGGCCCGCCACGTAGTCCGCGATGAAGGTATTGGCCTCCTGGCGGGACAGCTCCGGCGCGTTGGACACCTTTCGGCGGAAGGTCTGCAACAGGTCCGAGGCGTGGAACTGCACGTAGTTAAGCACCTCGGTGACGGTGTCGCCGTGCACCATATCGGTGATCTCATAGCCCTTCTCGGTAACCTTGATGTGCACCGCGTTCGTGTCACCGAAGAGATTGTGCAGGTCGCCCAGGATCTCCTGGTAGGCGCCGGTCAGGAAGATGCCCAGGATGTACGGCTCGCCTTCGCGGAAGGGGTGCAGCTCCAGGCAGGGCTTGCCCTTCCGCCCGCCGGCAAACCGGTCGATCACCCCGTCCGAATCGCAGGTGATGTCCTGCAGGGTGCCGCGGCGCATCGGCTCCTCGTCCAGACGGTGCACCGGCATGATCGGGAAGATCTGATCGATCGCCCAGTTGTCCGGCAGCGACTGGAAGACCGAGAAGTTGCAGAAATACCGGTCCACCAGCGTGGCCTCGAGGTGGTTCACGATTTCGGGGTAGCTGGGTCGATCGTGCACAATGAGCGATGCGATCGCGTTCAGCGTCGCCAGGTAGTACTGATCGATATCCGCCATGTCGCGGAGCGTGATGGCGTCGCTGGCAAACAGCTCCTGGAGCCGCTCCTTGGCAAAAACCGCGTCATGGAACACCTCCTCGACCCGGTCCAGTGACAATGACTCGAGATTCTCCTTGAGCTCCACCAGCACCGCCGGCGGGTCGTCGCGAAGCGCCGGGGTGACCGGCTCGGTGAGCGCCTCCACATCGGTGACGTTGACTAGCAGCAGCGCATGGTGGGCCGTGAGCGCACGCCCCGATTCGGAAATGATATGGGGCATGGGTTGCCCGAACTGCTTGCACACGGTGCCCAGGAGGTACACCACGTCATTGGCGTACTCCCGCGTCGTGTAATTCATGCTGGCCGGCCTGGTCGTTCGCGACCCCTCGTAGTCGACCCCGAGCCCGCCGCCCACATCCACGTGGGAGAGGTCGAACCCCATCTCGCGGATTTCGACGTAGTAACGGCCGATTTCCTCGAGCGCGGCCTTTACGAACCGGATGTCGGTGATCTGGCTGCCCAGGTGGAAGTGCACCAGCTTGAGCAGGTCCTTCCTCCCCGCAGTGGTCAGCTTGTCGAGCAGCTTCATCAGCTCGACCGCCCCGAGCCCGAACTTCGATTTTTCTCCGCCGGTCTTGGCCCAGCGTCCCGCCCCCTCGGTGGCGAGCTTGATGCGGACGCCGAGGCTCGGGGTGACGCCCATTTCGTCGGCCACACGCAGCACGGTATCCAGCTCGGCCACCTGCTCCAGCACGATGAACACCTGGTGCCCCAGCCGCTGGCCCATCAGGGCCATCCGCATGAACTCCTCGTCTTTGTACCCGTTGCAGACGATCAGGTGGTCGGTCCGCTCGGCCAGACCCAGCACCGCCTGGAGCTCGGGCTTGCTGCCGCACTCGAGTCCCACCCCGAAGGGACTGCCGAAGGAGACGATCTCCTCCACCACGTGGCGCTGCTGGTTCACCTTGATCGGATAGACCGATGTGTAGGTCCCCCCGTAGCCGGTTTCCTCGATGGCCCGGCCGAACTCGGTGGCCAGCGAGGCGATTCGGGCTTTCAGGATGTCGGAGAAGCGGAGCAACAGCGGCAGGCCGATGCCCTGGGCGTTGAGGTCGAGCGCCAGCCGGTAGAGATCAATCGCCCGATCCCCGGCCTGGTCGGGATGCACGGTGACGTGGCCTTCGGCGTTGGTCCGGAAGTATCCCAGGCCCCAGCCGCGCATGTTGTACAGCTTTTCGGCGTCCTTGATGGACCAGGTCGAGTTCGCGATGGTGGGCTCCCGTGTGTCCTTGCGAGGGCCGTCGTGGGCCGAAGCACGCTCAATTGTAACGTGCGGGCGGGCGCGATTGAAGCGGACCCCCTGTAGTCCTCCGTCTGACAGCTCGGTTCCGGTACTTCCCCCCGTCGAAGGCGCCCCGGCTGATGCTCCCATCGATGGGCGATAACTAACGTTTCCCCGACAGGGACCGAACCCGTTCACGCTGGAGTACGCGATGGAACCGAGGGTGCCAACGTTGGTTCTGCTGGCGATGCTCGGCGCCGCGCCGGCCCTGAACCAAAGGCCCACGGCGCTCGACACGATCGTCGCCGAGAGCGAGCCGAACGACATCGTGGCCACGGCCGACAGCGTGGCACTGGGGGACCGGGCCACCGGGACCGTGAACCCGGCGGGCGATGTGGACACCTGGTTCGTGGACCTGACCGCCGGACAACTCTTCAGCGTGGACGTGGACGCGGCGCAGGTCGGATCGATTCTTGATCCGACGCTCTCGCTCATCGCCCCCGACGGCAAGACGCTGCTCGCCTTCAACGACGATTTCGACGGATTCGACAGCCGCATCTCCTTCCGCGTCCCTACCAGCGGCCGCTACTACGTGGTGATTCGCGCGTTCGGCGCCACGGGGGGCCCGGGACGCACGTACGCCATCAATTTCGGAACTGTCATCTGCACCGCGACCGGGACCGAGCGGGAGCCTAACGACACGCCCGGCACGGCGTCACCCGTTGCGATCGGAGGGGACGGCACCGGCGCGATCTGTCCCGGAGACCAGAGCCCGGTCGGGGACGTGGACTACTGGGCTTTCACCGCACAGGCGGGGACGACCATCGAGCTCGACATCGACGCGGAGCAACTCGGATTGCCGGTCGACCCGATCATCGCCCTCTACGCCAGCGACGGCACGACCCGGCTCGCCTCCAACGACGATGCCGACGGGTCCGACAGTCGCCTCCAGTTTTCGATCATCACGACGGGGACGTACTTCGCAACCGTCGCCGCCAGCGTGGGCGGCGGCGCCAACCCGTTCCCCTACATCTTCCACTTTCGCTCGGTCGCCGCCGGACCGGGCGACCCAATCACGGTGCGCGCCGAGGGCCTCGGGCGACCCACCGGCCTCGCCGTCGGGAGCACCGGGGATCTCTTCACCAGCGATCTCATTGGGAATCGGGTGGTGCGGGTCTCCGGTCAGGGCGTGGTGACGACCTTTGTCGCCGGGATTCCCAACCCGCAGGGCCTCGCGTTTGACGCGTCCGATCACCTGCTGGTGGCATCTTCGGACGGCGCCGTGTACCGCGTCACCCCACAAGGCCAGGCCACCCGCTTCATCACCGATGCCGGATTCCCGATCTCGGTCGCCGTGGCCCTGGATGGCCGCATCTGGCTCACCGATCTGTCCGATCGCTCGCTCCGGCGCTACAGCCCCACTGGCCAGTTCGAGGCCCGGTTCGACGCCATCGCCGTGGGCGGCTTCGGTCCCGGTCCGCTGGCCATCGGTCCATCGGGGGAGCCGTATTTCTCGCAAGGCACCGAGGTCTGGAAGCTCGTGAACGGCCAGCTTCAACGAGTGCTCCGCGGCAACCTCGTCATCGGATCGTTTGCGTTCGACGTCGCCGGCAACATCTACGCTCCGGCCCCCGCTGCCGGGCGCATCCAGCTGTTCGGTCCGACGGGGACCCTCGTGGCGGATAATTTCGCGGTGGGGCCGGACGCCCCGCAGGCGGTGGCGTTCGGGCGCGACGGGACGGGCGCCACGGTTGCGCGGCTGTTCGCCACCGAACCCCGAGCCGGCCGGCTGATCGAAATGAATCCGGCCGGCGTGACGCAGCGCGGGCTGCCGGTCGGCCAGGTACCGCCGCCGTTCACCCTCGACGTCGCGGCCGCGAGCCTCTTGGGGGCGGGCGGCCTCAGCCCGGCGGATGCACAATTCCTCGACGCGCTGGGCAACCACAATGGTCGCTTTGACGTCGGCGACTTTCAGGCGTACCTCAGATCGGTGGGCGGCCTTCCTGGCCCCGCCGCGGCAGCTGCCCAACAGCGGCCCGGGAGCGATCGATGAGCCGCTCGCGCTGGACCTTCGCGATGGCGGCCGCCCTGACATTGGGCGCGGCCTGCTCGGACGACCCGACGAGTGGCGCCGCGCGGGCCGGGACGCTGATCGTGCGGCTGACCACGCCCTACGCCGACGACGGCGCCATGACGTTCGAAGTGACCGGCCCGCCGATCGACAGTGCGGTGGCCGTCAACGCGTCGCTGCGACTGTTCACGCGGCGCGATGGCGGCTCCAGTATGGTAGGGGCCCTGGTGGGCGCCCTCGCCAACGGGGCCGTGGTCAGGCTGCACCTGCCCGACGCGGCCGCCGCCGGCTACACCGCCAGGGTGCTCGAGGTGGCGGATCGCCAGAACGTCCTGCGGGCCTCGCTCGCGGGTTACGCGCTCACTGTCACCCCGTGACTGGGCTGAGCGTCCGCCTCCTTCATCGCTGCAAACCGACACGCTCCCTGCGGCGGGCTAGATTCCGCCCCGATGAGTCCAAGTCCCCGCCTTCGGGTCGCGATCACCGGCGCCTCGGGCATGATCGGATCGATGCTGGCGCCCGCTTTGGCCGCCAGCGGGCATCAGGTGATCCGGATCGTCCGGAAGACGGCAGGACCGGGAGAAATCCGCTGGGACCCGGCGGGCGCCGGACTCGATCCCACCGCACTCCGCGGTGTGAACGCGGTGGTCCACCTAGCGGGCGAGAACATCGCCGAAGGGCGCTGGACCCAAGCCCGGAAGCGGGCGTTGCTCGAGAGCCGGAAGCTGGGCACCACGCTCCTGGCCGAGGCGGTGGCGCGGGCGCCGGATGGCCCCAAGACCCTGGTCAGCGCGTCGGCCATCGGATACTACGGCGAGCGGGGCGACGAGGAGCTGACCGAGGCAAGTCCGCCGGGGCGTGGGTTCCTTCCCGAGGTGGCGATGGCGTGGGAGGCAGCCACAGCGCCCGCGGCGGACGCCGGAACGCGCGTAGTACCAGTGCGGATCGGGCTGGTTCTGTCCAGGGCGGGCGGTCTGCTCCAGCGGATGCTGCTTCCCTTCCGGCTCGGCCTGGGTGGGCGACTGGGTGATGGGCGCCAGTGGATGAGCTGGATCGCCGCGGCGGATCTGATCGGCGTGTTTCGGCACGCCCTCGAGGGAACCCTGAGCGGGCCGGTCAATGCGGTGGCTCCGGAAGCCGTGCGAAATCGAGCGTTCACCACGGCGCTGGGCAAGGCGCTCCATCGGCCGGCGGTACTGACAGTGCCGAGGACGGCCATCCGGCTTGCGTTCGGTCAAATGGCGGACGAGGCCATTCTGGCGAGCACCCACGTCGTACCAGCGGTGCTGCAGAAGGCCGGATACCGGTTCCAGTACCCTGCGCTGGACGGAGCCCTGGCGCACGAGCTGGCGGTGAGACTATGAACAAGGCCGTCGTGCTGCTCAGCGGAGGACTCGACTCCGCCACCACCCTCGCCATCGCCAAGACCGAGGGATTCGAGCCGTTCGCACTGAGCTGTCGCTATGGCCAGCGGCACGCGGCTGAGCTGGATGCGGCGCGGAAAGTGGCCGCGCAGATCGGCGTGGCGGAGCATCACATCGTAGATATCGACCTGCGAAGCTTCGGCGGGTCGGCGCTCACCTCGGACATTCCAGTCCCCACCAAGCCATCGGAAGGCATCCCCATCACCTACGTCCCCGCCCGCAACACCATCTTCCTCTCGTTTGCGCTCGCCTGGTGCGAGGTGCTTGGCGCAGCCGACATTTTCATCGGGGTGAACGCGGTGGATTACAGCGGCTATCCCGACTGCCGGCCCGAGTTCATTCGCGGGTTCGAGGCCCTGGCCAACCTAGCCACCAAGGCGGGCGTAGAGGGCGGAGTGCGATTCAAGGTGCACGCGCCGCTCATCGCCATGAGCAAAGAAGCGATCATTCGCCGGGGCCTGTCGCTGGGCGTGGACTACGGGCTCACCCGGAGCTGCTACGCGCCCGATGCGGAAGGGCTGGCGTGCGGAGAGTGCGACTCGTGCCGGATCAGGCTGAACGGGTTTGCGGAGGTGGGGATGGCTGATCCAGTGAGGTATGTGGACCGGTAGCCAACTCTCACGGCACATCCATCCGGCGCAGCCGTCGGATAGACAGCAGCAGGAACCCGCCGAACACGACGACCGAAATGATGATGGCGAGGCTCAGGCCCAGGTGGGCGGTCGAGGCAAATCGGCGGACGTCCAGTCCATGCATCAACGCGATCGCATAGTGGCGGATGCTCAGCATCCGCGCGCCCGACACGAACCCGGCGAAGAATCCTTCCCAGAGGACGATGTACAGCAGGCCGATGCCGATCGCCTGAGTGGTGACCAGGCCCAGCCACACGAAGAGCGAGGCATACAGCGCCACGCCGGCGAGGGCGGACACCGTAACGGCGATCGTCGCCCTCGTGTCCCCGAGAAACGCCACGTGACTGGTGAGCAGCGCGCTCAGCGCGATGAACGGCCCGGCGAGCGTGATGGCCCGTGGCCATCCCGCCCTGGCCGAGCTCGCGCTCGAGGAGGTAGCGGTCGCCGAGGACAGCGTTCAGCCGCGTGATCTGCTGCGCGAGTGTATCCAGAAGCCTGAGTGTAGTCGGGAGGGACCGAAAACTACTCTTGCAAAGAGGTCGCCGCCACTGCAGCCGGCCTATTGAGGCGCGTCGAGCACCTGACGCACCTTCCTGGCGATGGCAACCACCGTAAACGGCTTTTCGATGAAATGCATTCCGGCTTCCAGCACGCCGTGATGCACGATCGCATCATCGGTGTACCCCGACATGAACAGGACCCGGATGTCCGGGCGGAGCTTGGTGAGCCAGTCGGCCACCTCGGAGCCGCTCATCCCCGGCATCACGACGTCGGTCAGGACCAGGTGAATCAGGCCCCGGTGGCTCGTCGCGATATCACCCGCGGCCTCGCCGCCGGCGGCGGAGAGCACCGTGTATCCCTTCCCTTCCAGGATCCGGCACATCAGAGCGCGCAGTACGGGCTCGTCCTCTACGACCAGGATCGTTTCGGTGCCGCGCAGCGATTCCGGCGCGTCCGCGCGACCGCCGGCTGCCGCGTCCGGTTCGTCGACCCGGGGGAGGTAGATCTTGAAGCTGGTCCCGCGTCCCGGCTCGCTGTAGACCGCGATGTGACCTCCGCTCTGCTTCACGATGCCGTATACCGTGGCGAGACCTAGTCCGGTGCCCTTCCCGTGCTCCTTGGTCGTGAAGAACGGCTCGAATATGCGCGCCTGGGTTGCGGCATCCATGCCGATCCCATTGTCGCTTACCACCAGCAGCACGTAGCCGCCCGGCGGAAGGATCGAAACCCGATCGGGCCCGGCCCCCTCGATGTCCACGTTGCGGGATTCGATCAGCAGCCGGCCCCCGTCCGGCATCGCGTCCCGCGCGTTGACGGCCAGGTTCACGATCACCTGTTCCAGCTGCCCGGGATCGACCTTGACGTTTCCCGCATCGGGCTCCAGCGCAGTCGCGAGCTCGACCCGCTCACCGAGCAGCCGCTTGAGCATCTTCCCCGTGCCGGCAATCAGCTGGTTGAGGCGCATCACCTGCGGCTGCACCACTTCCTGGCGGCTGAAGGTCAGCAGCTGCCGGGTCAGGGCCGCGGCGCTGGTCCCGGCCCCGTGGATCGCCTCGATGGCTTCCCGGTCGGAGGCGGCCAGACGGAGTTCCGACAACAGCAAATCGCTGTAACTCAGGATGACCGTCAGCAGGTTGTTGAAGTCGTGCGCGATCCCGCCGGCGAGCTGGCCGACCGCTTCCATCTTCTGGGCCTGCTGGAACTGCCGCTCGACACGGCGCAGCTCGGTCACGTCCGTCAGGGACGCCTCCAGATACTGGTCGGTGGAACCCGGCTCGGTGAGCAGCCGCGCGTTCAGCTGCACGGTGATGACCTTGCCGTCCTTCCGCCGCAGATGCACCTCCATGTTCCGGACCTGGCCGGTGGCGGCCAGGGCGGCGCGGAATCCGGCTCGCTCCTCCGGATAGGCGTAGAGCTGGTCGGGCTGGTCAAGGGCGAAGACCTCCTCCTCCGAGTCATAGCCCAGCATCCGCACGAAGGCGGGGTTCACGGCCAGAAAGCCGCCGTCCAGTTTCGAGAGGCTGATGCCGTTGGGTGACTCTTCGATCAGGCGGCGGTACCGCTCGTCCGCGCGACGAACATGCTCCTGCGCCACCTTGCGCTCGGTGACGTCGTGAACCACCACCAGGCGGGCATGGCGGCCCTGGAACAGCATCGAACGCGCATGCACTTCGACCTCGATGAGGGTCCCGTCCTTCTTGCGATGCCGCCACTGGCGCTGGAGGTTTGCCGGGCCGCCCACATCCCGAATCGCAGCCTGCAGGAGGGGGAGATCCTCGGGAGGCCGCAGCTCGGCAACCGTCATCGTCAGGAATTCTTCCCGCGTGTATCCGTAGTGGCGAATCGCCGCATCGTTTACGGCCAGGATCGCCAGGGATTCGCGGTCGTAGAGCCAGATGGGGAGCGGGATCGATTCGAACAGGCCGCGGTAGTAGGACTCCGCGTCGAGCCGGGCAGCAAAGGCCTGCTGCACCCGCGTCACCATCGCATCGAACGCCCGTGCCAGCCGTCCGAGCTCATCGCGCCGAGGTCTGACACCTGTCAGATGCGTGTAGTCCCCGGCCGCGACTGCCTCGGCGGAATCGGTGAGGCTCGCCAGGGGTTGGGTGAGCGATCCGCTCATCGCGGCGGCGATGGCCAGCCCCAGCCCAATCGCGACAGCGCCCCCGATCAGGAGCTGGAGCAGAAGGCGGCGCGACTGAGCCAGCACCTCGGTCGCCGAGCTCTCCATCACCACCATCCATGGCGTCCCGGCAATGGGGCGCACCGCGGCAAAGACCGGCCCAGTGACCGGGCTGTGGTACGACAGCAGGTCCTGGGAGACATCGATGCGCTCGGCCGGCCCCGGGATCGGCTGGGCCAGATCGGTCCAGACCGATCCGTCCTGGTTGGCGACCCGCACCTGGGTTGCGGTGCCACCGAATAGCTTGTTCAGCTCGTCCGGCGAGGGCGTGACCTGCAATTGCGTGGTCTGAGTCAGGTAGGCGGCTGGCGTGCCGTGCACCATGACGGCCATCGCGTAGGTGCCCACGACCGCCAAGCCGGACGCCCGGAGGGGGCCGACCTGCACAGAGTCGTGCCGGGCCGCGCTGTCAAGAAGCGCCGAGTCCACCGGGGCGTTCACCGCGGCTGCGGTATCCCCGAGCGTCAGGAGCGGCCGCCGATCCCGATCCAGGAGACGGAGGGCGCTGCGCTGGCCGGGAGGGAGCAGGGGACGCAATGCGGTCGCCGCGACGGCGAGCCCAACGGAGTCCGGGCGGGCCAGCGCTTCCCGCACCGGAGCAGCACCTGCTGCGGCCCGGAATGCGGCGCCCTGGCGAGCCGCGCCGCCTTCGAACAGGCGGGCCCACTGGGCCGCGATACCCGCCAGCCGAACCGACGTGGCCGAAAGCGCCGACTGACGCATGGCCCGGTAGGCGGCACCGCCGAACGCAATCGTGACGGCCGTGACCAGGCCGCCTATGAACAGGAAGAGCTTCCAACGAATGGAGAGTCCCACTCGCCTCCGCGGGCTGAAGTGGCCGGCCTACTGTGGAGCGCCCACCCGAGTCCCCCGCGCGAGTACCTTGGCCTCGGCGATCCCTCGCACCTCAAACCCCGTCGCCCGCTTGCCTTCCAGGCGGAAGACGATCAGCTCGTCCATTTCATCGCCGATCAGCTTCCCGTTCTTGTACTGCCGCGGGTGAAAGTCGTCGTCTCCGGCCGGGAGGAGGTCGAACTCCGGGTCCAGTCCCTCTTCGACCGCCTGCGGCGTGGTGCGCACCCAGAGGTCGTTCGCCCGCTCGAAGACTTCGTAGCGGACCGGGGGCGCCGCCGGGTCGTCGGCTGAGCGGAGCTCGTAGATGCCCGCGTAGCTCGACCAGGGGTGCGCCGCGACAATCACCGGACGTGACGGCTGGACCTCGAGGCGCATCGGTACCGCCGTACCCGCCCACTGGAACGCGAGCGTCGTCCCCGTACGGCTCACGACCGGGAAGGAAAAGGTCACCGTCTCGAAGTGGGGAGCGGAGTCAGGCGGCACTCGGATGCGGAGCTCGTCCTCCTTGGGGTTGGGACGTATCACATGGAACCGCCGCGCCGCGCGATTGAGGACCACGGTCCAGGAGTCGGGCTTCGTGGCCGGAATCAACCAGACCGAGTACTTGCCGCGGGGCAGCGGCTTTCCCTCGATCCGCACGTCGCGAGTCACCTCGAGCGTCGTGGCCCAGTTCGCGCCCGGCGTCCACAGCTCGCCCCATTTCACCAGGCCACCGAAGATCGTCCGCTCGCGGGCGGAGGGGCGATAGTATTCGATAGTGATCGTGGTGCTGTCGATCTTCTGTGAGACGACGCCGAACGGACTGGCGAGGGACTGTGCCCGGGCCGCGCCCGGAAAGGCGGCGGGGACCAGCGCGATGGCGCCGAGCGCGATGAGTCGGTTCATGACCAGAATATGCTGGGGTCATCCCGGAGGCGCGAATTGGTCTCCTTGGAGCGAGCGAACGGTTACGCCCGGGTTCCTTCCCCGAAGCAATCTGGCAGGGTGCGAACCACCCGATACTTCAAGGAGGTCGTCCTCCGGCGCCGGCCATACCTCAGGCTGGAGTGGATCGAGCACGTGCTGAATTCTCCGGAGCACCGGGAGGTCCAGGGTGACGGGCGAATCCGCCGGTGGGGCTATATTCGAGAACTCGGACGCTACCTCCGGGTCGTCACGCTACCCGATGGCGAGACGGTTCATAACGCGTTCCCGGACCGCGGCTTCGAGGTGCCCCCGCGATGAAGCTCAACTACTTCCCCGAGACCGACTCGCTGTATATCGAATTGGCCGATCGGCCCGGCTCGGATGCCGAGGAAATCCGGCCCGGCATCGTGCTCGACCTGGACGAGAGCGGTGCGGTTGTGGGCATCGACATCGAGCACGCGAGTCAGTTGCTGGATCTCTCCCGCGTGGACACCACGAACCTGCCGTTTGGTTCGCGCTGATCCTCCCCTCCGGCGTCCTCGGCGGCGCTACGGACTTCGCGGTCCGCGCGGGACCCTTCGCCATCCGGCTCGCGCGGCTCCCGACCGGCCTCCGCCTCCCGCCCCGCGCCATGCGCGCTCCCGGGAGCGCGGTGAGCGGGGTGGCCGGGCCTCCGGCCACCGGGAAGACGTAGACATTGTCGCCCAGATTGTCGGTGGCGCTGGCCGCGATGCGTGAGCCGTCAGGCGACACGGCGATGACGCCAGGTACCCCGTCCGGTTGGTCGCGTCGGTCCACGCGGGACGCGGCGCGTCCAGGTGGAGCGCAGCTGCCGCGAGCCGGCCGGGAATTTCGCTCAACGGGCCGGCCGCGTCAGCCACGGGAGGGACCTGGGTAGGGATACCCCGAATCTGCAAGAAGTGGGGGATGCGAATGCGTCTGGCTAGAACCACCCGTCCCGCGGCGGCGGAGGCAGGCATCCCAATATTTCCTCTCGCGCCGAAAAAAACCTCCAGCCGAAATAGGTGCCTCGGGCACAGGGGGCGCTCCGCAGGACCGTATCACGCATGGCACGGTCCCAAAGCGAAAGATCTCGAACCGGAAAGCGAGCCGCTTCGGCTCGAGACCAGGAATCGTTGGCATGGAGAAGAAGCCAGAAGGCCGCCGAGCGAACATACGGGGTGTCGGATTTTTCCAGCTCGCGAATGCGATCCTGCACCTGCCTCGAGTCGCGCACGTAGCGGGCCAGGCCGAGCAGCGCAATCGAAAAGGGGTGGCCGTGGTATGACGCGGCGTACGCATCCTCGAAGGAAGCGGGCGGGTGCGCCACGATCTCCAGCAGAACCGGCAGGATGTCCGTCTCGCGATACCAGATCACCCGATACAGCATGTTGGCGCGTGCCTTGGGGGTCTCGAGCAGGGAGTCTCGTTCCTCTCTTGTGACCAGCCGCTCGAAATGCGCCAGTGCCGCCGTGTCGCGGTCCAGCCGCGCTGCCACAAAAGTGTATCCTGGGTTGGCGCAGTCCCCGCGCACAAAACCCCGAATCCACGTGAGCGGCAGCGGCACACCAGTCTTGGCCGCCGTGAGCGTATCCTCCGGCAGAGGGCAGAAGACTCCCGCCGTTGGGGGGCCCGCACGAACCAGTTGCAAGAGGAGCAGTAGCATCAGACCCCGAACTTGTCGATGCGGCAGGGGATCGGCCAGGGCGCGCACTTCCGATACACCTGCCCCTCGACCCCGTGGCACTCGCTCCAGAAGGTCCGGGCCGGGCAGGCCGGCTCCTTGAGGATCGAAGCGAGCAGGTACTGATCGTAGAACCCGAGGTCGTGTCCAGGAACGCTCGCCGCCAGGGTTCGGGCCCACTCGTTGTTGATGTAGAACAGCGTGTGAAAGGCCTCCTGTCGCACTTCGGGAATGTCCGAGCGCAGGTGACGCTCGATGCGCCGGCGGGCCGGCTGCGAGGTCGCGGCATAGCGCGCGAGACCCTGGAGCGCGGCCTCGAAGTATCCACCGGAGCTCTGCGCTTCGGCGTAGGTGGCCGGCGGGCGCTCGGAGTACCGCAGCATGATATCCAGCGTGGTCGGCGGACCGTCCTCGGAAACCCGCCGCAAGGGCATCCACAGGGCGTTCCCCCGGATCAGCGTCGAGTCCGACTCCTTCCCCCGGAGTATCCGAATGACCCGCTGCATTGTTGCGGTGTCGTTCTTGACGCGATTCTGCAACTCCGGAGAGCCGGGCCCCGAACACTCCCCCCCCAGATAGATGCGGACCCATTCATGAGGAATCGGCGCACCGCGCGGCAGCGCGAGGACCACTTCGGCCACGGGACAGGGCGGTAGAGCGGCAAGCTGAGCTAACAGCAGGAACATGGATGCAGTATCCTAGCCCCGCCTCGAACCGTCAAGCGGACACTCACCAAGAATCCGAACAATCTGTGGAATCTGTGAAATCTGTGGACGGCAGTTAGCGATCTCCGCCCGGCCCGCCCTATCTTTCCCGGCCCATGCCCTACGCCGTCAAGGAAATCTTCTACACCCTCCAGGGTGAGGGCGCCAACACCGGCCGTTCCGCCGTCTTCTGCCGCTTTGCCGGCTGCAACCTGTGGACCGGCCGCGAGGCCGACCGGCACCGCGCGGTCTGTCAATTCTGCGATACCGAGTTCGTCGGCACCGATGGTCCGGGCGGCGGCTCGTTCTCTACCGCGGAGCTGCTCGCCGGCGCGGTGGCCGCAGCCTGGCCGAGCGGCAGTCAGGCTGAGCGCAGGGAAGCGGCCGAAGTTCCGCCCCCTCGCTCCTCCTTCGCTGCGCTCAGGACAGCGGCTCAGGGTGACAGGCCTTTCGTTGTATGCACAGGTGGAGAGCCGTTGCTTCAGCTCGACGAGCCTCTGATCGCTGCGCTGCACGAGAAAGGCTTCGAGATCGCCGTGGAAACCAACGGCACCATCGCGTCGCCGCCCGGGATCGACTGGCTCTGTCTGTCACCCAAGGCCAATGCCGACCTGGTGGTGACCTCGGGCAGCGAGCTCAAGCTGGTGTTCCCGCAGGAAGGCGGAGA
This sequence comes from Gemmatimonadales bacterium, assembly GCA_045403135.1. Lineage (GTDB taxonomy): Bacteria > Gemmatimonadota > Gemmatimonadetes > Gemmatimonadales > GWC2-71-9 > JABFSM01. The sequence continues at coordinate 8,839 of JAXIPC010000116.1, read as the reverse complement.
GCCCGAGCGCTACCGTGGGCTCGACTTCCAACATTTCTTTCTTCAGCCCATGGACGGACCCGACCGGGAACGCAACACCAGACTGGCGCTCGAATACTGCCTCGCCCATCCCGGCTGGCGGCTGTCGCTGCAGACTCATAAGATCCTCGGCATTCCATGATGAGCACCCACGGCTACTCCGACAGCATTCACCACGCGCTGGCCTTCTGCGCCAAGCACCATCCCGGTCCGGTGTCCCGGCACGACGGCCACAGCGCGCTCCTCTCCACCGCCAACGTCGCGGTCATCCTCTCCCGCCACCAGGCCGACGAGACAACCATCGTCGCGGCGATCCTCAAGTTTCTGGTCGACGCCAGTCCGCAGGAACGCCTCGCCCCGCTCCAGCAGAACATCGCGCGCCGCTTCGGTGGGATGGTGGCCGCGGCGGTCGAGGCGGCGGCGGAGCCGAGATTCGATCCGATGGGCCGGGAGCGGACCTGGAAAGCCTGCCGATTCGAGGCGCTGGCCCGGTTGGCCGGCGCGTCCGCTCGGGTAACCGACATCTGGATGGCCTCGGAGATTCACACCTGCGGCATGGCGCTCACCGACATTCGCCGGCTGGGAGCCGAGTACGCTCGAAGCGTCTCGCCCGCGCCGCTCCAGGATCTGCTCTGGTGGCACGGCTCGATTCTGGAGGTGGTCGGCAGTCGGCCTGGCGAGGTTCGAGCGAGCCTGACCGCCGAGTTCCGGCAACTCAGCGGAGAGGTAGCAGCCTACCTGTCCGAGGGTGCTTCCTGAGGGCCCAAAAATCGGTCGTTTCTTCCGTTGTTAGGAATCGTGCAAGTTTCGGAGCATCCGGTCCTGGCGCGGGCTGGTCGACGGCACTCAACAGCAAGGGAACAAAGAACTTACCAGTACGGTACCTAGTTTGCTATACTAGGTTACAATTGGCGACATGACCCAACTCACCCCCACTCTGGGGAACATCCCCAGCGCTTTCGCCGCCGCTTGCCGGCAGGCGCGGACCGATTCGGAGCTTTTCGAGCGTTGCCGGGATGTCCTGGTGCAGCGCTTCGAGAGCGACCAGATCTGGTTCGCGATCACCAGCGGCCGCGCCAGTACCCGGCGGGTGGGTGGGTCCGAGGGATTCGCCGAGGCGGTGCAGGTGGGGAATTGCGAGAGCGGCGAAACCCAGCTGCTGATCCTCGCCGCTCCCCAGATCGCGCGCACGATGCGGCCGGTCGCCATGCAGATGGCTACGGGCTTGAGCGTGGTGCTGGAGCTGCGCAGCGTCCTGATGGAGCGGCAGGGGGCGCTCGACGACGCGGTCTTCCAGCTCCGCGCGCTCCGCCAGGTGGCGCGGCTCCTCTCCTCGGTGCACTCCACCGAAGAGACCGAGCACCTAGTGCTCGATTTCATGGCCGAAGTGTTCTTCGCCTGGTGGGCCTGCCTGTATCGCCCCGAGCACGACCTCTACAAGCCCAAGCGCTACCGCGCGCTCGATCAGACCGCGGCACCCGAGTCGATCGCCGTCACCCCACTGGATGCCGCGTTGCCCAGCGGCAGCGCAGTGACCGATGCCAGCGAGGTGGCGCTTGGCACCATGCTGCCCGCGGGCACCGAGCTGGTGATTCCGCTGGACGCCGGCAACGAGCGCCTGGCGCTCCTCCTGCTTGGCCCCCGGCTCAACCGGCTGGTCTACGGGCGGGCCGAGCGAGACCTCGCCGGCACCCTCTCTTTCGCCGCGGCCATTGCCCTAAAAAACGCCGAGCTGGTCGAGCGGCTCCACAGCGCGGCCACCACCGACGAGCTGACCGGGCTGCTCAACCGGCGAGCGCTGGAGGAGCGGATCGAAGCGGAGATCTCCCGCAGCCAGCGGCACCAGATCAAGACGTCGCTGGTGCTCATAGACGTGGATCGCTTCAAGCTCATCAACGACACCCTCGGCCACGCCGCGGGAGACCGCTACCTCGCGCTGATCGGCGAGGTGCTGACCCAGAAGGTGCGCACCCTCGACGTGGTCGGACGACTGGGTGGGGACGAGTTCCTCGTGATCCTCCCCATGACCAGCGCGACCGAGGCCCTGGTGTTCATCAACCGGCTGCAGGGCGGGTTGACCGAGCTGGCCTCCGAGCACCCCGAATTCGCCATGGCCTCGCTAAGCTTCGGCATCGCGGAAGCCCCCCGGCACGGCCGGACGCCTACTGCGGTCATGGCCGCCGCCGACTCAGCCCTCTATGCCGCCAAGCGCGCCGGCCGCAACCTCGTGGAGATCGCGCGGGATACGTGACCGGGTCCGAGCCCACCGAGTTGTTCGAGGCCACGCAAGCCGTCCTGGGAAGCCGCTTCCGCCTCGAGCGGCTGGTGGCGGCCAACACCGAACGGGTCCTCTTCGCGGCCCGGGATCTGACGCTCTCCCGTCCGGTCAGCATCCGGGTGAATTTCTACACCACCGAGCCGCTGCGGGACTGGTTTCTCCGCGAGGCGGAGGCACTCGCCAAGCTCGACCACGCATCCATCCGGCACGTCTACGACGTCGGCGTGGCGGGCAATCTGGCCTACCGCATCGGTAACTGGATCGATGGCGAGGGACTGCACGAGGCGGTCGGTCGCGGGGCCCGCCCGGTGCCCGACGTGCACACCATGGCCCGTTCGCTCCTGAACGGCCTGGAGCACGCGCACAATCGCGGCGTCATCGTGCGCCGGCTGGTGCCGGCCGGGCTGTTGCTGAGCCCCGGAGGGCGCGTCACCCTCACCGATCTCCGCTTCTGCAGCCACACCCTGCCGGCCATCCCCGAGACCGAGCGGCCCAGCGGACTCCATTTCATGGCCCCCGAAATCCGTCGCGGCGCCGCCGGTGATCCCGCGAGCGACGTCTACGGCGCCGGAGCCGTGCTGTACTATGCCATCACCGGCGTGGAGCCACCGGAGTGTCCGGCGGACATCGTCCCACCGACCCAGCTCCGGGCCGCGTGTCCCGCCGCCCTGGAACGCGTGCTCCTGCGCGCGCTGCGCGAGACCCCCGCCAAGCGGTATCTCACGTCCCGCGAGATGCTGGAGGACTTTGCCTCCGAAGCCGGTGATTTCTCCACCGCCAGCCTGCTGCAGGACGCGGCGGCGCCGACCGCAACCAGCGACTCGACGCGGCAATGGGAACAGCGGCTCCGCCGGGCTCTGGGCGACGACTACGAGCTCCTGAACGAGCTGGGTGCCGGCGGGTTCGGCCGGGTCTACCGGGTCCGGGATCTTCATCTGGAGCGGATCGTGGCGCTCAAGGTGCTGCATCCCATGCTGCTTCAGGACCCCGCGGTGGTCGAGCGGTTCCGGCGCGAAGCCCAGCTGGCCGCGCGGCTCAGCCACCCGAACCTGGTGAACATCTACGAAATCGGAGGGCGCTCCGGGCTGTTGTGGTACACCATGGAGTTCGTCGAGGGCCCCAACCTGGCCCACCGCGTCGAAGCGGATGGGCCGATGCCCTTCGAGCGGGTCCTGCGCCTCATGCGCGAGGGCCTTTCGGCGCTGTCGCACGCGCACGGCACCGGACTGGTCCACCGCGACGTCAAGCCGGAGAACCTGCTGTTCGAGCGGAGCGGGAGCCTCCGCATCACCGACTTCGGCCTGGCCATCGCGATTCGCGGCCAGGGAATGTTCGGGGGCGCAACCAGCCAGAGCGGTACGCCGCGCTTCGCCAGCCCGGAGCAGCTCCTGGGGGAACGGGTGGACGGACGCTCCGACCTTTACAGCCTGGCCGCCGTTGCGTACTTCGCCCTCCTGGGACGCCCCCCCTTCGACGGGTCGACCCCGGTCCAGGTCCTGGCCCGGCAGACGACCAACGCGCTGCCGGATCTCCGGGCCGAGCGCCCGGACGTGGGAGAGGAGATCGAGCGGGTGTTGCGGCGCGCCCTCAAGGCCGATGTCAACGCGCGCTACCCGACCGCGGGTGAATTCCTCTCCGCGCTCAACCGCGCGGCCAAACGGGACGCCAAACCCGGCGAACACGCCTGGCTCCAAACCATGGGCCGGTTGCTCAAGCGGCCGCAATCTTGACTTTTCCAGGGAGATTCCTCAGGTTGGGTGCGGCGAAATATCGCAGGGCTCGTGGGATCCCATCTCGTGACCGAGAGCGCGTGATACCGATAGACCCGGGCCAGTCGCCGAGGGTCTTTTTGTCTTTTGTGGCGCGAGATGGGCTCGCGTTCACCAGGGGGCCGGAATGCCCGTGCGCGGGCACCGGTGAAGCGACATAACCCGGAGTTTGGCTCAATGGCTCGTGTTACCGGTACCGTGAAGTGGTTCAACGACGCGAAGGGGTTCGGCTTCATCACCCCGGAGAACGGCGAAAAGGACTGCTTCGTTCATCACTCGGCGATTCGCATGGATGGGTTCCGCAGCCTTTCGGAGGGCGAGCGGGTGGAGTTCGACATCGTGCAGGGGGCCAAGGGCCCTGCCGCCGAGAACGTGACAAAAGCCACCAAGTAAACTCCCGGCCCCCCACGGGAAACCCGACGGGCCGCCCGATAGGCGGCCCGTTGTGTTTGCAGTGTCACACCGGCCGCTTCGCTGCGCTCAGCGTGACAACCCGGCTATTTGTGTCGGTAGATCACCCGTCCGCGGGTAAGGTCGTACGGCGAAAGCACCACGCTCACCCGGTCCCCCTCGAGCACCCGGATCTTGAATTTGCTCATCTTTCCGGCAGCGTAGGCCAGAATCGTGTGGCCGTTTTCCAGCAGGACCCGGTAGTTCCGGTCCGGGAGCACTTCCTGCACGACCCCCTCCATCTCGATTCCCTCTTCCTTCGCCATCCGTTCTCCTGGAAGCAGTGACTGCGTGCGGACCCGCCTGAGAGGGTGAAATGTCATCCTGCCGGGGGCGGGACGCAACCGTAATCAGCCGGCCACGGCCCGGAGCCGGTCCATTTCCTGCTCCACCATGTCGACCAGCGGACGCATCGCCACCGGATCGAAGATCAGTGTGGCCCCGGCCGCCCGGTACAGCTCGGGCAGCGGACGGGTGGCTCCGAGGGCCAGGAAGCGGCGATAGGCGTCGAGCGCGGCGGGGCCGTCGCGCAGCTGGTTCCGCCACACCTGCAGGGCGCCGAGCTGGGCGATGCCATACTCGATGTAGTAGAACGGGTACAGGAAGATGTGGGGCTGGCGATACCATCGCGCGACCCGCTCCGTCATGAGCCCGCCCCAATCCACGCCTTGCTCGAAGCGCGCCCGGATCCGGAGCCAGGCCGCGTCCCGCGCGTCGGGATCGAGACCCTTGTCGCTGGTGTAGATCCAGTTCTGAAAGGAGTCCACCGCCGCGACGTGGGTCAGGCTCGCCAGCACATCCTCTAGGTGCTCAAGGCGTGCCACCGCCGCATCGCGCTCGTCGAGCATCCCCGCCGGTGGGCCCAGCTCCGGCCCGGCCAGGAGCTCCATGCTCATGGAGGCGAGCTCGGCGGCCTCGGCGCCGGGGTGGCGCTGCCAGACCAGCGGCTGCCGGTGCGCCGCAAAAGCATGGAAGGCATGGCCCGCCTCGTGGAGCATCGTGGTGACGTCCTCGAGCACGCCCGACGCATTCATGAAGATGAACGGACGCCCCCGGACGTGGAGTGTGTCGCAGTATCCGCCCGGCGCCTTCCCCGGACGACTGTCCAGGTCGAGCAGCTTCTCGTCGATCATCGTGTGGAACTGCGCCCCCAGGAGCGGATCCACCCGGTCGAACATCCGGCTGACTCCCCGAGCCAGCTCCTCGCCCCCGTCGAAGGGCCGGAGCGGCTGGTCCCGGTAGAGGTTTACCGCCACGTCCCAGGGCCGGAGCACGTCGACCCCGAGGCGATCCCGGCGCGCCGCGAGCGCCCGGGTGTGCGCAGGCACCGCCACCGATTCGACCGCATCGTGAAAGCGGGTACAGTCACCGGGCGCATAGTCGAAGCGGTGCTTGGCGGCGAACGAAAAGGTGAGGTAGTCGCTGAAGTTCGCGTTGCGCGCGACTGCCTGGCGCCGCTCCACCATGAGCGTGAAGAGCTCCGCCAGCTCGGCCCGAGCGGCCACATACGGCGCCACCGTGGCCCGGAACGCGCGTTCGCGCACGCGGCGATCGGCATCCTGCAGAAACGGCGCGAGCTGGGGAAGCGGCCGGAGCCCACCCTCCCATTCCGCCATCATGCCGCCGGTAAGCCGGTGATAGCGCGACCCGAGCTCCTCCAGCTCGGCGAACAACGGCACGTTGGCTTCACGAAAGATGTCGATCGACGTTTTGAACCTGGCAACCGTGGTTTCGAGGCCCTCCGGTGCGACCCCCAGCGCCACCAGGCGCCGCGCGACGCGAACGCTCTGCTCCTCGGCCTTGGGGATGACCTCGGATGAAAAACGAAGGTGGGCCGCTTCCTTGGCGGGGTCCGATGTGTCACAGGTGTAGGCGATCATGGCGAGCGAGGCCGCCTCACCCAGCAGCTCCTCGAGTCGCGACCATTGCCGGAGCCACTCTCCGACGCTGGCCGCGTCGAGCGGGGCCGAGGCCAGCGCCTCGTAATACGGCAGGCAATTACTCCAGGTGGCGCCGGCAAACCCGGCGGAGGACTCCGGCAGGTTCACCCGGCGCTCTTCTGCCGGAGCAGGTGCGCCGCCACGTCGAGACGGAATGCCAATACGCCCACTAGCATCACGATCACTCCGGCGAGATAGAACGGAGCCGGACTGCCGAACCGCTGGAACGCCGAGGTGGCCATCAGGGGAGCCACCACCCGGGACAAGCCGGCGAAGGTCTGCGCCGCGCCCATCGTCTCGCCCAGCCGGGCGCGCTCGGTAACGTGCGACATGAGCGCGGTCGTGGCGGGGAAAAGCAGCGCCGTCCCGATCGGCACCAGCGCCATGATGGGCGCGACCACCCACACCGAATGCGACACCGGATAGAGGAACAGGCCCACGGCAAGCAGCACGGTGCCGACCCGGATGGCGCCGGGCTCGCCGAGGCGGCGCACGATCGGGCCCAGCAGGACGGAGCGCATCACCAGCGAGAGCGTCGCCACGTAAAAGAACACGTACCCGATGGTCTTCTCGGTGACTCCGAACTCGAGGTCCATGTAGAGCGCCAGCACCGAGGTCATCGCGGTGAAGCCGAGCATGCCCGCCGCGTAGATCCAGGTGAGCCGCGGCACCGGACCGCCCGGATGCCGAATCACCTGCCAGGTCGCGTGCCAGACCGGCCGCGGCGTGTGCGCTTCCCCGGCGGCCCTCGGCGGCTTCGACTCGGGAAGCCATTTCCAGGCGAAGATCACGTTCACCAGGCAGATCCCCGCGGCAATCAGGCCGGGAGCGGCGGGGCCCCAGTGCGTGGCGGACGAGCCGAGCACCGGCCCCAGCATGAAACCGACCGCGGTAGCGGAAGAGAGCCAGCCCAGCGCCTGGGCGCGGTGCTCCGGCGGCATCGTGTCGGCCACGTAGGCCTGCGCCACGCCGGTGGTGCCTCCGCCAGCGCCCTGGATGAGGCGCATGAAGAACAGCAGCCAGATCGAGTCGGCAAAGCCGAAGATCGCGAAGGCCACCGCGGAGGCCAGCAGCCCCGCGAGCAGCGCCGGGCGGCGGCCATAGCGGTCCGAGACCTGCCCCCAGAATGGCGCGGCCAGGATCTGGGCAACCGAGTAGGACGCGGTGATGGCACCGATCATCTCGGGCGAGGCGGCGAGCCTGAGCGCGTAGTAGGGCAGCAGCGGCAGCACCATCGCGAAGCCCACCATGTCGACGCCGGCCGCTACGATAAGCACCGAGAGACGGCGGAGCTGGTCGCGGCGGGTTTTGGGCGTATCCGCCGTCATCCGCTGGTCCCGCGGTTCTCACCCGCCAGCAAGAACACGCCGGCCGACAGCAGCATCAGCACCACGCCGAACGCCGCGGCCTGCCCCACGCCGGCCTGGCGGAGGCTTCCCAGGATCTCGATCGAGATCGGGCGGGTGTCGTAGGTGTACAGCATGATCGAGGTCACGAAATCCCCGAAGGCGGTGCCGAACGCGAGACACGCTCCCGCGGCCAGCGCGGGCGACAGGAGTGGAAGAATCACCCGGCGCAGCACCCGGAGACGCCCCGCGCCCAGCGAGGCCGCGGCATCTTCCAGAGACGGATCGAGCTGACGGAAGCCGGCCAGCACCGAGCGACCGGCGATCGGTAGATTCCGTACGAGATAGGCCAGGGGAAGGATCCAGGCCGTCCCCACGAGGATCACCCGCCCCACCCACGGTGCATGTACGCTGAAAATCGTGGCCAGCGCCCGCCGGCTCAGCACTGCCACGCCCACGGCGAGCACGAGCGCGCCCGCGGTGGCGGCAGCGGCCATCCAGAAGCTGGCACGACCGGAGTTCGTCCGTCTCCGCCCGAGCATCCGCCCAGGAGCAGGAGAACCGCGGCGAGTCTCAGGGCGTCAGGGTTGCGGAGGGGTGGCACGCAGATCCAGAAGATTCAGGAAGAGACGATAGGCTCCAGGGACACCGGCGGGCAGCTGCCGGAAGAACGAGAGTCCGGTGTACGTGTACGTCCCTCGGCCCAGGGCGGTCACCAGCAGTCCGCCCCGGAGCTGGGGTTCGCCCGGATCGGCCAGCCCGAGCAAGGGCCGGTACGCCGGATCCCAGGTGCGGGCAAAGTAGAGGCCCCGCTCCTGGACCCAGCCGTTCCAATCGGCAGGACCGATCCGGTTGGGCCGGCCAAAGGCGGGGCTGGTCGGCTCGAGCGCCGCGACAGCCGCCGTTTCATCGGTCACCCGATCATGGGGCTGCCCCACGGAGAGCGGCGCGGGGGCGCAGCGCCCGGGGGAGCAATGCTGCGGCGGGGGCTGCACCCGGACCCGGCCCCCCGCCCCGGCGGGGTCGCGGAGCCGGGGG
>JAXIPC010000242.1:0-28848 GCA_045403135.1 Gemmatimonadales bacterium | reverse complement strand
CTGTTCAAGGAAATCGGCCCGCGCTTCGCCGCCCGTCCCGGAGGCTACACCCGCATTCTCAAGCTGGGTCACCGCGTGGGAGACGGCGCGGACATCGCCCGGATCGAGCTACTGTCCGAGTGAGGGCTCGCTGGGTTTCCGAAACGACGAAGGGGACCGATTGGTCCCCTTTTTTACAGCATCCCACACCCGCGGCGGCCCGGTCAGCTGGCCTTCTTGATCCGGTTGCTCTTGATGCACTGCGTGCACACTCGGACCCGGCGCACCTCACCCGCGATGGTGGTGCGGACGGTCTGCAGGTTGGGGTACCAACGCCGCTTGACCCGATTATTTGCGTGGCTCACATGGTTGCCGGTGGTCGGCCCCTTGCCACAGACGGTGCACACCCGAGCCATGATTCGAAACTCCGTGAAAAGGCTTGTTTCCGAGCCCAGAAACATAATTCCATGAAGCACATAGCTCAATGGTCCAGGCACGGTGCCTAACTCATGCCCAAAGCGCTGATCACCGGAATCACCGGCCAGGACGGTTCCTACCTTGCCGAGCTCCTGCTCGACAAGGGGTACCAGGTCTACGGACTGGTTCGCCGCACCAGCCACCATAGCTTCGAGCGGCTGGAGCACCTCCTGGATCGAATCGAGATTGTCACCGCGGACCTGCTCGACCAGCACTCGCTCACCGTAGTGATGCAGGAGGTACGGCCCGACGAAGTCTACAACTTGGCGGCGCAGTCCTATGTGCCGGCCTCCTGGACCCAGCCGGTGCTCACCGGAGAGTTCACTGCGCTGGGGGTGACTCGCATGCTGGAGGCCATCCGCCTGGTGCACCCGGCGGCGCGGTTCTACCAAGCGAGCTCCTCGGAAATGTTCGGCAAGGTCCTGGAGACCCCTCAGCGCGAAACCACCCCGTTCTATCCGCGATCGCCCTACGGAGTGGCCAAGGTGTACGGCCACTGGATTACCGTGAATTACCGCGAGTCGTACGGCCTCTACGCGGTGAGCGGCATCCTCTTCAATCACGAGTCGCCCCGGCGGGGCATGGAGTTCGTCACCCGCAAGGTGAGCGACGGCGCCGCGCGCATCAAGCTTGGGCTCGCGAAACAGCTTCGGCTCGGCAACCTCGCTGCCCGTCGCGACTGGGGGTACGCCGGCGATTACGTGGACGCGATGTGGCGGATGCTGCAGCCGAAGGAGCCAAGCGACTACGTCATCGGCACGGGAGAAGCCCACAGCGTGCGCGACTTGGTGGAGACCGCGTTTGCCCATGTCGAGCTCGACTGGCGCAAATACGTCATCACCGATCCGGCATTCATGCGTCCCGCCGAGGTGGACGTGCTGCTGGCCAATCCGGCCAAGGCCAGGGCGGAGCTCGGGTGGAAACCGGCGGTCGGCTTCAAGGGGCTGGTCGAGATGATGGTGGACGCCGACTTGGAGCGGCTGAAACGCCCGCGGTGAAGGTTCTCCTCACCGGCGCGGACGGCTTCGTGGGAGGCTGGCTGACGCGGGCGCTGCTCGAGGCGGGGCACACCGTCGCCGGCGTTCACCGCACCGGCGGTCGTCCGTCACCCATCCTGACGCCACAGGAGCAAGGCCGGGTCGAGTGGCGGGAGATGGAGCTTCGAGATGGGGGCTCGGTTGTCACGGCCCTGGCGGGCAAGTGGGACGCGGTCGTGCATCTGGCGGCCGTGTCCTCCGGCGCCGATGCCCGGCGCGATCCCGGGGCGGCCTGGGAGGTCAACGCCGCCGGCAGCGCGCGACTCGCTGAATCGCTCGGCGGGATGGTGTCGAATGGGCGCGCGGGACCCCTGCTGCTGTTGGTCTCGACGGCCGAGGTCTATGGGCAGGGCACCGGCAAGTTGCGCCTGGAGAACGACGCGCTGGTACCCTGCTCACCCTACGCCGCGAGCAAGGTGGGGGCGGAGGTCGCGGTTCAGGAGGTGGCCCGGCGAACCGGTCTCCGGGTGATCGTGGCGCGCCCCTTTCAGCACACCGGCCCCGGTCAGGACACCCGTTTCGTGATTCCTGCGCTGGCGCAACGGCTCCGCGCCGCGAAACGCGCCGGTGAAGCGACGATCAAGACAGGGAGCCTCGACGTGATGCGCGACCTCCTGGATGTGCGGGACGTCGCGGCCGCCTATGTGGCCCTGCTCGAGCGCGGCAGGGCGGGCGAGCTGTACAATGTGGCGACGGGCACCGGGTACGCACTGGTCGCCGTGCTCGAGCGGCTGCAGCGGATGCTCGGCTGGCGAGTGAAAGCCGAGCCCGATCCTCTTCTGGCGCGACGGTCGGACATCACCCACCTGGTAGGGGACCCATCAAAGCTCCGCTCGGCTACGGGCTGGGCGGCACGGTTTACGCTCGATCGAACGCTCCAGGATCTCTGCGATGCCCAAACGGACTGACCTCTCCTCTATCCTGTTGATCGGCTCGGGGCCGATCGTCATCGGACAGGGGGCGGAGTTCGACTACTCCGGGACCCAGGCGGCGCGGGCGCTGCGCGAGGAGGGCTATCGGGTCATCCTGGTCAATTCGAATCCGGCCACGATCATGACGGATCCCGAGATCGCGGACCGCACCTACATCGAGCCGATCACGCCGCTGTGGGTCGAGAAAATCATCGCGCGCGAGCGTCCCGACGCGCTGCTGCCGACGATGGGCGGGCAGACGGCGCTCAACGTTGCCATGGCGCTCCAGCGGAGCGGCGTGCTCACTCGCTACGGGGTGGAGCTGATCGGCGCGAACGAGCGGGCGATCCGCCTCGCCGAGGATCGCGACGAGTTTGCCCGGGCCATGAAGCGGATCGGGCTTGCGACACCGCCCGGGATTACGGTCAAATCCGTCGAGCAAGGGCTCGCCGCGGTCGAGTCCACCGGGTATCCGGCCATCCTCCGCCCCTCGTACACCCTGGGTGGAACCGGGGGAGGCATCGCCTATAATCGAGAGGAGTTCGAACAGATGCTACGGCGCGGGCTGGAGCTGTCGCCGGTGGGCTCGGTGCTGGTGGAGCGGAGCGTCATCGGGTGGAAGGAATTCGAGCTCGAGGTGATGCGCGACAGTGCCGACAACGTCGTGATCGTCTGCTCGATCGAAAACCTCGATCCGATGGGCGTGCACACCGGCGATTCGATCACGGTGGCCCCGGCGATGACCCTGTCGGACCGCGAGTACCAGGTGATGCGGGACGCCGCCTGCAAGATCATCCGGGAAGTCGGCGTGGCGGCGGGGGGCTGCAACGTGCAGTTCGCCGTCAACCCGGAAACCGGCGAACAGCTGGTGATCGAGATGAACCCGCGGGTCTCGCGCTCGTCAGCCCTCGCATCCAAGGCCACGGGGTTTCCCATCGCGCGGATCGGGACCAAGCTCGCTGTCGGCTATCGACTGGATGAGCTGCCCAACGATATCACCAAGACCACACCGGCCTCCTTCGAGCCGGTGCTGGACTACGTGGTCGTCAAGATCCCCCGGTTCGCCTTCGAGAAGTTTCCCACCGCGGATTCCCGGCTCACCACACAGATGAAGTCGGTGGGCGAGGTCATGGCCATCGGCCGGACTTTCAAGGAAGCGCTGCAGAAGGGCTTCCGGGGGCTGGAGATCGGCCGACCCGGCTGGACCATCGGGGAGACGCTCGCCGACGACCGGCTGACCGACACCACGCGAGAGGGTCTCCTGGCCGCGATCCGCACCCCGACCCCGGAGCGGCTGTTCCAGATGAAGCGCGCGATGCTCGCCGGCATTCTGGTCGAGGACCTCGCGGAATGCAGCCGGATCGATCCCTGGTTTCTGCACCAGATGCGCGAGATTGTTGACGCGGAATTGCGATGGGCGGAGGTAGAGGACTGGACGGCCGCTGGCGTACGTCGAATGAAGCGAATGGGCTTTTCGGACGGCCAGCTCGCCGACCTTTCGGGGGTCACGGAGACGGTGGCGCGCCAGCGGCGCCATGCCGTCGGCATTCGCCCCGCCTACAAAATGGTGGACACCTGCGCCGGCGAGTTTCCGTCGGTCACGCCCTATCTCTATTCCTCCTACGACGAGGAGAACGAGGTGGCCCCGGCGGGCACCAACACGGTGATCATCCTGGGCAGCGGGCCCAACCGGATCGGCCAGGGCGTCGAGTTCGATTATTGCTGCGTCCGCGCCGCCCTGGCGTTCCGGGAGATGGGATTCCGCACCGTGATGGTGAACTCGAATCCCGAAACGGTGTCCACCGACTTCGACATCAGCGACGCGCTCTACTTCGAGCCGCTCACTCTCGAGGATGTGCTGGAGATCGTCCACCTGGAGCGGCCGATGGGGGTGGTGGTGCAGTTCGGCGGGCAGACGCCGCTGCGGCTGGCGCGCGGACTCGAAGCCGAGGGCGTGCCGATCCTGGGGACTCCCCCCGAGGCCATCGACGCCGCCGAGGACCGGGGTCGTTTCGAGGCGATCGTGCGGGAGCTGGGCATCGCGCAGCCGCCCAACGGCACCGCGATGTCCTACGAGGAAGCGGTCCGCGAGGCGGAGAAGATCGGCTGGCCGGTGCTGATCCGGCCCTCGTATGTCCTGGGCGGGCGCGCGATGCAGATCGTGTACGACGCCGAGACGATGAAGGAATTCTTCGCCAAAGCGGAGCGGGTGGCGCCGGGTCACCCGGTTCTCATCGACCACTTCCTCGAGGATGCCTTCGAGGCCGATGTGGACGCCATCGCCGATGGGGCGCGTTGCGTCATCGGCGGAGTGATGCAGCACATCGAGGACGCCGGGATTCATTCCGGCGACTCGGCCTGCGTCCTGCCCCCCTACCTCATCACCGAGCTTCAGGTAGACGAGATGCGCCGGTACACCCGCGCCTTCGCCAGGCGCATCGGGGTGATCGGGCTCCTCAACGTCCAGTACGCCATCAAACACGGCGTGATCTACGTGCTCGAGGTGAACCCCCGAGCGTCCCGCACGGTGCCGTTCGTGTCCAAGACGACCGGCGTGCAGCTCGCTTCGCTCGCGGCGGCGGTGATGGTGGGTAAGACACTGGATGAGCTGGGTCTGTCCGACGAAACAACCCGGCCCTACGTGGCGGTCAAGGAGGCGGTGTTCCCCTTCAACAAGCTGCCCGGCGTCGACCTGATCCTGGGACCGGAGATGCGCTCCACCGGTGAGGTGATGGGGATTGCGGAATCGTTCGGCATGGCCTTCGCCAAGGCGCAGGCCAGCGCCGACGGGTCGCTGCCGGAGGAGGGCGCTGTCTTCGTGACGGTCAACGATCACGACAAGCCGACGGTGACACCCATTGCCCGGCGGCTGCGCGAGCTGGGATTCCGGATCCTCGCCACCGCGGGAACGGCGCGGTATCTCACCCAGCGCGGGATTCCCGCCGAGGTGGTGCTCAAGGTGTATGAGGGGCGACCCAATGCCGTGGACCTGGTGGTCTCCGGCCAGGTGCAGCTCCTCATCAACACCCCGCTGGGCAAGCTCACCCAGGTGGACGACTACACCCTTCGCCAGGCGGCGCTCCAACACCGGGTCCCGTACACCACCACCATGTCGGCGGCCCACGCCGCGTGCGATGCCATCACCGAGCTCAAGAGCCGGGTCGGCGAGGTGAAATCGCTCCAGGAGTGGCATGCGCTCGCCCGCGGCCTTGCCGCCGTGGCGCCGGGATGAGCGCCCGGGATCCGCAGTTCGTGGCCGACCTCGCGCGAGCCGTTTCGGGGCCGGTCAAGTCGGGCGTGGCGCTCGCGCGGTACTCCACCTATCGGATCGGCGGGCCCGCCACCGTGTTTCTGCCCGCGTCGGCGGAAGATGCCGCGGCCGGATTGCGCTATGCTGCTCGCGCCGGGATAAAGGTCTTCCCCCTCGGGCTCGGCTCCAATGTGCTCCTGCCGGACGACGGCCTCGACGCGCTGGTGATTCGGTTGGGGAAGGGCCTCGATGCGGTGAGGTCCGAGGGCGAGCGCTGGTGGCTCGGGGCGGGCCTGCCGGCCCCGCTCGCGGCCCGGAAGACGGCGGAGCAGGGGTGGGCCGGCCTGCACGTGATGGTGGGCGTCCCCGGAACGGTCGGCGGCGGCGTCTATATGAACGCCGGCTGCCATGGCTCGGAGTGGTCCGACGTCGTGCGCCACGTGACGGTCGCGGATGGATCGGGCGAGAGTCGGGTGCTGCCTGCATCGGAGATTCCGTTCAGTTATCGGCGCAGCGGGCTCGACGGACATCTGGTGCTGGAGGTCGAGGTAGCGCTTACGGCGGGCGGGCGCGAGGAGCTCGACCGCGAGGTGGAGCGGCTGTTTGCGTGGCGGCAGCAAGGCACGCCGTTCAGTCAGCCCTGCTGCGGGAGTGTGTTCAAGAATCCTCCGGGGCCCGCTCCCGCCCAATGGACCCGGCCGTGGACGGCGGGCAGTCTGATCGAAGCCTCGGGACTCAAGGGCGCCCGAACCGGCGGCGCCCAGATCTCGCCGATGCACGCGAACTACTTCGTGAATACCGGCGAGGCTGCCGCGGAGGACGTGCGCACCCTCATCGCGCAGGCCCGGGAAGCGGTGGGGCAGCGTTTTGGCGTGGTTCTGCAGACGGAAGTGAAGATCATCGGACCGCTTGGGGAGTACCTCGATGTCTGACTATTTCGTGCACGAATCGAGCTATGTAGACGAGGGAGCCCGCGTCGGACGGGGAACCAAGATCTGGCACTTCTCCCATGTGATGCCCGGCGCCGTAATCGGGGAACGCTGCAACCTCGGGCAGAACGTGGTGGTGATGCCCGGGACGGTCATCGGCAACAACGTGAAGATCCAGAACAACGTGTCGATCTACGAAGGGGTCACGCTGGAAGACGATGTGTTCTGCGGTCCGAGCTGCGTCTTCACCAACGTGCTCAATCCGCGGAGCCATGTGTCCCGAAGGGCCGAATACCGGCCAACGCTGGTGAAACGTGGGGCCTCGATCGGCGCCAACGCAACGATCATCTGCGGCGGGACGATCGGCGAGTTCGCCTTTGTCGCGGCCGGGGCGGTCGTGCGCGGGGATGTCCTTCCCTACGCGCTCGTTGTCGGCGTGCCCGCGCGACAGGTGGGGTGGATGTGCGCCTGCGGGGTCCAGCTCGAGCCGGTCGGCGGCTGGGCCACCTGTCAGGCCTGCGCCAGCGCGTACCAGGAGAACGGCGGCCGGCTAACCCCCGTTGACCCGGCCCGGTGAGGTCGGCTAAGTTCCAGTCTTACATCGACTTGCGACCAATCGCCAAGGGTAGGACCGTGAACGTTCCCCTGCTGGATCTCAAGGCCCAGTACGCTGCCATCCGAGATGCCGTCATGGCGGCGGTCATGTCGGTGATCGAGCGGCAGCAGTTCATCATGGGTCCGGAGGTGGAGCGGCTCGAGGCGGCGGTCGCGAAACTCTCGGCGGTGCGCCATGCGATCGGGTGCGCCAGCGGAACCGACGCGATCCTGCTCCCCCTCAAGGCGCTGGCGCTGGCACCCGCCGACGAAGTGATCGTTCCTGCCTTTACGTTTTTCGCCACTGCGGGAACCGTCCACAATGCCGGCGGCACTCCGGTATTCGTGGACATCGAGGCAGACTCGTTCAACATCTCGGCGGCGGCCATCGAAGCGGCCATCACCCCACGGACCCGCGCCATCGTGGCGGTCCACCTCTACGGCCAGATGGCTGCGATGGAGAAGATCCTCGCCGTGGCCGGAAAGCACGGGATCCCGGTCATCGAGGATGCGGCCCAGGCCATCGGTGCCCGTCGCCTGATGGACGGCGCCTGGCGCTGCGCCGGGGAAACCGGTTGGGCCGGAACCCTGTCCTTCTTCCCGAGTAAGAACCTCGGTGCCTGGGGCGACGGCGGGATGATCCTGACGCAGGAGGATGGGCTTGCCGATCAGATGCGGAAGATGCGCCTGCACGGCGGCAGCAAGGAGTACTTCCACGATTTCGTAGGTACCAACAGCCGGCTGGACACCCTCCAGGCCGCTGTGCTCCTCGCCAAGGTACCCTTCCTGGCCGGATGGAGCGCGGCGCGACACGCCAATGCGATGGCCTATTCGGCTCGGCTGGCCGGCTGCCCCGGCGTCACTCCCCCCGCGGTCGATCCCGCCAACGAGCACATTTTCCACCAGTACACGATTCGGGCCGCTCGGCGGGATGCCCTCATGAACCACCTCAAGGCCCGCGGCATTGGATGTGCAGTGTACTACCCGCTTGCACTGCACCTTCAGCCTTGCTTCGCGCACCTGGGATACCGCCGCGGCAGCCTGCCAGTCACCGAGGCGGCCACGGCGGAAGTAATCTCATTGCCGGCGTACCCTGAGCTGACGGAAGGCCAGATGGACGCGGTCGTCGAAGCGGTTCACGAGTTCTACGATTGAGAGCCTGGAGAGCGCGCTGATGTCGAAGGCGAATGATCTGATACGCAAGGCTGAGTCGCGCGATGTCCTCTTCGGGATCATCGGACTCGGGTACGTCGGGTTGCCGCTCGCGGTGGAGCTCGCCAAGGCGGGATACCGGGTGCTGGGTTTCGATGTGAGCGAGCGCGTGGTGGAAGGGCTCACCAAGGGAACCTCCCACGTAAAAGACATCTCCGACGCCCAGCTCCGCGACATCCTGAACACCGGCCGATTCACCGCGACGACAGACGGCGGCCGCCTCCGCGAAGCCGACGCGATCTCCATCTGCGTGCCGACCCCGCTCTCCAAGTTCAAGGATCCCGACGTCAGCTACATCGTCGCGGCCACCGAGACGGTGAAGAAAGTGCTCCGGCCGGGGCAGGCGATCATCCTGGAGAGCACCACGTATCCCGGGACCACCCGCGAGATCATGCTTCCGCTGCTCGAGGCCACCGGCCTCAGGGTCGGGAAGGATTTCTTCCTCTCGTTCAGCCCGGAGCGGGTCGATCCGGGCAACGCGGTGTACCAGACCAAGAACACCCCCAAGGTCGTGGGCGGCATCACCGCCGACTGCCTGCGGGTGGTCTGCGCCCTCTATCAGCCGGCCATCGACGTGCTGGTACCGGTGTCCACCACCGAAGCCGCGGAGCTGGTCAAGCTCCTCGAGAACACCTTCCGCAGCGTGAACATCGGGCTCGCGAACGAAATGGCGATCGTCTGCGACAAGCTCGGCGTGAACGTGTGGGAGGTCATCGATGCCGCGGCCACCAAGCCGTTTGGCTTCATGAAATTCACCCCCGGCCCCGGCCTCGGCGGGCACTGTATTCCGATCGATCCGCACTATCTCGCCTGGAAGATGCGCGGGCTCAACTACAAGACCCGATTCATCGATCTGGCCGGCGAGCTCAACACCGAGATGCCGGTGTTCTGGGTACGTAAGGTCGGCGACGCGCTCAACCAGGTCGGCAAAGCGGTGCGAGGCTCTTCGGTGCTGATTCTGGGTGTCGCCTACAAGCGGGACATCGAGGATCTGCGGGAGAGCCCCGCCCTCGACATCATCCGACTGCTGGAACAGCAGGGCGCCAAGGTGGCCTACCACGACCCCTTCGTGCCGGTCTTCGAGGAGGACGGGCACGGCTTCCGCTCGGTTCCGCTCGACGCCGAGGTGGTGAAGGCCGCCGACTGCGTGATGATCGTCACCGATCACACTTCCCTCGACTACGGGCTGGTGCGCCAGCACGCGCGCAGCATCGTGGACACCCGCAACGCCCTGGCTCGCCTGGGACGGCCGTGAAAGTCACCATCGTCGGAAGCGGATACGTCGGCCTGGTCGCCGGCGCCTGTCTGGCCGAAACCGGCAATGATGTGATCTGCGCCGATGTGGACCCGCGTAAGGTTGCCCGCCTGCTGGAGAGCGACATCCCGATCTACGAGCCCGGGCTGGAACCGCTGGTCCGGCGCAACCGGGCCGAAGGACGCCTCAATTTCACCACCGACGTGGGCGCCGCGGTGGAGCACGGCAAGGTGATCTTCATCGCCGTGGGTACGCCTCCCGGAGAAGACGGCTCCGCCGACCTGCAGCACGTGCTCTCCGTGGCGCGCACGATCGGACAGCACATGAACGAGCCGAAGGTGATCGTCACCAAGTCCACCGTGCCGGTCGGCACCGCCGAAAAAGTGCGCTCCGCCATTCGCGGAGAGACCCGGTCTCCGTTCTACCTCTGCTCCAACCCGGAGTTCCTCAAGGAAGGGGCGGCGATCGAGGACTTCATGAAACCCGATCGCGTGGTGCTGGGCGTGGACAGCGAAGAGGCCCGCGACGTCATGGCGGACTTGTACGCGCCCTTCGTCCGCACCGGAAACCCCATCCTGTTCATGGACATTCCCTCGGCGGAGGTGACGAAGTACGCCGCCAACGCCATGCTGGCCACCCGCATCTCCTTCATGAATCAGATCGCGGATCTGTGCGAGCGGGTCGGCGCGGACGTCACGATGGTGCGGAAGGGGATCGGCAGCGACCGCCGTATCGGCAGCGCGTTTCTCTTTCCCGGGCCGGGATACGGCGGATCGTGCTTTCCGAAGGATGTGCGCGCCTTGGTGCACACCGCGGTGGAAATGGGAATGGAACCGACCATTCTCGAGGCGGTGGAGGCGGTCAACGGGCGGCAGAAACTGGTGCTGCTCCGAAAGCTGCTCCATCGTCTCGGTTCCCGGCTGACGGGGCGACAGGTGGCGGTCTGGGGGCTGTCGTTCAAGGCCGAAACCGACGACATGCGGGAAAGCCCGGCCATTCCGCTGGTGGACGGGATCCTCGAGGCGGGTGGGGCGGTGCGGGCGCACGACCCCAAGGCCATGGAGGTGGCGCGGGAGATCTACGGCGACCGGCTCTACTATGCCCGGGATCCCTACGACGCCCTCGCCGGCGCGGACGCGCTGGTGATCGTCACCGAGTGGCTGGTGTATCGCAATCCCGATTTCGACCGGATGCGGTCGCTGCTGACGGCGCCGCTCGTCTTCGACGGCCGCAACCTCTATGACCCCGACCGGATGACCAGGCTCGGGTTCGAGTACCACGCCATCGGCCGGAGACGCCCGTGAGGCTGCTCGTGACCGGCGCCGCGGGGTTCCTCGGCTCGCACCTGACCGATCGGCTGCTCGCCGAGGGACACGACGTCATCGGCATGGACAACCTGATCACCGGGAGCGAGCGAAACGTCGCGCACCTCGCCGGAAACCGGCGCTTCAGGCTGGTTCGCCAGGATGTGTCGCAACCGTTCGAGGTGAAGGGCCCGCTCGACGGCATCCTGCACCTCGCGTCGCCCGCGAGCCCGCTGGACTACCAGCGCTGGCCAATCGAAACGCTGATGGTAGGCAGCTATGGCACCCATCGCTGCCTGGCGCTGGCGCAGGAGAAGGGCGCCCGGTTCTTCCTCGCGTCGACCTCCGAGATATACGGCGATCCGGTCGAGCATCCCCAGACCGAGAGCTACCGGGGCAATGTCAACCCGGTCGGTCCGCGCGCGATGTACGACGAAGCCAAGCGCTTTGCCGAGGCCATCACGTCGTCCTATCATCGAACGTTCGGCACCGACACCCGGATCGTCCGCATCTTCAATACCTACGGGCCTCGGATGCGGCCCGAAGATGGGCGGGTGGTCTCCAATTTCATCGTGCAGGCGCTGAGCGGCCGGCCGATCACCATCTACGGGGATGGCAGCCAAACCCGGTCGTTCTGCTATGTGTCGGACCTCATCGAAGGGTTCTACCGACTGTACCAAAGCCCGCATTGTGACCCGGTGAACCTCGGTAATCCCGGCGAGTTCACCGTGAGCGAACTGGCCGAGACGGTCAAAGAGATGACGGGGAGCGCCGCCCCGATCGTCTACAAGCCGCTTCCCGAAGACGATCCCAAGGTTCGTCGGCCGGACATAACCCAGGCCCGTTCCCGGCTTGGCTGGGGTCCCAAGGTGGCGATCCAGGACGGTCTCTCCTCCACAATCGACTACTTCCGTAAGATCGTCTTAAGCTGATCCCTCCATTATCTTTAACAGTTCACCCCGGAGGGATCACCGGGGGGCTTCGGCCCACCCCGCGAGCTTCCGGCGCCGCGGACTCATGCCACGGATGGAGCGGGATGCAGATCAGCGCGGACCATCTGCTTACGCAGGCCCGGGAGCGCTTTGCCATTCAGGACTACTACGGTGCGGTGCATCTGCTGGAGGACGTCCTGGCATCGGGACGAAGCTTCGCCGATGTGCATCATCTCTTGGGGCTGTCCTTCGCGCTGCTGGGACAGAAGGAGCGCGCCCTGGAGGAGTTCGAACGGGCGCTCAGCCTCAACCCGCGTTACATCGAAGCCAATATCCACCGCGGGGTTCTGCTCAACGAGCTGGGACGTGGCGAGGAAGCGGAGGAGGCTTTCCGCACCGCGGCTGTGCATGGCGAGCCTCCGGTGGGCGGGTTCTCGCGTCCCGTGGCGGCCCGCCTGGCCAACCAGCACGCCGAGCTGGGGGAGGCCTATGCTGAGGCCGGGTCCCTGCCGGAGGCGATCGAGGAATTCCGCCGCGCGGTGAACCTGGGGCCGGCCTTCCACGATCTCCGATATCGGCTGGCCCGACTGCTCCTCGAGGCGGGTCGCCCGCTGGAGGCTCGCGAGGAGCTGGAGCGAATCCTGGCGGAGCACGGCGATTTCATCGACGCCATGGCGGCACTCGGCCTGGCGCACTACCTCGCGGGCGATGCCTCCGCCGCGCGCGAGGTGTGGTCGCGTTGCCAGGCGCGACGGCCCAACAACGCCAGGGTGGAGGCCTACCTTGCGATGGCCATGCGGACGCCGGTGTGAGCCGACTGGTCCTGTTGGCGTCGGTGCTGCTCTACGGGTGCCCGACCGCCGCGTCGGACCACGAGCGACTGGGCGACCGGGCCTACCGGGAGGGGCGCTTTGCCGACGCGATGTCGGAGTACCGTGCGGCGCAGAAGAGCGGACCCCGCGACCGGGTCTGGGCCAAGCTGGGCGCCGCGGCGCTGCGGGATCGCACCTTTGGGGTCGCCATCGAAGCCTATTCCGCGCTGCAGACCGCTGATCCGTCGCGCGCGGCCGAAGCGGCGGCCGGCCTGGAGCGGGTGGCACATCTGGCCGAGCGGGGAGGCAGCGGCGATCTGGTGCATCTGGCGGGCGCCGTCCGGGCACTCCGGATCGTGGCCCCGGGCCGGCCGCTGGGGCGGTTCGCTCTGGCGCCCGGCAACGGGCTTCCGGCCGCGGAGGCGCTCGGTGCGCTGCCGGCGGCGCTGGCTTCTGCCTCCGACAGCCGGACAGTCGACTCGCTGCTGGTTGCCTATGGCGGCGCCCAACGGGTCGTCACGGCCTGCGAGACCGCCACGCGGACGCTTCGCGCAGTGTTGCGGCGAACCCGGGACCCGGGCCTTCGCGCCACCGCGTCGGACGGGGTGAGCGCCTGCGCGCTCCGGCTGGGCCTCGATGCACTCGCGGGTGAGCAGGCGGAAACGGCGGAGCGCTGGTTCGAGGCGGCCATCGCGGCGGCGGCCGCCTCTCCGTCTGGGTGGCGCGCCCAGATCGGCTTGGGCGATGCCCGCCTGAACCAGGGAGATGTGCTCGGCGCGGCCATCGCCTATCAGACGGTGGTGTCGGCCACCGGCGTGCCGGATTCGCTGACGAAACTGGCCGCGGAAAAGCTCAATGCGCTGGGCGGCGCTTCGCCGCCCGCGCTGGAGGGTCTGCATTGACGAATCTGCGTCGCCTGAGTCTGTGGCTCGTGCTGGCCCTGGTCGTGGCCTGCGGCCGCCGCCGCGCGGACAGCACTCCCGCGCCGGCGGTGCCGGGACCGGCGTCGGCCGATTCGCTGCTCAATCTCGCGGAGCAGGCGTTCAACCGCGGCAAGTGGGGGCAGGCGCAAAAATACTTCGATCGCGCCGCGCCGCTCATTCCCTCGACCGACGCGCGCTACCTGAAGATGCACTTCTTCCTGGGCGAGATCCTCTTCGTTCAGGGCAGCCATCTCCAGGCGGTGCGCGAATTCCGGCGGGTGGCCGATGAGCGCCCCGAAGACCCGATGGCCCCGGATGCCCTGCTCCGGGCCGGCGACGCGTACGCCGATCTCTGGCGCCGCGCCGAGCTGGATCCGACGTATGGAGAGACGGCCCGGGCGGTGTACCAGGAGGCGATGACCCGGTACCCTAACACGCCGGCGGCCGCGCGGGCCGGTCTCCGGCTGGCCGAATTGGGAGAAAAGTTCGCCGCGAAGGAGTACAAAAACGCGCTCTTCTACTTCAAGTACAAGGCGGACGACTCGGCCATCCTGATGTTTCGCGGTCTCATCGCGGCCTATCCCCGCTCGGCGGTGGTGCCGGGGGCGCTCGAGCACCTGCTCCGGTCCTATCAGCGCGTGGGCTACGTCGAGGACGTCAAGGAAACTTGCGCGTACATCGCCCAGTATCATCCCGATCCGGCCGGCCCGCGTCGGCTTTGCCCCGCGGCGCCGGCGGGCGGGACCGGGGTGCCGGAGAAGCCATAGCGTGCGAATCGGTATCTTCGGCGGCTCGTTCGATCCAGTCCATCACGGCCACCTCCTGGCGGCCACCGCGCTTGCCGAGTCGCTCGAGCTGGACGAAGTCCGGCTCGTGGTGGCGGCGCGCCAGCCGCTCAAGCGGAGCGGGCACTCTGCGACCGCGGAAGACCGTGCCGCCATGGTCGAGCTGGCGGTGCAGGGGAACCCGTGCCTTACCGCCAGCCGGGCCGAGCTGGGCAGGGCGGGGCCCTCCTACACGGTGGACACGCTGCGGGCGTTCCACGCCGAGCAGCGCGACACCGAGCTGGTGCTGCTCCTCGGAGTCGACGCCGCGGAGGAGCTGCCGCGTTGGCACCAGTCCGAGACTATTCGCGGTCTGGTCCGGGTGGAGGTGTTTTCCCGCGCCGGGGAGGGTGGCGCGCATCCGGTGCCGCGGGTGGATGTCTCGTCGACGGATATCCGCGCCCGGGTTCGCGAGGGCCGATCGATTCGCTATTGGGTGCCGGACGCGGTGGCGGAGTACATCGCCGCGCACCGGCTGTATCAGGACGAAGGAACCTAGGAACCGATGATCAAGAAACTCCTGGAGCGGGTATTCGGAAGCCGGCAGGACCGCGAGGTCAAGCGCCTCATGCCCGTCGTGCTTCAAATCCATGAGCACGAGAAGCGGTTGTCCGCCCTGTCCGAGGACGACCTCAAAGGGCAGACCGACCGGTTCCGGGCCCTGATCGCCGAGAAGAGCGGGGCGCTCAAGGCCGAGATGGAAGAGGTCCGCCGGGCCAAGCACGATTGCGAGGATCCGGCCGAGCGACAGAAGCTCGAGGAGCGTGCCCACACCATCGAGGCGGAGTACAAGAAGGCGCTCGGGGTGGTCCTCGATGAGCTGCTGCCGGAAGCCTTCGCGACGGTGCGCGAGGCGGCGCGCCGGCTCCTCGGCACCACGGTGATGGTCACCGGGCACGACCTGGTCTGGGACATGGTGCCCTATGACGTACAGCTGATCGGCGGGATCGAGCTGCACCGCGGGCGGATCGCGGAGATGGCTACCGGTGAAGGCAAGACTCTGGTCGCCACGCTGCCGCTGTATCTCAATGCCCTGGCCGGCCGCGGCGCGCATCTGGTCACCGTCAACAACTACCTGGCGCGGCGCGATTCGCAGTGGATGGGGCACGTCTACACGTATCTGGGTCTGACCGTCGGGTGCATCGACGACACCGAGCCGTCCTCCCCGGCGCGGCGGGACGCCTACAACGCCGACATCACCTACGGCACCAACAACGAGTTCGGCTTCGACTACCTCCGCGACAACATGGTGTTCTCCCTGGATCAGCGGGTCCAGCGCCAGCATGCCTACGCCATCGTGGACGAGGTCGATTCCATCCTGATCGACGAGGCCCGTACCCCGCTCATCATCAGCGGTCCGGTGGGCAACGAGGGCGACGAGAAGTACACCATTTTCAACCGCCCGGTGGCCGACCTGGTCCGCAACCAGACCGCCGTGGTCAACCAGCTCATGGCGGAAGCCGAGCCGCTGCTCCCCGACGAGAAGAAGAAGGAAGAAGTCGGGTACAAGCTGTTTCAGGCCCAGCTCGGCATGCCGAAGAACAAGAAGCTGCTCAAAATGCTCAACGAGACGGGCGTCAAGCAGCTGGTACAGCGGGCCGAGCTGGACTACATCGCGGACCGCAAGCTGCCGACCCGGCAGCAGCGCATGCGCAGTCTCGAGGATGTGCTCTACTACGTTCTCGACGAGAAGGGCCACTCGGTGCACTTGACCGACCGCGGGGCGGCGGCGCTGTCTCCGGACGATCCAGAGATGTTCCTGGTGCCCGACATTTCCGAGGTGGTTCACCAGATCGAGAAGGACCCCAGCCTCGGCATTCCGGAAAAGCGGGCGGCGCGGCAACAGGTCGAATCCGACTATGCCATCAAGAGCGAGAAGCTGCACATCATCCACAAGCTGCTGCAGGCCCACTCGCTCTACGAAAAGGACGTCGATTACCTGGTGCAGGACAACCAGGTGCTCATCGTGG
Organism: Gemmatimonadales bacterium; assembly: GCA_045403135.1. Classification (GTDB taxonomy): domain Bacteria; phylum Gemmatimonadota; class Gemmatimonadetes; order Gemmatimonadales; family GWC2-71-9; genus JABFSM01. The sequence goes on along the minus strand of JAXIPC010000242.1, from coordinate 12,439 downwards.
ACGAGTTTACCGGCCGGGTGCTGGCGGGGCGGCGGTGGTCGGATGGCCTGCACCAGGCGGTGGAGGCCAAGGAAGCGGTCCAGATCAAGGGCGAGACCCAGACGCTCGCCACGATCACCATCCAGAACTACTTCCGGATGTTCGACAAACTGGCCGGCATGACCGGCACGGCGGAAACCGAGGAATCGGAGTTCTACTCGATCTACGGCCTCGAAGTGGCAGTCATCCCCACCAACAAGCCGATCCGGCGCACCGACCACACCGACCGGATCTACAAGACCCGGCGGGAAAAGTTCAACGCGGTGCTCGATGAGATCGAGCGGCTGCATGGCCTGGGGCTGCCGATTCTCATCGGCACCACGTCGGTGGACGTGTCGGAAACGCTCTCCAAGATGCTCAAGCGGCGGGGCCTCACCCACGAGGTGCTCAACGCGAAGTACCACGAGCGCGAGGCGGAGATCGTGGCGGGTGCGGGGCAGAAGGCCGCGATCACGATCGCGACCAACATGGCCGGCCGCGGCACCGACATCAAGCTCGGCAAAGATCTTGATCTGACGATGCCGGAAGCCGGCCTCCAGATCCTGGGCACCGAGCGGCACGAGTCACGGCGGATCGACCGCCAGCTCCGCGGCCGGGCCGGGCGCCAGGGCGATCCGGGCGCCTCCCTCTTCTTCCTGTCGCTGGAAGACGACCTGATGCGGCTGTTCGGCTCGGACCGCATCGCGCGGTACATGGACCGGACCGGCGCGGAAGAGGGCGAGGTCATCACCGGCAAGCTGGTGATGGTGGCCATCGAGTCGGCCCAGAAGCGGGTCGAGCTCCAGAATTTCCAGCAGCGGAAGCGGCTGCTGGAGTACGACGACGTGATGAACCAGCAGCGGGAGGTGGCCTATTCGCTCCGGCTGTTCGCGCTGGAGCGGGGCGAGGAGCTCAAAGCGGAAGCCCGCCAGATGATCAGCCGCGCGCTGGAGCACGCGGTTCGCAAGTTCCTCGAAGAGGCGGAGCGCCCGGAAGATTGGGATCGCAAGGGGCTGGTCGACGCGCTCACCCTGCAGTTCCTGGTGACGCCGGAGGCGCTCACCGATCGGGTGCAGGCGCCCGATCTGGCCGCGATGATCAAGGCAGCCATCGCCGAGGGGGAAGCCGCGTTTCACCGCAAGGTGGACTACCTCCACGAGTTCGGGAAGGGCATCGGCATCGCTGACGTAGACCAGCAGGTGCTGTCCCAGGTGACGCTGGCGGTGATCGACGAGAAGTGGAAGGATCACCTCTACGATCTCGACCTGCTGCGGAACGCCATCCAGTACCGCGCCTACGGCCAGAAGGACCCGCTGGTGGAGTACAAGAAGGAAGCCTACGAGATGTTCGAGGACCTGATGCGGGACATCCATTCCACCTTCACCGAGCGGTACCTCAAAATCCAGGTCAGCGCTGAGCCGCCCCGGCAGGCGCCGCCGCCTCCGCCAATTCCCACGCCACGCACCGGAACCGACGAGCTGTTTGCCGGCTCGACCCGGACCAGCACGGGTCCGATGGGCGCCCCGCCGCCACCGCGGCGAGTGGACACGTCGATGGGCCGGCTGGGGCCTTCGTCAAGCGGGTTGCCCACGGTGGGCCGGAACGAGCCCTGCCCGTGCGGGTCGGGGCGGAAGTACAAGAAGTGCCATGGGGCGGGGGTGTGAGAGGTAAGAGGGAGAAACGCGGCGACCTCCCCAGGACCCCACCGACGAACCCGCCTCCGATCTACTCAAACCCATCGTCGCCGAGCGCGCGTCCAGTCAGGCGCCCGCATCCCGCCCTCGGAAACCACAGACCCCTCGGCGCGGGAATTGGCAAGATTCCGTAGTGTAATTACAGTAATTACATGACCTCCCGCGAGCTTAAGATCACCCGCATCGGCAACTCTCGAGGCGTGCGCTTGCCCGCCGAGTCCCTCAAGCGCTACCAGATCGGGGACACGGTGATCATGGAGGAGCGCAGCGACGGAATCCTGCTTCGGCCCATCGGACCCGCGGTTCCCAAGCTCTCGTGGCAGGAAACTGCGAGCGCCATGGCAGCGAGTGGGGAAGACTGGAGCGATTGGGATGCGCTAAGCGCCGACGGCCTCGACCAGATCCCCTGGGAGCCTGGCAAAGCGCGTCGGGTCGCCGAGTCGAGGACGCGCTACAAGCCAGGCCGGCCCCGGAGTAACCGAGGGTGAAGCGCTACGAGATCCGCTGGGCCACTCTCGACTCGGCGCGAGGCTCAGAGATAGCCAAGACGCGGCCAGCGGTGATCGTAAGCCTCGACGAGCTCAATGAGCGCCTAGAGACCATCACCGTCTGCCCGCTCACCACTCGGCTTCACCCCTCCTGGCGCTCGCGCCTCCAGGTCCGCTGCGGGCGACAGCCGGCCGAGGTTGCCGTGGATCAGGTCCGCACCATCAGCAAGTCCCGGCTCGGACGGAAGATCGACCGGCTGCCCGATGCGGACTCCGCGGCGCTTCGGCGTCTCATCACCGAAATGTACGGCGAGTAGTCATGGACTCTTCGCGGATCGGCAAACGAGCCTGGAGTTACGTGGGCGTCTTGCAGGACGCCGGGCGTTTGTCTCGAAGAGCGCGTTGCGTTCGGCTCCCGAGGACCTCAGAGCGGTGATACCCACACTGGAGAAACTCCTGTGGCCGGTGGCTGAAGCTCCCCGCGATGGCAAGAGATTCGAGGCCGTCTGGGCGCCTGGGTGATATTGTGGAGCAAAGGCAAAGCGTCGTCCGGGGCCTGACACCCCTCCTTTCGCCCTGCCTCGCGGCTTTCCGGCCCTCCGGCGCGGCTCCGGCAACCCTATTCTGCGGCCATGGCCGCCCCTGCCACCCTATCCCCGCCGGTTACCTCGGAGCACCCGAACACCGAACGCCCCCGTGAGCGCCTCTGGGCCCACGGGGTACAAGCATTGACCCTCTCTGAGCTATTGGCCATTGTGTTAGGGACAGGGGGAGGGGGGAAAAGCGCGCTCGAGGTCGCCGCCCAGTTGCTGGCCCCGACCGAGGGATCGCTCCGGCGGCTGGCTGCCCGCCCGCCGGGAGAAGTGCTCCGCACATCCGGGGTGGGCCCGGCCAAGGGGGCCCGGCTCCTGGCGGCGCTCGAGTTGGGTGCCCGCCTGGCTCGGGAGTCCCGGCCGGCCTTGCCCCGCATTCGCTCCCCCGAAGACGTGATGCGGATCGTGGGACCCCGACTCCGCGATTTGGCGGTGGAGGAGTTCCACCTCCTGGCGCTGGACAGCCAAAGCCAGGTGACGCGGGACGTACTCATCACCCGGGGGCTGCTCAACAGCTCGCTGGTGCATCCGCGCGAAGTGTTCCGCGCGGCCATCGCCGAGGCGGCGGCGGGAATCATTCTGGTCCACAACCATCCGAGCGGGGATCCGACCCCCTCGGCGGACGACCAGGCCGTCACCCGCCAGCTGGTGGCGGCCGGTGAGCTGCTGGACATGCCGGTGTACGACCATGTGATCGTGGCGGGCGACCGCTTCACGAGCTTTGCGACCCGGGGATTGCTGTGAACGAAACGCTGCTGGACCTTGCCCCCGATTTCCGGGCCGCGCTGGAGCGGCACGCCGACCGGCTCGATCTCGAGCTGATCGACCGTGCGCTGCGCTACAGCGCGAGCGCCCACCGGGGCCAGAAGCGGATGAGCGGCGAGGAGTTCGTCTCCCACAGTATCGCCGTGGCCACCATCCTGATCGGCCAGTTCCTCGACTCGACCTCGATCGTCGCCGCCCTGCTCCACGATGTTGTGGAGGACGCCGACGTGCGCGACGAGGACGTGGCCAAGGAGTTCGGCCCCGAGGTGGCGGGCCTGGTGGACGGCCTCACCAAGATCGCCCACCTGACCTTCCGCTCCACCGCGGAAGAGCAGGTCGAGAACTACCGGAAGCTGCTGCTGTCGATCGCCAAGGACGCTCGGGTCATCATCATCAAGCTGGCGGACCGGCTGCACAACATGCGGACGCTGGAGCATCTCCCCCCCGAGAAGCGGGCCCGGATCGCCACCGAGACGCGGGAGATCTACGCTCCTCTCGCCCATCGCTTCGGCATGGCCGGGGTCAAGGCCGAGCTGGAAGACCTGGCGTTCCGGTTCCTCGAGCCGGAGGAATATGCCTCGCTGTCCGGGCAGGTCGCGGCCAAGCGAGCCGAGCGGGAGGAGATGGTGGCGGCGCTCCAGGGTCCGGTGGAACAGGAGCTCCGCCGGGCCGAGATCGCCGACGTCGACGTAGGTGGGCGGCCCAAGCATCTCTGGTCGATCTGGCAGAAGATGCGCAAGCGGAACACACCGTTCGAGGCGATCTATGACATGATGGCGCTCCGCGTCATCGTCCCCACCGTGCCGGACTGCTACCACGTGCTGGGCATCATCCATCACAAGTGGACGCCGCTCCAGGAGCGGTTCAAGGACTACATCGCGTCGCCCAAGTCGAATGGGTACCAATCTCTCCACACCACGATCTTCGGGCCCAACGGCCAGCTCTACGAGATCCAGATCCGCACCAAGGAGATGCACCGCACCGCCGAATACGGCATCGCGGCGCACTGGCTGTATAAGCGGGAGCGCAACCGCCCCGATGAGCTGGACCAGCATTTCGGCTGGTTCCGGCAGCTGCTCGAGCTCCAGCAGGATACCCATTCGCCCGAGGAGTTCCTCGAGTTTCTCAAGGTCGACCTCTACCAGGACGAGATCTTCGTATTCACGCCGCAGGGGGACGTGAAGCGGCTTCCCAAAGGAGCGACTGCGATCGACTTCGCGTTCCACGTCCACACCGAAGTCGGCGTGCACTGCCAGGGCGCCAAGATCAACGGGCGGATCGCGCCCTTGCACCGGGAGCTCAAGAACGGGGATGCGATCGAGATCCTCACCAACCCCTCGGCCAAACCGAGCCGGGACTGGCTCTCCCACGTCCGGACCGGACGGGCCCGGCACAAGATCAAGCAGTGGGTTCGCCACGAGGAGGAAACGGTCTCGAGCCAGCTCGGCCGGGAGATCCTGCAGCGCGAAATGAAGCGACGAAGGCTGGCCATGCCGGATGCGGCCATGCTCAACAAGGCCGCACCGCTGGTCAACATGGAAGACGGCATCGCGCTCGAGGCGGCGGTGGGGCGGGGAGACCTGGCGCTCGGCCAGGTGGTGCGCGCGCTGTATCCGGAGGCATCTCAGGAGGAGCTGGTCGAGCCGAAGCCCACCGTCTTCGGGCGTATGCTCAACCGGATCAGGCTGGGCCGCGGCATCAAGATCCAGGGCGTGGATGGTCTGCTGGTTCGCTACGCCCAGTGTTGCCAGCCGGTGCCGGGCGACTCGGTGGTGGGCTACGTCACCCAGGGGCGCGGCATCTCGATCCACCGGGCCGACTGTCCCAACCTGCTCACGCTGTCCGCCGGCGACCGCCGGGTGGAGATCGATTGGCAGGAGCAGGAGGGCGAGTCGTTCGCGGTGCGTCTGCTGGTGAACGCCGAGGACCGGCGTGGGCTCTATGCCGACATTCTGCAGGCCATCAGCGCCACCGGCACCAACATTCGCGGCGCCGACCTCCACACCAAGGACGGCGGCGCCTTCGGCACGGTGTTCGTCGAGGTGGACAACCTGCCGCACCTGGCCAAAGTCCTGAAGGCGGTGCGCCGGGTGAAAGGGGTGGCGAGCGTGGACCGTAGGGAAGCGCCCGCGACTCCCTGAGGCGACTTGCCATTCCTGTACCTTTTCCCCAACGACCCGCGAGCTACATTAGGCCATGGGCAACTCCTGGCTCCTCAAGACCGAGCCGTCGACGTATTCGTTCGACGACCTGGTCCGCGATAAACGAACCACCTGGGACGGCGTCTCCAACCCCGTTGCGCTCGGGCACCTCCGGACCATGCGCAAGGGTGATCAGGCGTTCGTGTATCACACCGGTGCCGAGAAGGCGATCGTCGGCCTCGCCCGGATCGCGGGCGATCCCCGCCCCGATCCCAAGCTCGGCGACCCCCGCCTGGTGGTCGTGGAGCTGGAGCCGGTGCGGGCACTGCGGAAGCCGGTCTCCCTCGCGGCCGTCAAGGCGGATCGGCGATTTGCCGACTTCGCGCTGGTACGCATCTCCCGGCTTTCGGTGATGCCGGTAAGCGCCGATTTCTGGAAAGCACTCCTGGCCATGGAGTAAGCGGCCCGGGCTTCCCGGTACCGAAGAAACCCCGAAACCGCTATTTTGGCTTGATGGCATCCTTCGAAGTCATCGCCCCCTTCACCCCCGCGGGCGACCAGCCCCGCGCCATCGCCGAGCTCTCCCGGGGGCTCCATCGCGGCGACCGATACCAGACCCTGCTTGGCGTCACCGGCTCGGGCAAGACGATGACGCTGGCCCATGTCATCGCCGAGTACGGTCGTCCAACACTGGTGCTCTCCCACAACAAGACCCTCGCGGCCCAGCTCTACGGGGAGCTGAAACAGTTTCTGCCCGGGAACGCGGTGGAGTATTTCGTTTCCTACTACGACTATTACCAGCCGGAGGCCTACGTTCCGGCCACCGACGTGTACATCGAGAAGGACGCCTCGATCAACGAGGACATCGAGGCCCTGCGGCTCCGGGCCACCTCGAGCCTCATGGAACGCGAAGACGTGGTGATCGTGGCCACGGTGAGCGCAATCTACGGCCTGGGCGACCCGGCCACCTACCGGAGCATGATGTTCACTCTGCGCGCCGGCGAGGCCCGCGGGCGCGACGCCATTCTCGGGGATCTGGTCGCGATCCAGTACATGCGGAACGACGTGTCGTTCGAGCCGGGCACCTTCCGGGTCCGGGGCGACACGATTGAGGTCTACCCGGCGTACGAGGAGCAGGCGGTGCGGGTGGAGCTCTGGGGCGACCAAATCGAGCGGATCTCCAAGATCGATCCGCTCACCGGGAATACCATCGCCCGGCTGGAGCAATGCGCCGTTTACCCGGCCAAGCATTTCGTCACCGAGCGGCCCGCGATCGAGCGCGCGGTCCGGCTCATCCGGGACGAGCTCGCGGTCTGTCTGGCCGAGCTCCGCACGGCGGGCAAGCTGCTGGAGGCGCAACGGCTGGAGTCCCGTACCCACTTCGACGTCGAGATGCTGCTGGAGATCGGCACCTGTCCGGGCATCGAGAATTATTCCCGGCACCTGACCGCCCGTGCGCAGGGAGAGCGGCCCGCGTGTTTGCTGGACTACTTCCCCAGCGACTACCTGGCGGTGGTGGACGAATCGCATGTGTCGATCCCCCAGATCGGGGGAATGTTCCACGGCGACCGGGCCCGCAAGACGACGCTGGTGGAATACGGCTTCCGGCTGCCCTCCGCCCTCGACAACCGTCCGCTCCGCTTCGAGGAGTTCATGGAGCTGGTGCCGCGGATGATCACGGTGTCCGCCACCCCGGGGGAGTACGAGCTCAAACTCTCCGAGGGCGCGGTGGTCGAGCAGATCATCCGACCTACCTTCCTGGTGGACCCTGAGGTGTCGGTCCGGCCGGTCAAGGGACAAGTTGACGACCTGCTCAACGAGATCCGGCTCCGCGAGGCCCGGCGGGAGCGCGTCCTGGTGACGACCCTGACCAAGCGCATGTCGGAGGATCTGACCGACTACCTGCAGCAACACGGCGTGCGGGTCAGGTACCTCCACTCCGACATCGACGCGATCGAGCGGGTGGAGATTCTCCGCGGCCTCCGGCTGGGCGAGTTCGACGTCCTGGTGGGCATCAACCTGCTGCGCGAAGGGCTCGACCTGCCGGAGGTGTCCCTGGTCGCCATTCTCGACGCCGACCAGGAGGGCTTTCTCCGCTCCGACCGCTCGCTCATTCAGACCGTTGGGCGGGCGGCGCGAAACCTCCACGGCGTCGCGATTCTCTACGCCGACCGGCGGACCGGCTCGATGGAACGTGCCCTCGCGGAGATGGACCGCCGCCGCGCCATCCAGCAGGCGTACAATATCGAGCATGGTGCCACCCCGGTGTCGATCGTGAAGTCCACGGCCGAGGTGCGGCTCTCGACCCACGTTGCGGACGCGCGCACTGCGGGCGCCGCCGCGGCCGCCGCGCGCCGGTCGTCGGTCGCCCCTGACCTCCACGATCCGAAGCAACGCGCAGCGGCCATGACGGCGCTCGAAAAGCAGATGAAACAGGCGGCGGCGAACCTCGAGTTCGAGCTCGCGGCCATGCTTCGGGACCAGCTGAACGACCTCCGGGCCCATGCGGCGCCGGACGTGCGCCGCAGCGCCCCGGCGCGGCCGTTCCGCCGCCGGGTGTGACGGCCCTGCTGGACGAGCCGGCGCTCCGCGCGCTGGGCTTCGAAATGGGGGCCGGGCTCGGGCCTGGGGCGGTGGTGTGGCTCGAGGGCGATCTCGGCGCCGGCAAGACGACCTTCGCGCAAGCGCTGGTGCGCGGGCTCGGCGCCGGCGTGACGGCCACGAGTCCGTCCTTTGCGCTGGTGCACCATTATGACGGCGTCCGCGGTCCGGTGTATCATGTGGACTGCTACCGCCTGAAACGATTCGACGAGGCCCGTGACCTCGACTGGGACACGCTGCAGCACGGCTCGGCACTGCTCATCGAATGGCCGGAGCGGGCGGGGGAGTGGGCGCCCCGGCCCTCCCGGCGGGTTACGCTGGCCCACACGCCGAACCCCGGCGTGCGCCGGGTCGACATCGCATGATCCGACTGGCCCTGGAAACGGCCACCGACCGCCTCTGCGTTGCATTGGGCCGGCCCGATGCACCCCCGGTGGAGCGGCGCCTCGAGGGCGCGCGCCGTCACGCCGCGGCGCTGCTGCCCTTGATGGAAGAGCTGCTCGCGGAAGGCGGGATCGACCTGTCCGCGGTGGATGCCCTCGCCATGGCGGATGGCCCGGGGAGTTTCACCGGCCTTAGGGTCGGCGCGGCGGCGGTGAAGGCCTTGGCGCGCTCCCGTCCCGGCCTCGAGGTCTGGACCGCATCCACCCTGATGATTCGCGCCGTCGGCGTGGCGCCGCCGCGTGGCACCCGGGTGCTGGTGGTGACCTCCGCGCTGCGAGGCGAGCTGTACGCGGCGAGCTATCGCCTCGATCTGCCGCGCAGCGTGGAAACACTCAGATCCCCGGCACTCGCAACACCGGAATCGCTCCATGGCCAGGCGCCCGACCTGGTCCTTGCCGATGCGCCCGAGAAGGTCGTCGACCGTCTCGCGGACCAGTTCGCGGTGCCGGTGGTCCGCGGGGTGGCCAGCCTTCCGTCCGCCACGGCGCTGCTGTCGCTGATCGGCGTGGATGGCGGGGCGCTCAAGGTGCGCGAGCTCGACGATTGGGAACCAACCTACGGGCGCCCGGCGGAAGCGCAGGTGCGCTGGGAAGCGGTTCATGGCCGAGCCCTACCAGATTCGTCCCGCAGCCGCGGCTGATATCTCTGCACTCGCGGCCATAGAGCGCGAGTGTTTCAGCGATCCGTGGACCTTCGCAGGGCTTCGCGAAACGATTCAGTATGAAACGGCCCGCGCGTTTGTGGCTGAATTCGGGGGGGCTGCGGTGGGATACGTGATGGCGCGGATCTCTGGCGAGGAAGCGGAAATCCTGAATCTTGCCGTCCTGCCGAGCTGCCGTCGGCGAGGAATTGCGCGCTGTCTCCTCGAGGAGGCACTCGCCGCAGTAGCGACGGCAGGGGTTCGTGAGGCCTACCTCGAGGTACGGCAATCGAACGCGGAGGCGCTCTCCCTGTATCAGGGATTCGGATTCAGGCCAGTGGGGCTCAGACCCGATTATTATCGAAATCCGCTGGAGGATGCCCTGGTGTTGCGCGCGCCGCTCGGGGCCCTGCGGTAATCTGGAACCCGGAGCGTATGTTTGGTTGGTGGAAGTACTTAGGGCGCTGATAGGATGGACGAGTCCCGCAGTCTAGCCCGCAGATTTTCCCGTGTGAGGAGGATTCCATGGCCCGCAGTCTCAATCGCGCGCAGTTGATCGGTAACCTGGGCGCAGACCCCGAAGTGCGCAGCACCTCGAACGGTGGCCGGGTGGCCAATCTCTCACTGGCCACCAGCCGGCAGTGGAAGGGGGCGTCTGGAGACAAGCAAGAAAAGACCGAGTGGCACAAGATCGTGCTGTGGAACAATAAGGGCTCAAATCTTGCTGACATCGCGGAGCGCTATTGTAAGAAGGGCGACAAGGTCTACGTCGAAGGCAGCATTGAGTATCGGAGCTGGCAAGACAAAGAGGGCCAGACCCGCTACACGACGGAGATCAACGCTCGCGAGCTGATTCTCTTGTCCGGCAAAGGCGATGGCGGCGAGTCCTACTCCGCACCGAAAGCTGCGGCGGGGGCGGTCGCGGCAAAGCCCGGTGCCAAGGACGAGCCGTTCGCCGACTTCCCGGAGGCTCTCGATGCCGAGGATGACGATCTCCCGTTCTAGTCTCTCTCTCCTGCTGACGCTGGGGCTCAGCGCCCCGGCGTTGGCGCAGGGCGCCAAGCCAACATCTCATACGGTAAAGAAGGGCGATACCCTCTGGGACATCGCGCGGACCTACCTCAGCGATCCTTTCCTCTGGCCGCAGATCTACCGGCTCAACACCGACGTCGTGGAGAATCCGCATTGGATCTATCCCGGCGAGGTGCTGAAGCTGGAAGGCGTCCCGGGCCAGCCCGCGGTGCCGGCCGCCGATACGCCGGCACCGCCGGCTGCACCTGCCCCGGACTCGGGCATCACGGTGTTGCCCCCCACGGAGGAGCAGTACCTTGGCCCCGGGATGGATCTCTTCCGGCGCAAAAAGGTATCGGCGCAGAACGCCTTCACGACGTACCGTGAAGTGCGGTTCCATCCGCTCCGCGCGGGTGAGTTCTTTTCCTCCGGATTCCTGACCGAGGGAGACAGCCTCCCCTGGGGCATGCTCCTGGGTCCGGTCACGCCGGAGCAAATCGAGAGCGGGCGCACCCGCGTGGCGGTCCAGGGATTCACCGTGGTCGGCATGCGTCCCCCCGAGGGCGCCAGCTATTCCATAGGCGACACGTTGGTCGCTGTCGAACGGCGGGAGGGTCCGGTTGGATACGGTGAAATCGTGATTCCGACGGGCCTGATCCGGGTCACCGGCCAGAACGGAGACCAGACCATCGGTGACGTGGTTGCCGTGTACGGCCCCATCCGCAACGGCCAGTCGCTCATGCCCGCGGAGAAATTCTCGGACCCCGGTGCAGTCTCGTACGTGTCGGTCGCCGACGGCCTCGAAGGGCGGGTCTTGATACCACGGGATCCGCGGGATCTGCGCCATCCGCAGGAAGTGCTGTTCATCGACATCGGGCGCACCGCAGGCGTCGCTCCGGGCGATCTCTTCCAGGCCCGCCGCACTCCCGGTCCCCAGGAACAAACCGAGGCGAATGCGATGGACGAGCTGATGGCGGTGCTGCAGGTGGTCCATGTGCGGGGCCGCACCGCGACCGTCAAGGTGCTCAACGTCGTCTCGCCGGATATCAAGCCCGGCACACGCGTCAAGCAGGTGGCCAAGCTCCCGAGCTGATCCAGCCGGGCTCCGTGGCGCGTCTTGCCCCGCACTGTCGGCTTCGATGGTGCGGGGCGAGCCGTTTTTGACGAGGGGTGACACCTCTATCTTACCGGGATGATGATTCTCCAGACCGCCTCGCCGATCCCGTCCACTCCCTGGGAGCTCGTGCTGACCTCGAGCCCCGAGACGATGACGGTCCTCGGCATCACGATGGTTTTCTCGCTCGTCTCGTGGTTCCTCATCGGCATCAAGAGTTGGCAGTTCCGCCGGCTTCGCAAACAGTCGAAGCGTTTCTTCGCGGAGCTGGGTCGCTCCCCGAGGCTGCTGGACGCCTACCGTGGCGCGATGAAGCTGCCCCCGTCGCCCTTCAACCGACTGTTCCGCGAAGGGCTCACCTTTTACCAGCAGCTCCAGCCGGGGGTGATGAAGGAGGGAGGCACTGGGCACGGCGCGCTCTCGCCCACCCAATTGGAAGCGCTGAAGATGGTGCTGGGGAAGGACGTTTCCGCAGGGCGGGACGAGGCCGCCCATTACGTCACCTGGCTGGCGACCATCGGCGCCGTGAGCCCGCTCCTCGGGCTCCTCGGCACCGTGCTCGGTGTCATGGACGCCTTCATAGGCATCTCCAAGGGTGGATCCGGCAATCTTGCCGCCGTTGCGCCGGGCGTGGCCGAGGCTCTGGTAACCACGGTGGCGGGCCTCGCGGCCGCGATTCCGGCGCTGATGGCTTACAACTATTTCGCCAACAAGGTGTCGGAATTCGAGTCTGAGCTGGAAGGATTCGGCAACGTGCTGGTAGGGTGGATGGCCAGGGAAGGGCTGCTCTAGCATGTCACTCACGGGGGGACTGGGACGGAGGAAACGGCTCTCGCCGACGGCGGACATCAACGTCACATCGCTGGTAGACGTCGCGTTCGTGCTGCTGATCATTTTCATGATCACCGCGCCGCTGATGCAGGGCGGCGT